>QMPQ01000006.1 GCA_003648635.1 Bacteroidota bacterium | reverse complement strand
GTATTGGACATATTCATGGCCACGGTTCTGGATCGTTTGTATTCAATACGGGTGGTCAGACTGTTTTTCCAGTCCATATTGAGATCAAACAAAGGACTGAAACTTTCATTGATGCTCACGACATTGATATTCTGTTCCACCATAAAGTTCCCCTGCAGGTCCGTAATTATGGGCACCCCGCTGATGGTGTCGGCTATATAAAAGGGATTATTGATAAAGGATCCCACGCTATAGCTGGAGCGATAGGCGTGATTCATTACAATTGAGTTCAAAACTCTCTGAAATGCCGGAATTTTTCCCAATCCGTCGAAACGTACCTGCCAGTTGGGCATTATCTCCCAAATCGATTTAATGACGGTCATTGGGATATTGTCTGCCGACCTGCCACCATATGCGGCAAGGAAGGCCGGAATAAGCACCTCCTGTGAGGTGGGCCCATACCCTGATACATAGTCTGTATTGGTACTGTCAGGAGGAAGTACCACCCCACTATTATTGGTGTAATCGCTACCCAGGCGTTGTGAGATGGTTGCCCTGTACTCATTCTTAAGGAGGTCAAAGGCATCGGAGGACTCCACATTCTCATCTATCTTCTCAAATGCGGTTCCCAGGGTGATGTAAGACATGCTGAAATTTCCGCTATAAAGGGTTCCCCTTGCCGAATCGGCAGGTAGTGAGCCATTCGGGAGGGCAGTATAATATTCCGAGAAGTTAGAGGAGTACATCCGGTTACCAGTCAGGTCAATTTTCAAGCCGTTAAAGGGCTCTATACTCATCCTGGCGGTAAACCGATCGGTATGGTTCATGGCGTAGGCTTCGTTAAGGTTCCGATCAGTAGTGAGCGCACCTCTTTCAAAGGCCTTGTATGCGTAATCCTGATCCTGCCATCCAGCAATGAAACCCCAGCCCGGTTCCATTTGTCCACCACCCGTATAGGTTCCGAATCCAAAATTATTAATGCCGTAATTATAACCGGGCATCAAGGTTCCTCCACTAGTTGAATAGGTCAGATTCAGGGTACGCACACTCATCAGGATTCTTACCGTGGTTTCTGCAATAATGATCAGTGGGCTCTCCCCTTTTTCGATGGTGCCTGTCACCTTCACCCGAGCATTCCGGATAGCCTTTTGCGAGGTGATTCGAATTCGTGTATTGCTGAGAATCTCAATGCTTACTTCTACGGGTTGCATGTTCTCGTCGAATACTTCGACAAGAATATCTTCCGTCTTCAGGTTGTGCACCACATAGCGGCTCCGGCCCTCCCGCAGGTAAATATTCTCATCGTTGAAGATCCTGGTCTTGGTCCTGGTCTTGGCCTCCCGGGCCCTGGTTTGGGCATTACGGTATTTGGCATTGATATCCTTCAGGTATGGAACTTTGTTGTAGAGGTTTACAAAATTCAATTGTCCGTTCAACTGAATTGTGTTGGAGTTCTTGATGGTGTTTCCAAGGTGAATAGGTCCCCAGATTGGATCATCAGGGATAATGGGACCTACATCCCACCCGTAGGTTCCATTATACCTGACACTGGCCGAGGTCCAGTCAAGCAGGGGGATCTTGTTAATCGGAATGGTATAAGAGGTATTGAACTGTTGATAATAGCTGGTAGCCCGTCCAAAATTCAAAATTGTGTCCCTGAGCGCCTCCCACCCATAATCATGATTCCAGCGGCCTTCGGGCTCATCAATTCGGGCATTATGTGCAGAGGAGAAATCAAAGCGAAGATTCTTGGTGATATCAAATTTTAAATCAAAAAAACGGTTCCAGTAAAAATCCTTCTTAAAGGTGGGTTTCACATAATAATCGGGATTGTTGATGTTCCTGACCTCCTTTTCCAGATAGTAACGGTCCAAATCGGTTCGGAAAGAGATCCTGGATGGGGTAACATTAAAATTGAAATCCTTGATCAGGCGCAGCCAGTCTGAATTCATCCATTTAACCGATTTAAAGGGCTGGACATTTGTGGGCCTTGTATTGAAATTATAAGAGATATTCCCCCTGACCTTCCTGGTATTGTAGTAGCTCAGGTTGGGACTATAGCTTGCCATTTCGTTCATAGAAAAGCTGGTGGACCAATTGGACAGGCTATAGAAGTGCTTCTTTGTCCCCGCTTTGTTCATCCTGACATTGGTGACGGCAAATGATTTTCTCTCCACCATATCCCTGGCATTGCGAACAATTGAATCGCGTTCTACGTCGGTCTCTGCCTCATCAATAGCCTCTTTCAATAGAATATCTGGATCCAGTGGGTTGTACTCGGGATTCACAATGGCTTTGGAGTAATTCATAAAAACAGGTATGTTGACCCCGCTCTCCTGTTTAAAGAATTTCCCCATCTGCAGATTGGAGGAAACGTTGTAATGAATGATTTGCTCCTGCTGCCGCTCCTGAACCTTCTGTTCAATGCTCCCAAAGCCGGGCTGACTGGTGTTCCCGGCAAAGGTGATATTTCCAAAATCAGCCAGTTTCAGGGTGGCCCTTCCTTTGGCTGCCCAACCTCCGTTCTCGTTGAAATCGGAGAGACGTAACTCATTCAACCATATCTCACCCGACTTGGGCAATCCGTCGTCAGGACCATAGGGATTGTCTCCTGCTTTGGGATTGCGCACTCCGATCATGATGGTACGAACGCTGCTCAGATTTGGGTTTCCGCTGACCGACATACGGTTTCCTTTCTGGTCAATCACTGTATATATCGTACTGATGGTCACCTCGCTTTCCGGATCATTCATGGCCCTGTTCCTGTCCTGTTTTACCTCCGTAAAATCATCCAGCACCACCTCGAACCTGTTGCCATCCGGCCATACAATCAAGCGATCCGCATCACTGTCATTGTTATACCTCCCGGGAGGTGTAAGTTCCAGGGGAACTTCATATTCGTAGTAGTTGTCCTTAAAATCGGTTCCCAATCTGATAAAAGCCACCAATTCGTTGCTCTCCAGATATTCTCCTACCAGGGCCTCAGCATGAGCTTCCATCTGTAATTTCTTATACTGCCTCATATCGATTTCCGTATTCTTATAGGCAGCCTTGGCATCTCCATCAGCCAGCTCATTCACTTTTAAAACTATGGACTGCTCATTCAGCTGTCTGAGCTGGGGCTGTGTGGGATCAATCTGACGGGAGAATCCCGGAGGAAGCACATAGTTAACCGGTTCCTTCCCTGAATTCTCTTCAATATTAACAGCAGAAATGGTCAGTTCACCAAATGAAGGCTCCACCCCTGTCCAATCTTCACCTCCCTGGGTAAGCGGCTGCATATAGCGCCTCCACTCCCCACGAACCAGGTCCAGTTTGGCAAACCTCAGGAAGGTGGTATCCTCAAATCCAGTCATAAACATCCGCATGAAACGGATGGTTTTAAAATCGCTGATGTCTCCTTCAACATCCTCATAGTCAAAAATGGGAATCCTGAACTGATACCAGGTTACATCGGCCTCCTCCCCATTTTGGTATATGACTTTATCGATCACCTTATCCACAATGTGGTTTCGGCCCACCTGCATATCGCTTTTATTGATGTCCACACGGTAGGAGTAATAACTCTCTCCTTCGCTCAGAGTATTGTCCCGGTTAATATCCTCAATGTCCGGAAGGGAGGTCCCTGAAGTGGGATAAGATTCCGGATTGTCCTGGTCACTGGGTGAGTTGCCCTCCTGGTTGTTATATTTCTTGTAGCGTTCCAGAATCCCTGCCTGCTCACCATCATAGACGGTGCTTCGGTAGTAACTGTAATCGTCCGATGAGGGATCCAGGAAGATGGCATTCCTGGCTTCCTGGCTTAATAGACCTGAACTGTAACGCGATTCTATCTGGCCGAGGTAATCGTCGGACTCCTGGGAGAAGAAACTAACCTCATCGCCGGAATATAAGGAGGAGACTCCGTCCAGTCCTACATCCTGGAATTTCCGTGTCGCATCGCCTGCACTAAATCCTTGTACCAGGGATTGTGTCAGGGGGATGCGGCCCCAAACAGTGGTGTCCACTTTTTCAACAACTTCTGAGGTGGGTAGTCCGTTTTCAAAAATCTTCCTGGAATCTTTCAATACATCCTCGGAGATATTCCCCAGGTTGAAATACAGCTCTCCTCCACCATGATCCGGCATCTCAGCAAAGGGATCCATCAACCAGAATTCAATAAACTCCACATTGGATTGTTCAAAATCGCTGGAATAAATCTCTCTCATGATTCCTCCCCACCTTGCCTCGGGTTCCAGCAATTCACCCTCCTGTCCTATTCTCTCATAATCATAGTTGTAGGGCCCCCGTTCCTCAGGATAAAAGGACATGTTCAATACGGATATCCTGGTGGGGATCCCGTTTGGATTCTCCTTGAAGGGAAAAATATCCGTCTCATACACCTCATATACGTAGGCACTGGACATATAGTCAGGATTGTTCTTCATATAGTCGGGGGTCCGTGAGTCGGGGTTTAGAAAGAGTGGATCGATATGGTACCAGGCAAGCCGTGCACGGTTATATCCATAGGCCCTGTTGTTGTTCAATTCGGCTTCCGGGAAAAATCCCCTTGGAGTACTGGAAAGTTTCCAGGAGGAGAATTGCTTTAGATCAATGGATGTTTCACTGCCTTCAAAATCATCTAAATAGGCGTCCCCTTCTTTCCCAATGGCACTTGAGTGTCCCGGTATCAGTTGTGCAAACTCACCCACAACCGTGAAGGAGGAAGGTGCCTTGGTTTCCAGGAAGGGAAGCCAGTCTACCATTGTGGTAAGGAGCTGAGATTCAACGCTATAATTACCATTGAGTCCCCATATGGTATTGGAGATGGGTTCATCCCCAACATTCACCTTCTGGGTCAGGGGCTTCTCGGTCAGGTGCATGGCAGTGGCCCCCAGGTTAAAATTATCCGAAATTTTATAGTTGAGATGGCTACCTACCAGGGTCTTTGTCTGGAAGTTAAACAGGGACTGGTTCTCCAGGGAGATCCGAATGGGCGTGCCAGATTCAAGGATTCCCTGGTTGATGATGGTAACCCTGCCAAGCATATAATCCACTGTATAATCAGCACCCTCCATCAACTCCCGTCCACCTGCAGTTACTTTTACCGAACCCTGAGGAACATTCATGGCGTTTAGCATAATCTCCGAACCGTTTGTAGAGGAATACTGCCCTGCAATCAGGAATTTGTTCCTCTCTGCCATTTGTTGGGCTTTGGTTTTGGTAGAATCATAAAGTTCCTGAAACACATACTTGTCTATGGCTGCATCCGCCTGCTCTCCATCCAGGCTGTCATTAAAAATCTTTGCCAGGTCCGATCCGAAGGGCTCCAGCAGAGGGAAGAAAACCCTCCCATTGGAGGAAATGATAGTGGTACCTTCCATGTAGTCAAAAATGCCATCCGGATAGGGATCGCGCTGTGAGTTCATATTGTCCAGATTCAACAACCTGATTAATATGGTTTTATCCAGGTCGCCGCCAGGAAGATAATTGACAGAGTTCCCAGTTTCATCGTCGCGGTAAAGCACATCCAGCGTAAACTCGTCCTCAACCACCTGGTAGGCCCCAAGTGCATAGACGTTTTTCATCATCAGGTCCCAGGTATAAGCTCTGGGGGTATAATTGGTGGGCTTTATCAACTTCATCATCAAAGATGATGGCGCAGAGATTCCGCTTGCCTGGGAAAGCTCACCCACCCGGAAGGTCTGGCCCCTGTAAGTATACTCATAGGCCACTGCCAGGATCTCATCGGTATTCAGGGCCGTATTCAGGGAGATATAACCCAGCTTGTCATTGAAGGTATATTCTCTTGGAGTAAGCAATCTTGCATTTTCAACCTTCTCATAATCTATTCCCAGAACCAGGCCTGCACCCTCCAGTTCTGTGGTCACATTCTTGATATCCCTGATGGACGAATGGGTGGTGGTAAGCTCCTCATAGGCATTATTCAGTTCATTCCTGGGGTAATTTCCTGTCTGACCCGGATCGCGCATGTAAAACATTGGATAAGGTTCAGCCAGGTCATTTACCGCTACAATGTTCCTGGACTGTTCAAAGTTGGTGGTCTTATTGGTGACCCATACCTCGATACGTGTGACAGTCACATCGGAGGTAATAATCGGAAGGCGTGACATTGCTTTGTTATAGTTCTCTCGAAAGTAATCCGATAAAAAGTAGTGCTTGTTAACATCGTAGTCATCCACCGTGATGGAGAATTCGCTCAATTGTGCACCACCCTCCACAGTGATCACCGACGATTCACCCCTCTGCTGAGAAAATACACTGGTCACCGTCAGTTTACCAAATTGCAGCTCCGTTTTAAAACCAAACAGGCTTTGGCTACCGTTAATCAATGAACCTGGTACAGACAGGTTCACATTTCCAGCCTCAATCTTCTTGATGATTTCATCCTCCTCCCCCGTGTACTCCAACTTGGTCTGGTTCTCAAAATCGAAAGTGGCTTCCGTATTGTAGCTGATATCCATGGTCATCTTATTGCCGATGGAGCCTGCCACATTCATGATAATCTTTTCATCAAAAGTGAAAGAGGGAACACTTCTAAGTTTCTCGCTAATGTTGGGATTATCCTGTTTGCTCAGGTTAAACCCGAAGATCAGCTCTGCAGAACCGGTAGGAATGATGTTGATCACATTGGATCCAAAAAGTTTATCAAATGCCTCTCCACCTACCTGGATAGGAGGAATAAAGGAGAGCTGTTGTTCCAGGGAGGATCCACTTGCTTTCATTCGCCAGTAATCCTTCACCTGTTGATTGAGCTCATATCGCTGAAACTCATTCATGGTCATCGTGGTAGGAGTCCTGTAGTTCCAGCTTCCCATGGTCTCGGTGAACACGTACTTCTTGGTCAAGGGGTCATAAAAGACCTGCGATTTGATATTGGATGGATTTTGCAGGTAGAGCGGGGAACTTTGTCCGGAGATCGAGAGGGGATAAGAGCCCTTATCAGAAAAAGGAAAATGTAAGGTGGAATCCTGGGCATTCGCTCCTATTGCCAGCAGGAATCCAAAGACAATCAAGAATATGTGATTATGTCGATGGTTCACTACATAAACTTCAAGGCAGCCTTCACTACCTCCTCTACAGAAAGTTCCGGCTGCTCTGATAAAATGCGGGTCACAGTCTTCTCAATAGTTTTCTTTGGAAAACCCAGTGCCACTAAAGCAGATAACGCTTCATCGCGGCTGGTATTGTCCTGCGAAAAGAATAATTCATCTATTCCTGCACCTTTCCCAAGCTTGTCTTTCAGGTCAATAATAATCCGTTGGGCAGATTTGGCCCCAATCCCTTTAATTCCCTGCAAAATTGAAACGTTTCCGGCCAGAATAGCCTGGCTTATCTCATCCGGTGAAAGTGAAGAGAGGATCAGGCGGGACGTATTGGCACCTACACCGGAGACCGAAATAAGCATTCTGAAGATCTCACGCTCCTCCCGGCCGCCGAAACCATAAAGAATCTGGGCATCTTCCCTGACCACAAAATGGAGGTAAATTCTTCCCGAGCTCTGGCTACTGACCTGGCTATAGGTGAAAACTGAAATGTGAATGTAGTAGGCCATATGGCCTGCCTGAACAATCAGATGTGCTGGACTTTTCTCAACAAATTCTCCCTCTATATATTCATACATACCATAATGCTTTGGTATGCTAATATACTAAAATCGAAAGAGCGCTTAGAGGGTTTTTTTCAACTCTGTTTCCTCATAAGCCTCAACCATATCCCCAACCTTGATATCGTTGAAATTTTCAATGTTCAATCCACACTCAAGACCGGAAACCACTTCTTTGGCTTCATCCTTGAAACGCTTCAGCGTTCCCAGCTCTCCACTGTAGACCACAATACCGTCCCTGATAAGCCGCACCTTGGAGTTTCTCCTGATTTTGCCTTCTCTGACCATACAGCCAGCAATGGTTCCTACCTTGGTGATTTTGAATACCTCCAGGATCTCCAGGGTTCCAATGATATCCTCTTTGATCTCCGGAGCAAGCATACCCTCCATGGCTGCCTTCACCTCTTCAATCGCATCGTAGATAATGGAATAGAGACGAATATCGATTTGCTCTTTCTCTGCCAGCTTTCTGGCACTAAGTGAAGGCCTTACCTGGAATCCAATCACAATGGCATTGGATGCTGCAGCCAGCAGGATGTCAGATTCCGAGATCTGTCCCACAGCCTTGTGCTTGATATTGACCTGGATCTCATCTGTACTCAGCTTAATAAGCGAGTCGGAGAGAGCCTCAATGGATCCGTCCACATCACCCTTCACGATTACATTCAGCTCCTGGAAGTTACCAATGGCAATCCGGCGTCCAATTTCATCCAGCGTAATATGCTTGGTGGTCCTCAGTTCCTGCTCACGCTGCAATTGTTCGCGTTTGTTAGCAATTTCCTTGGCCTCTTTATCGGTATCCATGACATTGAAACTCTCACCAGCCTGTGGCGCTCCATTCAGCCCCAGTATAAGGACGGGAGTGGATGGCCCTGCAGTTTTTATTTTCTTTCCTCTTTCATTGAACATGGCCTTTACATGACCAAAATGTTGCCCGGCCAGTACCACATCTCCAATCTCCAGAGTACCCGACTCAACCAGGATGGTGGCAATATTTCCCCTTCCCTTGTCAAGAGTCGATTCAATGATGGTTCCTCGTGCTGCTTTTTCAGGATTGGCCTTCAGATCCAGTAACTCGGCCTCCAGCAATACCTTCTCAAGCAATTCTTCAATATTCACATTTCCCTTGGCCGAAATTTCCTGACTCTGGTACTTGCCTCCCCAGTCCTCTGTCTGATAGTTCATCTGGGCTAGTTCGTCCTTAATCTTTTCCGGGTTGGCTGCGGGAAGGTCTATCTTGTTAATGGCAAAAACAATGGGCACTCCTGCGGCGGCGGCATGATTGATGGCCTCCACTGTTTGAGGCTTCACCCCGTCATCGGCAGCTACTACGATAATGGCCACATCGGTAATCTTTGCACCCCTGGCACGCATGGCCGTAAATGCTTCGTGACCTGGTGTATCAAGGAAAGTGATCCTACGTCCATCATCCAGTTTCACACTGTAAGCCCCGATATGCTGGGTGATGCCTCCTGCTTCACCTGCAACCACATTGGCATCACGAACCACATCCAGTAGTTTGGTTTTTCCATGGTCCACATGACCCATAACGGTCACAATAGGAGGTCTTGGAAGCAAATCTTCCGGTGCATCTTCTTCATCCTGGATTGATGCCACCACATCCACACTAACAAACTCAACCTTGAAGTCAAACTCATCGGCTACCAATGACATGGTTTCCGCATCGAGACGCTGGTTGATGGAAACAAACAGCCCCAGGTTCATACAAGTTTGAATCACCTCTGTGGGCGGAACACTCATCATGGAAGCCAACTCACTAACTGAGACAAACTCAGTTACCTGCAAGACATTTTGTCTTTGCTCAAGCTGATCGCTTTCCTCCTGCAACTTGGCCTGTACGGCATCGCGCTTCTCGCGCCTGTATTTGGATGTTTTTGATTTGGATCCTTTGTTCGTGAGTTTGGCCAGGGTATCCTTTATCTGCTTCTGTACATCCTCTTCATTGACCTCCGGCCTGGTGCCACGCTTCCTCTTCTTTCCTCCCCTTTCTCTTGCTGCACCCGCCTGTTTCTGCCGGTCAATATCTACCGGACCACTTTCCTTCTTGATCCGTTTTCTCTTTTTCTTCTGGTCGAGGTTCTGGTCATCCTTACTGGATGCCACAGGTTTTTTCTTGGGTTCTCTTTTCCTTGGAAGCTCAATCTTACCAACAACAGTCGGACCGGTCAGTTTCTCCACTCGCGTGGGTATCAGGTTTGACTCCTCCTCAGATTCTTTCTTGGTCTTCGTCTCCTTTACTCCGGCATCTGGCTCTTTTGTTGCTTCAGGCTGTTCTGCCACTTTTTCCTCAGGTAGAGCTTCAGGAGTTTCTTTGGCCTCAACCTTTTCAGTTTTTTCGGCTTCCTTCTTTACAGCCTTCTCCTTCGCTACAGCTTTTGTTTTCTTTCCAGCCTCTGCTTTCTCCTCTCCTTTGCCTTCAGCTTCTTCACTCTTAGCCTTAGACTTCTTGCTGGGACGAGTCTTCTGATTCATGGAGTCCAGGTCGATTTTTCCAACAACCCTGGGACCTCCTTCAACTGACTCAGCTTCTTCCTCTTTCTTCTCAGGCTCCTCAGACTTTTTACTCTTTTCAGCCTTTGGTTCTGCTTTTTCCTCTTTGGACTCCTTAGGAGGCTCAGCAGTTTCTTCAACAACTGGCTTCTCCTTCTCAGGCTCAGGCTCCTCTTTAGAGACCGGGGCCTCCTTTTCCACTACCGGTGCTGCTGTATCAGCCGCATCTGTGGTATGATCGGTAATAATTAACTCTTCGGATTCCTCCTGTTCGGCTGCTTCCGGGACATCATCCAACGAGAGCGACTCCTGCCTCTCTCTAAGGTTCTTGAGGGTCAGTTTCTCTGATTCTTTCTTAACATTCAGATCTGTACTATATTCCTCCTGCAGGAGTTCATACAGATCCGGATCCAATTTATTGTTTGGATTGGAATCGATCTCATGTCCCTTCTTTCCAAGAAATTCAACGATGGTGGAAATCCCCACGTTAAACTCCCTGGCAGCCTTGCTAAGCCTTGTTGCCTTTCTTTCAGCCATATAAATCTATTCAAATTCTGCTTTAAGCACATTGACCAGGTCCGAAATGGTCTCCTCTTCCAGGTCGGTCCTTTTGACCAGGTCCGCTACACTCAGGTTCAGTACCGATTTGGCAGTATCGCATCCGATTGCCTTTAATTCATCCAGAACCCAGCTTTCAATTTCATCAGCAAATTCTTCGAGGTTCACATCCTCATCGTCCTCGTTCGATTCACGATATACATCAATCTCATATCCCGAGAGCTGACTGGCCAGTTTGATATTCAGACCACCCTTGCCAATGGCCAGGCTTACCTCCTTGGGCTGCAGGTAAACTTCTGCACGCTTCTCCTCATCATCCAGCTTAATGGATGTGATCTTGGCTGGACTCAGCGCCCGTGTAATAAATAACTGGACGTTGCTTGTATAGTTGATGACATCGATGTTTTCATTCTTAAGTTCCCTGACAATGCCATGGATGCGGGATCCTTTCATGCCCACACAGGCACCAACCGGATCAATTCGTTCATCGTAAGACTCCACAGCTACTTTGGCCCTTTCACCAGGAACCCTTACAATGTTCTTGATGGTGATCAGTCCGTCGAAAATCTCCGGAACCTCCAACTCAAACAGACGCTCCAGAAATATGGGTGAGGTTCTGGAAAGTATAATCAGGGGATTGGCATTGCGCATATCCACCTTTACCACAACCGCACGGATGGTATCTCCTTTTCGGAAATAGTCGGAGGGAATCTGCTCTGCCTTGGGCAAAATCAGTTCATTACCTTCATCATCCAGGATCAGTATCTCTCTTTTCCACACCTGGTATACCTCACCGGTAACCACATCACCTATGCGATCCTTGTACTTGTTGTACAGATGATTCTTCTCCAGCTCCATGATCCTCGCAGAGAGGTTCTGTCGCAGAGCCAGGATAGCGCGTCTTCCAAAATCACCCAGTTTTACCTCGTCGGTCACCTCTTCACCCACCTCGTAATCATCGTCTATCTCCTTGGCCCTGGTCAGAGTAATCTGCACAGCTGCATCTTCCACATCATTATCCTCAACCACTTCACGGTTTCTCCAAATCTCAAAGTCGCCTTTGTCGATATTGATAATGATGTCAAAATTCTCATCGGTCCCGTATTTCTTCAGCAACATGCCCCTGAATACATCCTCAAGGACACTCATCATGGTCACCCGGTCGATGTTCTTTAATTCCTTAAATTCGGAAAATGTCTCTATCAAATTAAGATTTTCCATTGCTCAACTATTGAATCAATTAAATGATATTATTGTTTTTGCAGTTTTGATATCTTCAAAACCTATCTCTTCGTCGTCACCATTTACCAACAAGACAATTCCATTCTCTTCCACCGAGACCAGTTTGCCTTTTACCTTGATGCCATCTGTATAAAGAACCTCGATATCACGACCCACATTCTTCTCATACTGTTGCTTTACCTTGAAGCTGCCACCCAATCCGGGTGAACTTACCTCCAATGCATAATCTTCCTCATCGCGGTCCAGTGAATCAATCACAAAACGGCTAATCTTTACACACTCGTCAATGGCGATTCCATCCGGACTATCCACATGGACCCTGATGGCATTCCCAGGCCTTACAACAACTTCCACAAGGAAAACATCGCCTCCCTCAAGGTGTTGCGCAATCAGTTCTGTAATAAGCTCGGTCGTAATCATTTTTTTTGGTAATAAAATAGGGGACAAAAGCCCCCCAGAACAAATCTCTTCCAACGACAGCGCAAAAGTACATAAAATCATGAAATTTGCAAAAAACAGATCGTTTTTTCGCTGATACAAACACGATTATGACAATAAAAACATAATTTTGTGCCACAAAGAACCCAAATGGGGAACTACTCTTCCACCAATAAGCTGAAAATCATCAATGATCCCGTTTATGGATTTATTAAGATTCCATACGATCTGATCTTTGACCTGATTGAACACCCTCTTTTCCAGCGTCTGAGAAGAATCAGGCAGCTGGGGCTAACACATTTTGTCTATCCGGGTGCCAATCATACTCGCTTCCAGCATGCCGTGGGAGCTATGCACCTCATGGGTCTGGCCATTGAGGTGATACGTTCCAAGGGTCACACAATTAGCGATGAAGAAGCCAGGGCGGTAACCATTGCCATCCTCTTGCATGATATCGGACACGGACCTTTCTCACATTCCCTGGAGCACAGTCTGATCAAGAACACCACCCATGAGGAAATCAGCCTCTTGTTGATGGAGCAGCTCAATAAGGAGTTCCGGGGAGAACTAAGTATGGCCATTGAAATCTTCAGGAATCGTTACCCAAAAAAATTCCTGCACCAGCTAGTAAGCAGTCAGCTCGACATGGACCGCCTCGACTACCTGAAGCGTGACAGTTTTTTCACAGGGGTAACCGAAGGCGTGATCGGATCGGACCGGATCATTAAGATGTTGAATGTGCTCAATGACCAGCTGGTGGTCGAAGAAAAAGGAATCTACTCCATTGAAAAATTTCTTATTGCCAGAAGGCTGATGTACTGGCAGGTCTATCTTCACCGCACCGTGGTGGCCTCCGAACAGGTGCTGGTGCTGATGTTGAAAAGGGCACAAACTCTTACATCCGGGGGAGAGAAGCTATTCGCCACTCCCGCCCTGGCTTACTTCCTTCAGGCGCAGAAGCAGGTCTCACTGGAACAGTTTTCCCTGCTCGATGACGATGATATTCTTGCCTCGGCAAAAGTCTGGTGCAACAATTCGGACAGGGTGTTGTCTATGTTAGCGAATGGAGTGATCAACCGGAAGTTGTTTTCGGTAGAATTGGACAAGCAAAGCTTCAGTGCTGATCGTGTTGCAGAGATCAGGGGCCGTGTGAGGGAGCACCTTAACATGAGCCCCCGGGAGGCTGAATACCTGGTAGTATCGGACAGTATAAGCAACTATGCATACAGTGACATGGACGACCGGATCACCATAATGGATAAGCATGGTAATACACGTGATATTGCAGAGGCTTCAGATATCCTGAACATATCGGTACTTTCTAAAACTGTACGAAAATATTTCCTTTGCTACCCCCGTTTCATTAAAGAAAAAGAATAGAGTTAAGCACATATAAAATTAAGCTGAATGAATTTTACTGCATCTGTTATCGCTGAATTCCTCAAAGGAACGGTGGAAGGCAAGCCCGAAGCCACCGTCACCGACATTAGCAAAATAGAGGAGGGAAAGCCCGGAACTCTATCCTTCCTAGCCAATCCGAAATATGAAAAGTACATCTACGATACGCAATCTTCCATTGTCATTGTAAATGCTGATTTTCAGCCTCAGAAAGCTATCAGTGCCACCCTTGTCAGGGTTGAAAACGCTTATGAATCCTTTGCAGCCCTACTCAGGCTCTACGAACAAAGCAAGCCAAGGAAGAGCGGGATAAGCAAAATGGCCTCCGTATCGGATTCAGCTTCATTGGGAAAAGAACTTTATGTGGGAGATTTCACAGTTATTTCTGAAAACGCATCCATAGGTGACAAGGTGCAACTCTATCCCCAGGTCTATGTGGGCGACCATGTGAAGATCGGGGAAGGTACCATACTCCATCCCGGAGTCAAGGTATACGAAGGGTGTGTGATCGGTGCCCAGTGTGTGATCCATGCCGGTGCCATCATTGGCGGGGACGGATTTGGATTTGCTCCCAACCAGGATAACAATTATGAGAAGGTTCCACAGGTGGGCAAAGTGATTATAGAGGACCATGTGGAAATTGGGGCCAACACCACGGTGGACCGCGCCACCATGGGTGCTACCGTTCTCCGGAAAGGGGTGAAACTGGACAACCTGGTCATGATTGCCCACAACGTGGATGTGGATGAGAATACGGTTATTGCCGCCCAGAGCGGTATATCGGGTTCCACCAAAGTGGGGAAGAATTGCATGTTTGGAGGACAGGTGGGTCTCATCGGGCATATCAACATTGCCAGCGGAGTTAAAATTGCTGCCCAGTCTGGAATCACCAAAGACATCAAGGAAGAAGGCATCGTAATCCAGGGTTCTCCTGCTTTTGAATTCGGGCCTTACCAGCGCAGTTACCTGCTTTTCCGCAACCTGCCTAAATTGCGCGAACAGATCAGCGAGCTTGAACGGAAGGTTGACGGGCTAACACAATAAGCATTAATCCGATTCGTCTTTATTTTATATCTTTGACCTCGATTTATGGCGGAAAAACAAAGAACACTTAAGGCACCTATATCTTTTAAAGGAAAAGGTCTCCACACAGGTGTTGAGGTCAATATGACCTTCCTACCTGCACCCGATAGTCACGGATACATCTTTAAACGCACCGATCTCCCCGGACAACCCCTGATCAATGCATTGGCAGAAAATGTGGTGGAAACTACACGTGGAACTGTTCTGGAAGAGAACGGAGCCCGGGTCTCAACCATTGAGCATGTGCTTGCCTCCTTTGTGGGAATGGGCATCGACAATGTGCTGGTGGAGGTGGACGGACCTGAAGCACCCATCCTGGATGGCAGTGCACGGGAGTTTGCAGATGCTATTGACAAGACCGGGGCAGTGGATCAGACCACCAACCGCAAGTACTTTATACTGAAGGAAAAGGTGGAGTACTACGATGAGGAGAACGGCATCCATATCATCGCCTATCCTGATAAGATTCAGAGCATCAGTGTGCTGATCGACTACAACTCCAAATTCCTGGGTAACCAGTATGCCTCCCTGGATGAGGTAAAAAATTTTAAAGAAGAAATTGCCCCCTGTCGCACCTTTGTTTTCCTTCACGAACTGGAGTACCTGGCCAAGAACAACCTGATAAAGGGCGGAGATATGGACAATGCCATTGTGATAGTGGACCGTAAGTGGGAGCAGAAAGAGCTGGACCGTCTGGCCGATCTGTTCAACAAACCACATATCAGTGTCCAGCCCGAAGGGATCCTCAACAATGTGGACCTGCGTTTTCCTAATGAACCTGCCAGGCACAAGCTCCTGGATCTGGTTGGTGACCTGGCCCTGGTGGGACGATGGTTCAAGGCCAAAATTATTGCCACCCGCCCGGGACACCAGAGCAACAACGAATTTGCCAGGGCGCTTCGGCAGGTAATGAAAAAGGAGGCTCTTCAGAAACAAATTCCTGTATATAATCCCAATCTTGAACCTCTTATCGATATCAATGAGGTGAAAAGAAGGCTGCCGCACCGCTACCCCTTTCTGATGGTTGACAAGGTAATCCACCTGGACGAGAAATCGGTGGTAGGTATCAAAAACGTTACGACCAATGAACCCTTCTTTACCGGCCATTTTCCAGAGGAGCCAGTGATGCCAGGGGTCTTGCAGATTGAAGCAGCGGCCCAGGTGGGAGGGATCCTGGTACTGGGAACCGTACCCGATCCTGAAAACTACTCCACCTATTTCCTGAAGATCGAAAAGGTAAAATTCAAAAGAAAAGTAATTCCCGGCGATACACTCATAATCAAAGTAGATTTGCTGGAACCGATCAGACGTGGCATTGCACTTGTATATGCAGAAATTTTCGTTGGCAACAAGCTGGCCATGGAAGGCGAACTAATGGCGCAGATCGTAAAAAATAAAGACAATGATTAGTAAGCAGGCAAATGTACATGCCGGGGCGAAGATCGCCGACGATGTTGAAGTAAATGCTTTTGCCTCCATATATGAGGATGTAGAGATTGGATCGGGAACCTGGATCGGTCCAAACGCGGTCATTATGAATGGTGCCAGGATCGGGAAAAATGTTCAGATATTTCCAGGGGCGGTAATTTCGGGTGATCCGCAGGACTTAAAATTTGAAGGAGAAATTACTACTGCAGAGATTGGGGACAATACCATTATCCGTGAGTATGTGACCATAAACAAGGGGACCAAAGCCAATGACCGAACCGTTGTGGGAAAGGATTGCATGATTATGTCCTATGTGCATATTGCCCACGATTGTATCCTCCAGGACAGGGTGATCATGGGGAGCTACGCCGCTCTGGCAGGTGAGGTGGAAGTGGATAACTGGGCCATTGTGAGCCCGGGTAGCCTGGTCCACCAGTTTGTCCGCATCGGGACCCATGTGATGATACAGGGGGGCAGCAAGGTAAACAAGGATGTACCTCCCTTTGCCATGGCAGGAAGAGAACCCATCTCATTTACGGGGATCAACTCCATTGGCCTGCGTCGCCGCGGCTTTACCAACGAAACCATCTATGCCATCCAGGAGGTCTACCGGATTCTATACCAGCGAGGCTTGAATATTTCCGATGCCATGGAGTTTGTGGAAGCCAATCTGCCCGCCTCCAAAGAACGGGATGAGGTAATCCTTTTTGTCCGCGCTTCAAAAAGAGGAATCATAAGGGGCTACTTCGACGGGAAGTCTGAATAACTAAGCGCGGAAAATCCGTCTCTCACAATCACATAAAAGACCATTGAATCTCAAGCAGTATTTTCTACATTTGAGCTCGTGAAATAATATTGGTATCGACCTCATCTTGAAAAATCCCTTATGGAGATCCGGAGCAAAGAATTGAAATGGCAGCAGGGTACTCTAGTTGCCCTGCGTTTTCTCATCGGATGGCACTTCCTTTATGAAGGCCTCCACAAACTGATCCACCCTGAATGGTCCTCATTGGGCTTCCTGGCCAATTCGCAGTGGATCTTCTCCGGTTTGTCAGAGTGGATTATTTCCAACTCCGCTGTGCTGAACACCGTGGATGCATTGAATACATGGGGACTGATCGCTATTGGACTGGGACTGATCCTGGGGCTCTTCACCCGGGCCGCCTCCATTTCAGGAGCCCTCCTGCTCCTTCTCTACTACCTTTTCAATCCACCTTTCATAGGAATGGACCTTAGTGGCCCCATGGAGGGGAACTACCTGATGGTAAATAAAACCCTTATCGAAGCAGTTGCACTGCTCTATCTGGCAGTGACCCCTCTTTCCAGAAGTTTCGGGCTGGACACTCTTCGAAAAAAGTATAACACATAATCTTCG
Source organism: Bacteroidota bacterium (assembly GCA_003648635.1). Classification (GTDB taxonomy): domain Bacteria; phylum Bacteroidota; class Bacteroidia; order Bacteroidales. The sequence goes on along the minus strand of QMPQ01000006.1, from coordinate 21,508 downwards.
CAGCATGAGCTCAGAGAACAACTCCGGAATAGATAGAAGAAATATGTTAAAAGCACTGGCAGGGATTCCCGTACTTGGTGCCCTTGGAATTCAGATTTTCAGAAAAACATCTTACGATGACAGCCACAATATCCAGGAGGAGATCGTCCGGGAACTGGGCCTCGAGGATCTGATGAATGCTATAAAGCCAATAACTCACCAGCAGGGTGAACTGATCCGGCTGGGGATTGTTGGTTTCGGAATACGGGGTCCCCAGCTCGCCAGTGCCCTGGGATTCCTGGAGAAATCCAAATTTGACCAGACCGTGGGAAACGGATCGCTGGATGCACAGATCCGGGACGGGAACCTCAACGTGGCCATCACCGGGATCTGTGATGTATTTGACCTCCATGCCGAATTTGGGTTGGCCACAGCGGCCTATGACATTCATACCGGGGGTCGATTTGCCTCCGGACATCCCGTAAAACGATTCCGTCATTACCATGACATGCTCGCCGATCCCGACATTGATGCGATCATTATCGCCACGCCTGACCACCACCATGCACAAATGGCCATCGATGCCATACAGGCAGGGAAACATGTTTACTGCGAAAAAAGCCTGATCCACCGGGAGGAAGAAATCTATGCCACCTATGAGGTTTTGAAAAACAGCGAGCTTGTCTTCCAGCAGGGACACCAGTATCCGCAGACCGCAGCCTTCCAGGTCGCCAAAGAGATTTACAAGCGCGGACTAATGGGCAAGATCTCCCACGTGGAAACCACCACCAACCGGAACTCCCCCAACGGGGCCTGGATTCGGCATGTGGACAGTGATGGCAATACCAAAACGGGAAACGCCCAGAGCATCGACTGGAAACAGTGGCTGGGCAAGGCCCCTGAGGTCCCATTCAGCATCCGGCGCTTTTACAGCTGGGCCCGTTATTTTGACTATGACACGATTCTGTTCGGTCAGCTCTTCTCGCACGAATACGATGCAGTAAATCAGCTGCTTGATATGGGGATTCCAAAAACGGTTTTTTCTTCGGGAGGACAGTATACTTATAAGGAATTTGGCGATATGCCCGATATGCTGCATACCACATTCGAGTACCCACATAAGGACCTTACCCTTACTTACAGTGCCAACCTGACTTCATCAAAGGCCAGGGGAAGGACCATCTATGGACAGGATGCAGCCATGACAATGGGTGGAACCCTTTCGGTGGTTCCCGACGGAAGTTCCGGACAATTCGCCGACCTGCTGGAACGAGGCCTTGTTGACTCCGGGTCCCCTATGCTGGAACTGCTCCAGGGATCCCGTCCTGCAAGTGTTGTTGATGCAGTAAGTTCGGCCACAGCCCAGTACTATGCTTCCAGAGGACTCACTTCCACGAGCATCGGCGGACAGGAATGGGACGTGACCCACCTGCACCTAAAGGAATGGCTGGATTGTATCCGAAATGGCGGTACTCCCTCGGCCAATATAGAGAAAGCTTTTGAGGAGGGTGTAGTCATTGCCATGGCAGACATAAGCTACCGTGAGAATTGTCGGACTGAATGGGATCCGGAAGCACGCCAGATCAAGCGCATGTAGCAGTACCGGATTCCGAAAATTACTCTGCCTGTTTCCTGAAGGAACCGACATAGGAGACTATTTCTGCCAGGGGAGCCACCCAGATGTCTTCTTCATTTGCTTTCAGGTAATCGATGATCCATATGATGTTAAAGTTTCTGATGGTCATGTGCGTCTGATTGCTTATTCTTCCCGGGCCCCCCACCCCTGTGCCTGCAACTGAATGGCATTCCCATCATTGCCCACCAGCAGGGCCGATCCCTTCTTATCAGTGATGTTTCCAATTACAGTCACCCCCTCAAGGGCTGAGACTTTATCGAAGTCGGAGAGGGGAACAGTAAAGAGCAGTTCGTAATCCTCTCCCCCATGCAGAGCTGCCACCATGGGTTCCATCTGAAACTCCCCGGCAGTCTCTTTGGTCTCTTCTGCCATAGGGATACGCTCATCATATACCTGGCATCCGCATTCTGAAGCTTTACAAATATGGAGAAGTTCCGATGCGAGTCCGTCCGATATATCTATCATGGCAGCGGGCACAATGCCAGCCTCCTTCAGGGCCAGCAGCACATCAACCCTGGGCTCCGGCTTCAGGTAGCGTTCCAGGATATAATCATAGCCGCTAAGCTCGGGCTGGAAATCGGGATCCTCCGAATGAAGTTGTTTTTCCCGCTCCAGTATCTTAAGCCCCATAAAGGCTGCGCCCAGATTGCCCGTAACGCAGATCAGCTGATTGTTAAGCGCTTTACTACGCAGGGTCAGTTCCTCCTTGAGAGCTGTCCCAATGGCCGTTACCGTAATCACCAATCCTGTCATTGAACCGGAAGTATCGCCTCCAACCAGGTCCACATTAAACTTTTCACAGGCCAGTTTCACCCCTGCGTAAAACTCTTCCAGCGACTCCACAGAAAATTTTCCTGAGATTCCAAGAGAAACAGTAATCTGACGTGGAGCAGCATTCATGGCATAAACATCCGAAAGGTTGATCACAACAGCCTTGTAGCCCAGATGCTTCAGGGGGGTGTAAACCAGGTCAAAATGAACCCCTTCCAATAGCAAGTCGGTGGTGATCACCTGTACATAGGTCCCGTGATCGATCACGGCGGCATCATCTCCCACTCCAATATGAGTACTTTCCTGTCTGTTTACAAAGCCCGAAGTAAGGTGGTCGATGAGTCCGAATTCCCCCATTTCTTCAATGGTACGGATCTTTTTTGGGATCATAATAAAATTTTATTTGCTGAACAATTTGATTGGCCTGTTGTAATACAAATGTAAGAACAAGTTTTTGTATATTTGGGCTCTATTTTAAATTAATCTTATTTCAATTAGCAAGGGCCAGACATTACCCAAAACATGTGGAACAGTGACAGATCAGGAGAAGATATTAAACGAGGTAACGGGTAGCGATTATAAGTTTGGATTCCAAACCGACATAGATACTGAGACCATTCCAAAGGGTTTGAATGAAGAGGTGGTCAGGATCATCTCTGCCAAAAAAGAGGAGCCGGAATGGCTTACCGAATCAAGACTGAAGGCGTTCAGACACTGGCAGACCATGAAGATGCCCGAGTGGGCACACCTGAAGATCCCGGAAATCCAATACCAGGACATTATCTATTATGCAGCTCCCAAACAGGGGGCCAAATATGAAAACATGGATGAGGTGGACCCAGAACTGCTCGATACCTTTAACAGGCTGGGAATCCCCCTGGAGGAGCAGAAACAGCTGGCCGGAGTGGCTGTGGATGCGGTCATGGACAGTGTCTCAGTGAAAACCACCTTCCAGGATACCCTTGCCGACAAGGGGATCATCTTCTGCTCGTTCAGCGAAGCGGTTAAAAACCACCCCGACCTGATTAAGAAATATATGGGTTCTGTGGTTCCTTATACGGACAATTATTTTGCGGCCCTCAATTCGGCTGTTTTCAGTGATGGATCCTTTTGTTACATTCCCAAGGGGGTGCGCTGTCCCATGGAACTTTCCACCTACTTTCGGATCAATGCTGCCAATACAGGTCAGTTCGAACGCACTCTGATTGTGGCCGAGGACGACTCCTACGTGAGCTACCTGGAGGGTTGCACTGCTCCCATGCGTGACGAGAACCAGCTGCATGCAGCCATTGTGGAAATCGTGGCCATGGAAAATGCCGAAGTCAAATATTCTACAGTACAAAATTGGTACCCGGGCGATAAGAATGGCATAGGTGGCATATTCAATTTTGTAACCAAACGGGGGATCTGCAAAGGAGACAACTCCAAGATCTCCTGGACGCAGGTGGAGACCGGTTCTGCAGTCACCTGGAAATATCCCAGCTGTATTCTGAGAGGAGAGAACTCGGTGGGTGAATTCTACTCGGTGGCGGTGACCAACAACTACCAGCAGGCCGATACAGGAACCAAGATGATCCATATAGGTAAAAACACCCGTTCCACCATTATCTCAAAAGGGATCAGTGCCGGAAAGAGCCAAAACTCATACCGCGGACTGGTGAAGGTGCTGAAAGGGGCCAAGAATGCACGAAATTATTCCCAGTGCGACAGCCTTTTGCTGGGTGACAAATGCGGGGCACACACCTTCCCTTACCTGGAGGTAGACAATCCGAGTGCCGTTGTAGAGCATGAAGCCACCACCTCCAAAATTGGGGAAGATCAGATTTTTTACTGCAATCAGCGTGGCATCGATACCGAAAATGCCATCAGCCTGATCGTAAACGGTTATGCCAAGGAGGTACTGAATAAGTTGCCCATGGAATTTGCAGTGGAGGCACAAAAATTATTAGCCATTACGCTGGAAGGGAGTGTAGGCTAGAAAAGTTAGTAAGTTAACACGAACGAAGTGAGTATGCTAGAGATAAAGGATTTAAAAGTTAGTATCGAAGATAAAGAGATCCTGAAGGGGATCAACCTGTCGGTCAAGGCCGGTGAGGTTCATGCCATTATGGGGCCCAACGGCTCAGGAAAAAGCACCCTCGCCTCTGCGCTTGCCGGACGTGACTATTTCAACATCACCAACGGAAAGATTCTCTATGAAGGGAAGGACCTTACCGAGTTAAGTCCGGAGGACAGGGCCAGGGAAGGGATCTTCCTGGGTTTCCAGTACCCGGTAGAGATTCCTGGGGTAAGCATGGTCAATTTCCTGCGGACTGCCATCAACTCCATGCGGAAGTACAGGGAGCAGGATCCCCTGCCCGCTGGCGAATTCCTGAAATTAATGCGGGAAAAGAAAAAGATCGTTGAGATAGATTCTGACCTGACAAACCGTTCGGTGAACGAAGGATTTTCAGGAGGTGAGAAAAAGAAAAATGAAATCTTCCAGATGGCACTCCTTGAGCCAAAGCTGGCCATACTGGATGAAACCGATTCGGGTCTCGACATTGATGCCCTGCGCATTGTTTCCAATGGAGTTAATAAACTACGTTCACCCGAAAATGCCACCATTATCATTACCCACTACCAGCGTTTGCTGGACTATATTGTTCCCGATGTGGTACACGTACTTTACAAGGGGCGCATTGTAAAATCGGGCGATAAATCGCTGGCCAGAGAGCTGGAAGAGCACGGATATGACTGGATCAAACAGGAAGTTGATGCAAACGACTGATAAATACCTGGAGCTGTTTCAACAAAACAGGGAGCAGATCGGAAAAGAAGACCCGCTGTTCCTGAAAGAGTTGCGTGATGCAGCTATAAAAGCTTTTCAGCGTGATGGGTTCCCCGGGCGCAAAGAGGAGCGGTATAAATATACCCACCTGGAGCCCGCGTTTGACGGGAAACTTTCCTTTGATTTTCAGCCCCGGCAGATCCACTTCGACGACTCCGAAATCTTCAGTTGCGATGTTCCCCTGCTGGACTCCAACGTTCTGACCGTATTGAATGGCTTCTTCCACCAAAATGGTGAGGGAATTCTTACTAAGCTGGATAACGGCATTATCTACGGAGGGCTGAAAGAGGCTATAGCCCAGTTCCCCGATCTGGTAGAAAAATACCTTGGGAAAAATGCTCCTACAGACGATGAACCATTTGTAGCGCTGAATACTGCTTTTTCACAGGATGGAATTTTCCTCTATGTTCCGGAAGGGATCCGGATGGAACGGCCTATCCAGATCATCAATCTACTGCTCTCGGACAAGAATCAGATGGTTCAGCACCGGAACCTCTTAGTGCTGGAGCGCAATGCTGCGGCACAGGTAATCATCTGTGACCACACCCTGAGTCCCCATATGTTTTTAACCAATTCGGTAACCGAAGTTTATACCGGTGAGAATGCGGACATGGACCTGCTGCGACTGCAGAATGAACACAACAATTCCTGTCAGGTAACTAACACCTGGATCAGCCAGGATCGTAACTCCCGTTGTCAGCATGGAACCATTACCCTGCATGGGGGGATAGTCAGAAATAACCTGCGGATCAATATGGAGGGAGAGGGAGCCGAAACCAGTGCACTGGGACTCTTTCTCACCGATAAGATGCAGCATGTGGACAACTATACGGTGATTGAGCACAGCAAACCGCACTGCACCAGCAATCAGTATTACAAAGGGGTGCTGGACGATATTTCCACAGGTGCTTTCAACGGAAAGATCCATGTGCATCCCGATGCACAGAAGACTGAAGCCTTCCAGACCAATAACAATATTCTGCTTTCAGATACAGCTAAGATGCAAACCAAGCCTCGACTGGAGATTTATGCCGACGACGTGAAATGCAGTCACGGTGCAACAGTTGGACAAATTGATGAAGAGGCCCTCTTCTATCTGCAGTCGCGAGGAATTCCTAAAGAGGAAAGCCGGCTGATGCTGATGGATGCATTTACCTGGGATGTGATCTCCAAAATCAAGCAACTCTCGCTGCAGGTACGGATCACCGATCTGGTCAGCAAGAGGCTTCGCGGGGAGCTCTCCAGATGTAATAACTGTGCCATGCACTGTGAGCATTAATACAGAGGATCATGGGCTTTAACATAAATCAGATCAGGAGTGATTTTCCCATACTGCAACAGCAGGTGTATAATAAGCCTTTGATCTATCTCGATAACGGGGCCACCACCCAGAAACCACGGGTGGTGATCGACACCGTAAGGGACTTGCAGGAGACTCAGAACAGCTCCATCCATCGCGGCATTCATTACCTGAGTGAGCAGATGACTGGTCGTTATGAATCGGCCAGGGAGACGGTCCGGGCCTTTCTAAATGCTGCTTCCACCCAGGAGATTATCTTCACCAGTGGAGCCACAGGTTCGATCAACACGGTAGCTTTCTCCTTTGGTGAAAAGTATGTAAAATCCGGGGATGAGATTCTTATCTCGGAAATGGAACACCACTCCAATATTGTCCCCTGGCAAATGCTATGTGAGCGCAAAGGAGCGATTTTGAAGGTCATTCCATTCAACGATAATGGCGAGCTGAATCTTGAAAAACTGGATGAGCTGCTTACTGACAAGACCAGGATCGTGGCCCTGACGCATGCCTCCAACTCCCTGGCTACCATTAATCCTGTAAAAGAGGTGATCCGGAAGGCTCATGCCAGGGGAATCCCGGTTCTGCTCGATGGTGCACAGATGGTTCAGCATGGTGAGGTGGATGTGAGGGAACTGGATTGTGACTTTTATGTCTTCTCCTCCCATAAGATTTTTGGTCCTACCGGTTCTGGAGTCCTTTACGGAAAGGAAGCCATGCTAGAGGAGCTTCCTCCCTACCAGGGCGGTGGCGATATGGTGGACCAGGTAAGATTTGACGGAACCTCCTACAACTCTTTGCCATTTAAATTTGAAGCCGGGACCACCAACTACACAGGAGCCATTGGCCTGGCTGCTGCACTTGATTACCTTCAGTCCATCGGATTCCAGGCAATTGGCCAGTACGAGAAGAAGCTAAGCAGCTATACCCTGGAAAAACTTGGAGAGATTCAGGGATTGAAGATTTACGGCAATGCGCCAGATAGGATTTCGGTCTTCTCCTTTCTGCTGGATGGTATCCATACCTATGACGCAGCTATGATCCTTGATAAGATGGGCATTGCTGTCCGAACCGGCACCCACTGTACCCAGCCGGTCATGGATCATTTTGGAATTGAGGGAACCATCAGGGCTTCCCTGGTGTTCTATAATACCATGGAGGAAGTGGACGCCCTGGTTATTGGGATTCAAAGGACAAAGGAGATGCTCTCATAAGAAGAATATATCATGACAGATTTTAACGAGACACAAAAGGATATAGTAGAGGAGTTTTCGGTGTTTGAGGACTGGCTCGATCGATATAACTATCTGATTGAATTGGGAAACGACCTCCCTTCCATCGATCCAAAATACCGCACCAGCGAATACCTGATCAATGGCTGCCAGTCAAAAGTCTGGCTCCATGCCGACCTGGAAGACGGGAAACTGCAATTTAATGCCGATAGCGATGCTATTATTGTCAAAGGCATTGTGGCACTGCTGGTCAAACTGATGAACAATCGCACACCGGCCGAGATTCTGGAGAATGATCTCTTCTTTATTGACGGGATCGGTCTGCGACAGAACCTCTCCCCCACACGCTCCAACGGATTACTGGCTATGGTGAAAAAGATGCGGCTGTATGCAATGGCCTACCAGGCCAAAGAGAACCAAAACAAGGAAGCATGAGCGAATCACTGGATTTTTTAGAGATAGAAGGAAAGATTGTGGAGGCACTGAAAACAGTGTACGACCCGGAGATCCCTGTGAATGTATATGACCTGGGACTGATCTATGAGATCGAGTACACCGATCAGAAAGAGGCCAAGATTGAAATGACTCTAACCGCGCCCAATTGTCCCATGGTGGATATACTTATGATGGACGTAGAGAATGCGGTCAATGCTCTGGAGGAGGTGGAAAAGACCCTTATCAACCTGGTGTTTGAACCTCAGTGGGATAAATCCATGCTCACAGAGGAGGCCAAACTTGAACTGGGCCTGTTGTAGTAACTAGCTTGATTATTTCTAGCACGTGTGAATCAGGATAAATCCATAGCTGAGTTCTCGGCGGCCATCAAGAAGAAGGCGTTGGAGATAGGATTTGCCGGATGTGGTTTTTCGAGGGCAGAAGCCTTGCCCGAAGATGCTCGACGGCTGAACGCATGGCTCCAGGATAGCCATCATGCACGCATGGGCTATATGGCCAATCATTTCGAGAAACGCACCGATCCCACCATTCTGGTGGAAGGGGCCAGGACTATTATCTCCCTGCTCTACAACTATTATACAGACAGGGTTCAGTCAGATCCGGAAGCACCCATACTGTCGAAATACGCCTATGGTAAAGATTACCACTTTGTGATGAAAGATAAGATGCATCTGCTGTTCGATTTTATCAAATCGATGCATCCGGAAGCAGAAGGGAGAGTTTTTGTAGATTCGGCACCTGTACTGGATCGGGCCTGCGCCAAAAGGGCCGGATTGGGCTGGATCGGAAAAAATTCCATGCTGATCTCCCGTTCGGCCGGATCTTTTGTCTTTATCGGGGAAATCATTCTGAACCTGGAGCTGGAATATATGCAGGTTCCGGAAAGTGACTTTTGTGGTAGCTGTACCCGGTGCATTGAAGCCTGCCCTACACAGGCCATCCTGGACACGCGAAGCATTGATTCGGAGCGATGCATCTCCTATCAGACCATCGAAAACAAAGGGGAGATCTCATCTGAAATTGAAGGGGAATTATCGGGAAGAGTGTTTGGATGTGATATCTGTCAGAATGTGTGCCCCTGGAACCGAAAAGCAGAGAATCACCACGAACCTGCTTTCAACCCGGAAGGAGGACTGTTAGAAATGTCACTGGAGAGATGGCAAAACCTGAGCAGGGAGGAGTACAAGCTTCTATTCCCTGAATCGGCTGTACAAAGGGCCGGTTATAATAAATTAAAAAGCAATCTGGCCTCTCTTCAAAAAAAACAGGAATCAAAGGACTCTTTGCTGTAACAAGATGGGGAGATGTTCGTCTTAATTACAGAAACCCAAAGACGAACATCATGAAAAAATTAATATTCTCGGCATTTATTATCGCTTTCAGCGTTTCTCTATATGCCCAGCCCAACGGATTTAACGATATCTATTATGACTACAAAGGAGAGGAAGGGGTAGTGGCCCTCCGGATCCCCGGGTTTGTCATGAGGTTCGCCGGTGCTATTGCTGATCTTGAAGGGCCGGAGAGAAAGTTGTTAAGGTCCTTAAAGTCTGTAACTGTGCTTACAATCGAAGAAGCACATCTGTATCCGGGAGTTAATTTCGCAAAGGAGATGAACATTACCAATTTGGGTAGTGGTTATCATCTAATGCTGGAAGTGCATGACGGAGATGAGGATGTAATCATCGCAGTCAGGGAAAAAAAGGGTAAAATCAGGGATCTGGTTGTCATTGTTGGAGGCGATGATAATGTACTGGTGCATGTGCGCGGACGCATGGAAAGCGACCTGCTGGAAAACCTGGCCGAAGTGGCCGGGGTGGATGAGCTCCACTTTACTGCCCAGCTTTAGCTATAAGTCTCCAGAAGCTTCTTCAGATTGTCCAGTACCATAGCCCAGCCACCTTCTGCGTGGGCCAGGGCCTCTTCACCGGCAAATCCCTTTTGTCTTAGTTCCACGATCGTTCCGTCGACCGATTGCTCCAAGGTATAGGTCACCACTGAATAGTTCTCAGGTTTATCCTCCAATCCGGAGAATCCGCTCCAGTAATCATACTTCAGCATCTCTCCCGGAATAGCTTCCAGGATGGTCCCTTTATCCTCATAGGATTTCCCCTCCCATTCTCCTCTGAAAACAAGTGGACTGCCTTCCTCCCAATCGGAGATGGCCTCGGTTCCAAAAAAGTACTTCTTCACAGTCTCCCGGTCCGTTAGTGCATGCCATACTTCCATGAGTGATGCAGTGATCTCAATGGTCTTCTTTACTTCAAGTTGGTGATTCATCATGTGGGTTTTTAATAGAACAGCTTTATGGTCACGATGGTTCAATACCCATCACTGTGATCATGATATTCCGCTGTTCCCTGGGGCCATCAAATTCACAAAGAAAAATATTCTGCCAGGTGGAAAGCCCCATCTTCCCATCCACAATAGGAATGGTCTCCTGGGGCCCTACAATACCAGCTTTCAGGTGTGAATCGCCATTGTTGTCCTGATGGTCATGCTCCCAGACACCGGCAGGGACCAGTTTGTTTAGCAGTGCTACCACATCATTTTGGACAGAATCATCCCAGTTCTCCTGGATCATGATTCCGGCGGTGGCACCCTGGACATAGACGTTGACCAGGCCGGATTGGATACCGCTCTCCGAAACAATGTCCTCAACCTGTCGGGTGATGTCGTAGAGCCCGTTGTGGGCGGGGGTGCTGATCTGGATGGTTAGCTGCATTGTTTATTCTAGGCCTGGGCGTCATTTAGCTCATCAATGATAGTTTCCAGCGTACCTATTAAATCATCCAGATAAGATTCAATAATTTCCCAAACGATACGATAATCAATCCCAAAATAATCATGAACGATACGGTTCCGAAATCCACGTATTCTGGTCCATTCAATTCCTGGATATGAATCTCTGAGCTCTTGATCAAGGCGATTTGCTGCTTCACCTATAATCTCAAAATTCCGAACCACAGCATCTGCCGTTCTATCGTCTGAAAGAAAAGCCTCATAGTCTGAGCCATTGGTATAGCGCTTTATTTTCTGCGCTGATTCCAACATATCCTGTAAAAGCAATAGTGAATCTCGCTTAGACATAGATCAAATCAGGATCAATAGCCTTTAAATATCTTTCCTTAATACCATTTCTTGAAACAAGATCAACTTTAAGACCAACGATTTCTTCGATCTCATCTGCAAGATCGATGAAACGAATTCCAATTTTATCGTTGAATTCTACGAGAATATCCAGATCAGAATCAGCAGTGTTCTCCTCCCTGGAATACGAACCGAAAATCGCAATGGATTTTATTGGGTACGCCTGGAATAAATGATTCCGATGATTACTCAAAGTAGTTCTTATTTCATGAATACTTCTCATGGTATCAAAGATATAGCTTTTTCATTGAACAACGAGAGTTTTGCAAAATTGCAGTACTATGCCCTTCGAAAAGTGAAAAGAATCATAATCCCTGCCGTTGCACCTTGAACGTAGACATTGACCAGACCGGTTTGGACACCTGATTCAGCCACGATGGCCTCCACTTGCCTGGTGATATCCTAGAGCCCGTTGTGGGCGGGGGTGGATATGTGGATGGTTCGTTGCATGAAGTAAAATTAATCATACTTCTAAGGAAAGAAAAGGAATCCAGTTAGTCGGCATAAACCGAAACTGTATCACAGGATGGATCATATGGCGAAATGGATACCCTTTTGCAATGCTGTTGTGTATTTCTCCTTGTTGAACCGGTAAAGGAAAGGCCTTTTGTGGGCCACGCCAGACCTTCTTTCTTCAAGCCGCTCAAAGACATCCCATCGAAGCATTTTTCTCTGAAAGCTTCCCCGGTCCAGGGGCTTCCCGAGAATGATCTCATACAAATTCTGAAGTTCAGGCATGGTGAATTTCTCCGGCAACAGGTTATAAAGAACTGGTCTGAAATACAACTCTCTCCTCAAAGCATCAACCGCCTCGGTAATGATCAATTCATGATCGAAGTTAAGTTCCGGCAGGTGTTCAATATCTCCCCAGGTGGTGCTCTCCTGAAAGTCGCCACCTGTAGGTTGAATCAATTCTGCATTCACCAGGGCAAAATATCCTATGGAGATCATCCTTTCGGACAGAGTATGAAGCTCTTCCATCAAGTGTTTCTCCCAACCGATGTTACGGAACAGGGTCGGATATGAGAACCTGCCAGGATCGGAAAAAGCTCTGAATTGCTTTAGATAAATATGATCAAGTCCGGTTCGTTGATGCAGGATCCTTATAGCTGCGGCATCTGCATCCTCATCGGTCATAATAAAACCCCCAGGTAAGAAATAACCAACTTCAGGAAAAGGCATGTTGAGTAGAACCTTTAGTTTTTTATCCCGGACGGTTAAAAGAACACAATCCACCGAGATATTTAGTTCCAACTTTTCTTTTTTCCAAATGGAAATACTTCTCAGATCTTTTAATTCCATGGGATGAATATATATCTTGTTTTTCCAAAGATAAAAAATCATTGTGACATTTTGCCACATTGAAGAAATTATTATAACTTGCCCTGATTCAACACCAATTCTGGTCTGTCATGAAAACACTAAAAAAAATCCTCAAAAGAATCCTTTTCATCATCCTGTCGCTGGTTGTTATCCTCATTGCGACATACATGGTCTTGAGAATAAATACTAAGCCTGATATCATTGCGCTTGAAAGGAAGGCCATTGCAGAAGAACAGATAGATCAGAAGGCAAGGGAGCTGGTAGATCAAATGTCGGTCAAAGAGAAAGTAGAGATGATGACACCCGTGTTAAGCATGCCTAAGATGCTTGCGGAAATGATTAGCGATGGCATGCGATATAATCAGGAAGCATATCAGGCAGGGGGGAATGAACGACTGGGAATCCCGTCCATGCGCTTCTTCGATGGCCCGCGGGGCATGGTCAGTGGCGAGTCCACCTGTTTTCCTGTGGCCATGGCCCGGGCAGCCACATTTGATCGGGATCTCGAGTACAGGGTGGGAGAAGCAATCGGAAAAGAGATACGTGCCAATCAGGGAAATTACTTCGGAGGTGTATGCATTAACCTGTTGCGCCATCCTGCCGGGGGCAGAGCCCAGGAAGCCTACGGTGAAGATTCCTATTTGCTTGGACAAATGGGAAGTTCATTAATGAAAGGTGTTCAGAACCATAATGTAATGGCCTGTATAAAGCATTATGCATTAAACAACCAGGAGAATACCCGATTCAAGATCAATGTGGAGGCTGATGAAAGGGTACTTCGTGAAGTTTACCTGGCACATTTCAAAGAGTGCATTGATCAGGGTGCAGCAAGTGTAATGGGAGCCTACAATCTCTTCCGGGGTAACCAGTGCTGTGAAAGTCCACATCTGCTCACAACGGTTCTCAGGGAGGACTGGAATTTTAAGGGATTTACCATCAGCGATTTTTTATGGGGGATACATCACACTGATTTGGCCGCCAACGCCGGAATGGATATAGAGATGCCTGCAATACAGGATTATGGAAAAAAGCTTCTAAAAGCTGTTGAGGCAGGTGATGTCACAGAGAGTGTGATTGATGAGAGCGCTTTCCGGGTTGTGCGGACCATACTGAAATTAGAATCGGCACCCGATCCGATGAATGAATATCCGGAAGAACTGATCGGCAGCAGCGATCATATTGCACTAGCCCAGGAAGCGGCAGAAAAATCGATGGTCCTGATGCAGAATAATGGTGGTGTTCTACCCCTGGATCCGGCAAAAATGAAGGATGTGCTGGTGGTCGGAAGGCTTGCTGTGACGGAGAATATCGGTGACCATGGTTCAAGCCGGGTGATCCCCAAGTATGTGATTACCCCCATGCAGGGATTGCAGACACAATACGGCAGGGATATAACTTTTACATTTGAACCTGGGGAGGATATTGAAAGGACAAAAGAACTGGCCCGTCAGGCCGATGCAGTGATCTTTGTGGTTGGTTATGATCATGGTGATGAAGGAGAATATATCGATATGGGAGGTAACGAGATAGGTGGTGACCGTAAGAGTATCAGGCTTCATGAGAATGAAAGTCATCTGCTGCAGGAGGTAGGTCCGGAGAATGAGAACTCCGTTGCGGTCCTTATCGGGGGTAGCGCCATTATCGTGGAGGAATGGAAGGACAGAATAAACGGGATCATCCATGCATTCTACCCAGGTATGGAAGGAGGAACAGCCATTGCCAGAACCATTTTTGGAGATGTGAATCCGGGTGGAAAACTCCCTTTTACTGTAGCAGCTGATGAAAGTCATTACCCCGAATTTGACAGGCTGGCCCTGGAAACTAGCTATGATCGCTTCCATGGTTATATCAAGTTGGATCATGACGGGAACAAAGCTGCTTTTCCTTTCGGATTCGGACTATCCTATACCACATTCACCCATGACAGTGCTGTGGTACAGGTGTTTGAAGATCATGTGGACGTATCAGTGAATGTGTGCAATACAGGCAAATTAGCCGGTGACCAGGTCATGCAGCTCTACATAGGATTCGACAATTCAGCGGTAGAGCGGGAGCATAAGCTCCTCAAAGGTTTTCAGAGCTTAGCTCTGGAACCCGGGGAAACAAGACGGGTGACCCTTACCTGTCCATTTGAGAAAATCAGGTGGTATAATCCTGATAGTAATAAATGGGAATTGGAGCATATGGAATACCAGGCATACATAGGATCGAGTAGTGATACAGAAGACCTGATCAGCTTATTGTTCCGGATCGAATAGGTGGTAAAGGGGGATCGTTGAAATTGTCTTCTGCAATAAGAAATTTCATTCGAAATGTTAGCTTACAGGCAATATTATATTTAGTTTTTCGATCATATTGTCAATTTCAATATTTTTATCTATGATGATCCCATTGGGATCAAGTAAAAAATTCTGCGGAATCGCTTTTACCCCATAAATATTAGATACTTCATCCCAACCCTTTAAGTTTGATAAATTTGTCCACGGAAGTTCATCTGTTTGAATTGCTTTAATCCACCCATCTTTATTTCTATCTACTGAAATTCCTACTATAGTAAAATTTCTTTTATTAAAAGTGTTGTAAATATGCACCAGCTTGGGATTAGCCGCTCTGCAAGGTGCACACCAGGAAGCCCAAAAATCGATTAATACATATTTACCTTTGAAATCGTCTAAGCGAATTAAATTTCCCTTTGTGTCAGGTATTGTGAACTCTGGAGCTGGTTTAGAAATAGCAACTCTCTCTAAGGTATTATATAACTTAACTAAATGTTTATAGTAAACTGTTTTGTCAACGGATTCTTTAAACCCCTGCATTATTATATCTAAAGTATCGGCATGAATATTATGTATTTGAAACTGATAATATGCTGTAAAAGCTGCAAATGAATAGTCAGGATAATTTAACATTATTTCCATTCCTGTTTTTCTGTCAAAAATATCCTCTGTTTTGTAAGAATGAAATAAACTATCTTCTCTTGAACCAGTTATTTTAGCATGTTCTAAATTATTGATATCTGCAAAGATTTCAATATCATTATTTTCAAGGAAAAAATGAATTTTGCTTAACTTGTTATTAATAAATATAGTATGTAAATATGGGCTTTCAACCTTTCCAGAAAAAGTAAATTTCCCATTTTGAATTTCTGCTGAATCGATATCAACACGTTCGTTGGTAACTAAATCAATTTTTGCTAAAAAAGCTTTCCCACTGTTTATTCCTTCAATACTTCCTTTAATGGTATACCCATCAGTTTTATCAACTTGGAAATTACAAGATTGCAAGATTATTGCTGTTAACATCAGTAGATATACACAATTATTTCTAATCATTTTCTGATTTTTTAGGTTTCAATTTCAATATTAACGTACATCTCGACTATTTCCATCCCTTACTATTGATCGCAGAACGGTGGAATTAAGCGGCCGTAGTGTGGCGCGGGATTTGCTTTTGTTGCGAAGAGCGTGACACGCGTTACGGTCGGCTTAATGTGATTGTTACACTGAGAAGCCCAAAGTAAAGGATCGGCCTTAAATTCCATATTCAATATTTCTTCGCAACGTTTTTTAGAACCTCAATAAGCTCCTTTAGCTTCTGGTTGTCCTTAGGGCCTTCTTCTGAGGCCATAATTAGTTGCGCTTCTAGAACCAATCGAAGCTTTCTGATTGTGTTCATGAATTCGATTTGTTCGGATTCTGCCCTAGTCTTGCGCGCAGTAGCACGATGATTCTCCGCCTCTGCCAATAGCTTCGAGACTCGTGCTGTAATCTCTTCGTTTTGAAGTCCTTTTTGTCTCAGTTGTTCCTTAAGATGACTTATTGATTCTTTAAGAATGTCTAGTGCTTCATCTTTTACCGTAGTTCCTTTCTCAGTGTCTATTACACTTTCAAGAATACGCCCAATTGTAGTTTGTAATTTAGGTAGTAGTTCCCTGTGTAGTATAGCTGCCTTCGGGATTTCGGATCCCGTTTTACTCGCACTGACTAATGCCTTTTGTTGTGCAATTAATGTTTTTCGCATTTCCACGAAAGCCCTGATTACAAAGACACTTACGGAATCAGCCAGTTCCGTAATAATCAAATTTGCAATCTGCAAAACGCCATGTTCTGTAAATGCATATGGCAGATATTGGGTGCCACCTCGACCTACCTTTGAGGTCGCAGACTGCGACCTCAAATCTTCAAATTCCTGTTTTGAAAGCTGAAACATGAAATCTGGTGGGAATTTTCCAGGATGTCGCTTGGCACGCTCATTTATTCGTTTAGTGGTTTCTCCATAAATATTGGCCACATCAGCTGCGATAATTACCTCCTGACCCCGAATAGTCCTTATTGAAGTTTTTGTTATTTCTATTACTTCCTTCCCAGAGAATACGATTGGCTTTGGATTATCCATAGGTTGGCTTTTTTGAGGTCGCAGATTGCGACCTCTACCTATTAATGTGTGATAGAGGGAATATCAGTCATGTTCTTCGCATTCAGTGTAACGGTGGAACTAAGCCGCCGCGATAGCGGTCGGCTTTAATGATTTGTTCTGCGATCTTATTGTCATCTTTGCCCGCTATGACTATGCGTATACCATCTGGATATTTCTTCTATTCACACTGAACAACTTCTCCGGCTCCTATTTGCTAGTGTTCATCCTCCGGGCTACTATTTATTGATAAAATAATGAAAACGGGGCCAGAAATTGAAAATCTATAAAAAACTATTCTTGAGCCTGGGAAAAGGTTCTCAATATTTCGGACCAATGCTTAAAAATGCAATAATGCCCCTCCCCTTCATATAATTGGAAATCAGCATGAGGCAATCGTTGTGCCAGTCTTTTTCCCATTTCAGCAAAAAGCAGCTCATCCGCACTTCCATGGAAGATTTTAACAGGGATTTGAATTTCTTCTGGGGTGAATCTCCAATTTTTACCAGCAAAAACATCACCCACCCAACCTGCTGCTCCTTGTTTGAAAGCCTCTTTCATTCCGTCTTCAAACATTTTTCGTAAAGCTTGGTTGGTGAATAATATTTTATCCGGCTCTGGAGATTCTTTAAGCCAGTTATCAGCATATTTTACAATATCTGAATTGGCTCTTTTTGCTTCGCTTTTGCCGGCCATTATAATCAGGGGTTTAAGCCATCCTAGTTTCATTAAAAAGCCAAAACTCTTATGCATTGTTTCCGAAACACCAGGGACATTTAATGGACCTAGTGGTGAAACCAGTACAACTTTGGTAACTCTGTCTTTAAGTTTATAGGCGATTGCTAATGCATAAGGTGAGCCCCCAGAATGAGACATTACACCAAATTTGTCAATTTTAAGTTGATTAGCAAGTTGTTCAATATCAGGTACCCAATTCAGGAAAGTTCTTCCTGAATGTGGAGATGATTCCCCATATCCAGGCCTGTCTACCGTTATTA
Source organism: Bacteroidota bacterium (assembly GCA_003648635.1). Classification (GTDB taxonomy): domain Bacteria; phylum Bacteroidota; class Bacteroidia; order Bacteroidales. Next base: position 3,426 of record QMPQ01000006.1, on the reverse strand, counting down.
GCCTTATTCCAGCTTCAATTGTAAGCTTATTATCTGGATGTCTGGCCAGTCTGGAATCGCCAAGACCATGTTGCTGAATTACAGGAATTCCATTTTCAGCCCCATATTGTTCGAAGGCTAATTGGCGGCCGTCCTTTAATCTTATCGTATTCATATCAATTTAGCTGTTAAGGTATCCTCAATTTAATACGTTATTTTGAAACCTCTCTTGACTAAAGGTGGAAATTAGTATTCATAATCAAGCTGTTACGAAATATACAATTGACCAGTATTTTGTTCTTTGGTTATAAAAGTATGTTACATTCCTGTTATTGCCCGTTGAACAAATGCTAAAGTTGTCATAATAAGGAACAATACCACGGCGGCTATCATCCAAATCCGACCAGCCTCTGTGGCAATGCCTATCATTCCACCAGTTCCACCAAAGAATAAGACAAGGTATATAACAGTAATCCATGTAACCTTTCGAAATTCCAGCTTGTATATGTAATCTAAGAATAATTCTATAATTAGGAATGCAATCATTATTCCTATTTGGATGTAGTAGATAGGAGGTCTTTGAAATTGTTTTGCAGTGATCAAAAGAAATGTCAGAGGTATTGTCATTAGTATCAGAATACATCCAAGCCAATATTCAACTTTTTGGTGCCCTAGTAATCTGAAAATAAAAACTAAGCTACAAATACTTAATATCATTACAGATAGACTAGCACCTATTATATTTACTTTATTCATTTCCATTTCTCTTTTTTAAGTATAGCACACAACTTCTAAACAAACGTACCTCTCAACTATTTACATCCCTTATTATAGATCGCAGAACGGTAGAACTAAGCCGCCGTAGCGTGGCGCGGGCTTTGCCTTTTCTGCGAAGAGCGTGACACGCGTTGCGGTCGGTTTTAGTGAATTGTTCTATGTCCATTTTCATACGCTGACTTGCTTAAGTGTTACCGAGGCAAGGGAACAAACACAGGCTGAGTAGAAGCCTCGGAAAATTCTCATGGTTGTTGCCCGGTTTTTACTTCACACTACCATCAAAAGTGGGATAGCGGTATTCCACCTCTTTCATAGTTGAGAATTGGCTGTTTTTACCCGTTTCCACGTCGTGAATCATAATTTTGCCGTCTTCCGCATAGATCAGGTAGTTGTTATCAGGTGAAATGCTGACATACCAGCTGAACTTATTTTCATTTTTCGGCACGAACACTACTTCATTTGTGATGGCCGGGACCGAGGCATCCAGGTTTGCATAAACGATCTGCGAACCCAGGTAATCATCCCCATCTGGATCAATCTTCTTCATATAAGCGATCATGGTCTCGTCATTTGAGATTGTCACCTTGTGCAGATAATGATAGGAATCGGGGTAGCTGATCTCCTCATATCCAGGATTTCCACCAGGATCAGGATTTAATAGAAAATGAGCACCGCCACGGCTTACGAACATTCGTCCATCCCTCAGGCTACTGTTGCCCCATTCCCAGTTGGTGGCCGAGATCTGTACCTCATCGCCCGGGCTATCCTCCATGCCGGTCCTGTACACATAGGTTCCAAAGGTACCTTCAGAAGAGTGGATCATACGTGACCATGTAATGCAGTTGGTCCCATCGCGGGTCCAGTATGGTTCAGTATTCATAAACTCATGGCCAGTCAACTCCCGCAAATCACTGCCATCGGCATTCATCACACAGATTGACGAATTCCACAAAAAGAAATTCCCGCCTTCATTGTATGCCCTGAAGAACGCAATTTTCGTGCTGTCCGGGCTGATCACCGGCTTGTAGTCGTTATAGGGCGAATCGGTAAGGTAGGTGATCTGAGATGTTTTTCCGTTGCTTGTGGTCCTTGCAATATGCAGGCTGCCTCCGGGAGGCCTGGCAGAAGACACCCATGTCAGGGTTACTTCAGGAGGATCATTGCTGCTTGGTGAATCGGGCGGGTCCATAAGATCATTGCCATTCTTGGCACAACCGTAACATGACAAAAAAACAAATACTAAAATGATAGATATTTTCATCCTGAGGATCATAGATTGTCGCTTAAAGAGAATTTGCCAGGGATGCTGCTTCCCATTGCATTACAATGCCCGGGAGACTTTCCCCTATCATCTCGATCGATTCCTTATTTATTTCTCCAAGCCCCATTTCATATCCCATGGTCAACTGTTTAATGGAAGGAACATGATGATTCATTACCCGGGCTGCAGTTGCATCCGCAGCCATAATATCCCTGCTGGCCAGTATTAGCCATTTACCCAATCGGTCTTTCACATTTACTGTTGTTCCGCCCGCACCTGTCGAAGGACCATTTCCTTCCAGTCCTATGGAGAAATCAATGAGGGTAAGATCGGGTTTTTTTGCAGCGACAATGTCTATAATTGCCTGAGATATGGCACGTACACTTGAATGGTCAATGGCCTTTGGGTTAATATGGAGTTGCCCCCTGTCCCAATGGCTTCCCAAATCCGTTCCATATTCTGAAATAGAAAGCACACCAATGAAATTTTTTAATGCCAGTGTAAGCTGGGCCCATTGGTGGGTCTTGGCCACAGGTATGGAAATAATCTTATCTGCTTTTTCGTAAACACCTGAGACCAGGAATATACCGGAAGGGTGGATACTGGAGGGTATTTCATGGGTACAGGGATGATCTACTTCCAGGCATGACAGGGTAATAGTCCCAGCGTATTCCTGGTTTAGCCTGGCAGCTTCTTTTACCAGGTTGGTGCCTCCATCCAATGTGTATGAATAGTTCCAGTCGAAAGTTTTCATCTGAGAACCATCACCGATTATCACCTCACTGGCTCCGGCCTTCAGACACTCTTCGGCGGTGGCAATAAGGATTTCCGGTTTAGTACACTCCCCGATATGAAAACAATTATTATACTGCGCCCAGGGGAAGGTAACAAAATTCGGTTTGATGAATACAGTTTCACCTTCATTGACCACCGAATCCATTCCTCCTATGGCTTCAATGGCATCCCGGGTCATGGAATCCAGGTTGTTTCCTTTGATAGCGGCAACTGAGGCATTAATCTGCGGGACCGAGCTCGGTTCGCTAACTAATTCTTTCCCACAACTATTTATTATACCGCCCGAACCAAGTGCCAGTGTGCTGCAGACTCCAAGCTTCATAAAATCTCTTCTTGATACACCTTTCTTTTTCATACGGTATTTTTTATTGCAAAAGACTCTGTTTTAACATTACTCGACATTTATTAATCCTGGCAAGAGGAACTGGTCAGAAAGGGGTAAATTCTTTCATTAATGCAAACCATAGAACGGTGGAACTAAGCCGCCGTAGCGTGGCGCGGGCTTTGCCTTTTCTGCGAAGAGCGTGACACGCGTTGCGGTCGGTTTTAGTGAATTGTTATGTGCTAGTCGTAGTCCAAATGTTTGCCCTCCACATACTCCGCCTTCGGCCAAT
>QMPQ01000005.1 GCA_003648635.1 Bacteroidota bacterium | reverse complement strand
CCAAGTGGATTTGGTGACACTTCTGTATTTTTACCAGGGGTCTCCATTGACTGTGTTGTAATTGGATTTGACCTCAAGCAACTCCAAATACTTCTACTTAAATTGAAAGAGCATGATCTCTGGATGCTTCCGGGAGGATTTATTCGCCTCGATGAGGATATGGACCAGGCTGCAACCAGGATACTGGAAGAGCGTACCGGAATCAAGCTGCCCTATCTGAAGCAGTTTCACACCTTTGGAGATGTAAACCGGAGGGATAAAACAAAGTTCCCTGAAGTCAAGCAGATACAGGAAGATGATTTTAAAAGGTTGATAGCTTTCATTGAACAACGCTTTATTAGCTCAGGTTATCTTTCTTTGGTTGATATACGGTCTTGTGCACCCACACCAGATGCTTTAAGCGATCAGTGTACCTGGCAAGCTGCTAAAAAACTTCCACAACTTCTGTACGATCACAAAGAGATAGTGGAAAAAGCCATGGAACAACTAAGGAGCAGAATAAATTATATGCCTGTAGGCTACTCCCTCCTGCCCGAGAAATTCACCATGAAGGAATTCCAGACCTTGTATGAGCAGATCCTAAGCAGAAGTCTGGACCGGGGCAATTTTCAGAAAAAAATGTTGAAGCTTGGATTCCTGGAACGACACGAAAAGCAACTGACTGGAGGTGCTCATAAGGCCCCCTATCTATATTCCTTTAACGAGAAGAGGTACAATGAGCTTGTGAAACAAGGAATTGGGTATATAAGTTAGTTAATGCTTAAAGGATAGCAGTTATTATACTATACTATAATGAATATAAATTATAATGGCATAATTTAACTGATTTAAGTAATAATACTCCCTTGGAATCTGGTTCAAAAAGATTTCCTATTTTCACCAAGCAAAAAATAACATTTAGGAGCATATGGGTAAATCAGATAGGAGAAGTCTTTTGCAGCGGATGCTGGACTGGACCGAAAGGGCAGGAAATGCACTTCCCCACCCCGCTACACTTTTCGCCCTCTTTGCTCTTGCTGCATTGCTGCTCTCCGGACTCGGGCACCTGCTCGGCTGGGAAGCTCTTCATCCTGCTACCGGTGAAGTGGTAAGAACTGTGAATTTACTATCCCATGATGGTATCCACCGGATACTGCTGGAAATGGTCACAAATTTCACTGGTTTTGCTCCTCTGGGCATCGTCCTTGTTGCCATGCTGGGAATTGGCATTGCGGAACAGAGCGGCCTGATCCAGGCCTTCATTCGTCTTCTTGTTCTAAATGCTCCTGGTAAAATTCTAACATTTGTTATTGTCCTTGCCGGGATTCTTTCAAATATGGCAGCCGATGTGGGATACGTCTTGTTGATTCCGCTGGCGGGGGTCGTATTCATGGCTGTGGGAAGACACCCTGTAGCCGGGATGGCTGCAGCATTTGCGGGTGTATCCGGCGGATTCAGTGCCAATCTGGTTCTTGGAACGGTCGACCCCTTGCTGGCTGGCCTATCCACGGAGGCTGCGCAGATCCTCGATCCGGCCTATGATGTAAATCCCACAGCCAATTATTATTTTATGGTCGCCTCTACTTTTGTAATCGCATTTACAGGCACCTTTATTTCAGAAAGGCTCATTGAGCCCAGACTGGGTACTTATAATGGAGTGGTGAGTGCAAAGGATCAATCCTTCGAAAAGCTTACTCACATTGAGAAAAGAGGCTTGCTCATAGCTATGATCACCCTGGCAGTGATTATGAGCATCACATTAGTAGGGCTCATCCCGGCAAACGGATTCTTTAGAGGAGCTGATGGTGGATTTCTTAGCTCACCCCTGATCAAGGGGGTGGTGGCCATGCTCTTTATCACAGCAGGTGCCATGGGAATTACCTATGGTTTTTACACAGGGAAATTCAAGAACGACAGCGATGTGATAAACGGTATGGGAGACTCCATGAAGACTCTCGCCATTTACCTGGTCCTGGTCTTTTTTGCCGCCCAGTTTGTGGCCTATTTCAAATGGAGCAACCTGGGGATCATCCTGGCTGTGAAGGGTGCTAATCTTCTAATGTCGCTTGATATCGGCTTAATCCCATTGATGATCCTGTTCATCTTGCTGTCGGCATCTATTAATATGCTAATGGGAAGTGCTTCTGCCAAATGGGCCATCCTGGCTCCCATTTTTATTCCCATGTTTATGATTATGGGGTACTCGCCAGAGCTATCACAAGTTGTATATCGTATTGGCGATAGTGTAACCAATGTGATCTCTCCCATGATGAGTTTCTTTGCCCTTATTATTGCCTTTTTTCAGAAATACGAGCCCAAAGCGGGTATTGGGACCATCATTTCAACCATGATGCCCTACTCAGTGGCCTTCCTTGTTGTCTGGATACTGCTTTTAATCGTATGGCTTTTATTCGATATTCCACTGGGACCCAATGCTACCATAGATTATATACTCCCTGGTTAAATAAGATAAACAATGGTTAAATAAGAAAAACAATGGTTAAAAGAATCCTGACGCCAATTCAAAAATTTGTCCACATTGAAAGCCTGAGCGGCTTGCTGCTCTTTGGTGCAACTGTATTGGCCCTGATCCTGGCCAACTCTCCCCTGGCCGATCGTTTTCAATCAATCTGGGAATATAAGATGGGGATCTCCACCTCTGGCTTTGAGCTGATCAAACCACTGATCCTGTGGATCAACGATGGACTGATGGCCATCTTCTTTTTCCTGATCGGATTGGAGATAAAAAGGGAACTGCTTATCGGGGAACTAAACTCGGTAAAGAAAGCCTCTTTTCCACTCTTTGCTGCCATCGGGGGAATGCTGGTCCCGGTGCTTTTCTTTCTGCTCCTGAATAAGAATCCTGATAACGCTCACGCCTGGGGAATTCCAATGGCCACAGATATCGCCTTCTCCCTGGCCATTCTGACTTTGCTGGGGAAAAGGGTTCCCATTGGACTCAAGATATTTCTAATTGCCTTTGCCATTGTGGATGATTTGGGTGCTGTTATGGTTATTGCTTTATTCTATAGCGGAAGCATCAATTGGTCACTTATTGGCATCTCCATGGTACTTCTGGCCATCCTTTTTTTCCTCTCTTATCGCCGAATCTATGCACACGGGCTTTTCCTGGTGTTTGGAATTATTATCTGGTTTCTTTTTCTGAAAGCAGGAATTCACCCCACAATTGCCGGTGTGCTCATGGCCCTGACCATTCCTATTAGGCAACAGATGCGTGTGGAAAGCTCTGTGGGTGATCTTTGTGAAATTGTAGACGGGATAAGGGATTCAGCCGATCCTTCCTCTCCCCTGCTTTCAAAGAAACAAATAGAGGGAATTGACTCCCTGGAAGACTGGACTGAAAAGGTGCAGTCACCCTTGCAGCACCTTGAACACAAGCTACACAACTGGGTGGCCTACCTGATCATGCCCCTGTTTGCGCTCTCCAATGCCGGGGTAGCCTTCCAGGGTGGCGGAAGCCTGGATAGTATGCTTGGCGGGATCATTGCCATTAGCCTGATAGTTGGCAAATTAATTGGTGTGACCCTCTTTGCCTGGATGGCGGTAAAATTTGGTTTTGCCGAACTCCCGGAAGAGGTGAACTTCAAACAGGTGATAGGAGTTTCACTCCTGGCCGGCGTCGGTTTTACCATGTCCATATTCGTAGCCAACCTGGCCTTTTTCGGTAATGATTACCTGCTCGATTCGGCTAAGGCCGGTATTCTGATTGGTTCGTTGATTGCAGGTGTTTCCGGATACCTTGTGCTTCGGATGGGTAGCAAAAAAGTGGTTTAGCTAAATTAAAACGGCCCACCAAAGACGATGCATCAGCGGGCCGGGAGGAAAACCTAATCCACTTGCCAGGATTAGTCGATATAGAATCCTAAACGTATCTCAATCCGGTTAAATATATCGGTATAGTCATACTCCTGGTTGTTCCATTCATAGATCTCCTTATACGAGGTCTCCTGGTAGCGATAGAGCAATTCAATATCCCAGGCAAAATGGTTCCTGGTCCTGATCTTCAGTCCAATCCCGGCACCAAACAAGGGGCCGCCTGAATACTCGTAGCTTATGTCATATTCTGAGCGGTCTGAAGAAAGCGGAACACTCCACCCTCCTTTGGCCACCACATAGGGTACCACATCCGTTCCAATCAAATCATAGCGCAGATCAAGAAAGAAAGGCATATAGGAGCTTGAGAAGAATTCAATCCCGGTTCCGATCCCGGCAAAGAAGCCATTGGGCATCCTGTAACCATTCACCATCAATAGACTGAGCGGAGCCACCTGTGCATTGTATGAGGACCCTACCAGGAATCCTATGGAGGTCATATTGACGAATCCCTCATCAAAACCTAAGGCTTTTTGATCCCTGCGCTTATCAGACTCAAAGGGTTCTGAGGTGATCTTCTCCACTTCTGTAATCTTATAAAACCAGATGTTCCCACACATATCTTCGATTTTCACATGATCCACAGGCTTAATCTCAAGGATTTTCCCACGAATTACACTTCCGGATTTCAGGTATACATGATCCGTATCCTGTGCCAGCAGAAGCGGGGAAATAAATATGGTCAATAAGAAGATTAAAGGTATAGCTAAGCTAATTTTAGTAGAACTGTATGTTTTCATAGAGGGTAGGTTTTCTGTCAGGATGAGGCTCCCCTGGAAAAGGTTGCGTAGCCACGCAACCGCTTGCTTCTCTCCTGCATCCTAAGAGCAAAACAACCTGAAATCAAAAATACACATATGAAACGCCTGCTCATTCTGTTCTCCATCATAGGTCTGGCCCTGACTTCCTGCGAAGACAAACGTTTACAAACCTATATGGCCAATGTACCGGTCTATATGTCCTATGAGGCCCTCCGTTCCTCTTTTGATGTTGTTTCTGGAGTATCCATGGAAAAGCCGGGGAAGATCAGTTTCTATGGTTCCCATATGTTTATTAACGAGTACCAGAAGGGGATTCATGTGGTAGATCTTTCCGATCCCACTCAGCCTGAGCTCAAAGCATTTATCGAAGTACCGGGCAACGTGGATATGGCCATTCGTAATGATCAACTTTTTGCCGAAAGCTTTGTGGACCTGCTGGTGATCGATATCACCAATCCGGAACAACCTGAGCTGACTGAGAGGATTGAAGATCTGTTTGAATATGTAATTCCTCCCTACGATTATGACTACCCATTGGATGAAATTGACGAAAAGAAGGGAGTAATTACCGGCTACGATGTGAAGAAGATTACCCGTGAGGTATACAACAATCCATATCCCTGGCCCATCTACTGGGACTACCGTCTTGAATCCAGTTTTGCTGATGGTGGAATGACTGGAGCTAATAGTAATACCTACGGTGTGGGCGGTTCCATGGCCCGTTTTATTACCTACGATGATTATCTCTATGCCCTTGAAAGCTCATGGAAACTGAAGAGTATCAACATTGCCAATATTGATAATCTGAAAGTTGAAAACGAGTTGTCCCTATGGGGTAATGTGGAGACACTGTTTATCGCAGATGCCCATCTGTATGTGGGCACCTCCAATGGCATGCATATACTGGACCTTGCCAATCCCGGTGCACCCAACTTCCTGTCTACCTACCAGCATATTACTGCATGCGATCCGGTAGTCGTAGAGGGAGACAGAGCCTATGTAACCCTTCGTACAGGCAATTGGTGTGGAGGCACACAGAACTTGCTCGAGGTGATCGACATATCCGATAAGTATGAGCCCATACGTCTCTCCTCGTTCTCCATGAAAAAACCATATGGCCTGGGTATCGATAACGGCACCCTGTTTGTTTGCGAAGGGGAATATGGTTTGAAGGTATACGATGCCACTTACGAAAATAGCATTACCTCTCATCTCATTGCTGCTTTTCCAGGAATCAATGCCTATGATGTGATACCCATGGAGAGCTTCCTCTTTATGATTGGCGAGGATGGTTTCTATATCTATGATTACTCCGATCTGAACAATATTTCCATTCTGGGAAGTCTGCTCATAAGCCCGTCAGAATAGTGGCGGAAATTTGAGCGATTTTAGCTATTTTTGCAGCTTGATAATTGAATCAACTGCAGATGTTTGAAAATCTATCAGAAAGACTTGAGCAATCCTTTAAAATGCTCAAGGGACAGGGGCGAATTACCGAAATCAATGTGGCGGAAACCCTGAAAGAAGTGAGACGGGCATTACTGGATGCCGACGTTAACTTTAAAATTGCCAAACAATTTACCGAAGAGGTTAAGGAAGAAGCACTGGGTCAGGAAATCCTCACATCGCTGAAACCTTCAGATATGATGGTCAAGATCGTTCATGACCACCTGACCAAACTGATGGGAGGTGAAAATGAAGCGATCAACCTGAAAGGAAATCCAACGGTTATCCTGATTGCCGGATTGCAGGGTTCAGGTAAGACCACCTTCTCGGGAAAACTTGCCTTTCATCTGAAAACCAAACAGGGAAAACAACCCTTGCTGGTGGCTGGTGATGTATACCGCCCGGCTGCCATCGAGCAGCTCAAGGTGGTGGGTGAACAAATCCAGGTTCCGGTCTATACCGAAGAGGGAAATATGAACCCGGTAAAGATTGCCAAAGCTGCTGTCAAAGAGGCTAAGCAAAAGGGATACAACACCGTCATTGTCGATACCGCGGGACGGCTCGCCATTGACGAAGAGATGATGAAGGAGATAGCCGCTATTAAAGATGCAGTCACCCCCCATGAGATCCTGTTTGTGGTTGACTCCATGACTGGACAGGATGCGGTCAATACAGCCAAGGAGTTCAATGAAAGACTTGATTTTGATGGTGTGGTTCTGACCAAATTGGATGGTGATACCCGTGGTGGAGCGGCCCTGTCGATTCGTTCGGTGGTGGACAAACCAATAAAGTTTGTTGGTACCGGCGAGAAGATGGATGCACTGGATGCTTTCCATCCCAAACGGATGGCCGACAGAATTCTTGGCATGGGCGATATTGTGTCACTTGTTGAAAAGGCCCAGGAACAATACGATCAGGAAGCGGCCAGAAAACTTCAGAAGAAAATCGCCAAGAACCAGTTCGACTTTACCGATTTTATGTCGCAAATCCAGCAGATCAAGAAGATGGGTAACATAAAGGACCTGGCAGGTATGATTCCAGGCATGGGCAAAGCAATGAAAAACCTGGATATGGACGATGATGCCTTTAAGGGGATTGAGGCCATAATTAACTCCATGACACCCGACGAACGTTCAAACCCAGCTCAATTAAACGGCAGCAGGCGAAAAAGAATTGCCGATGGAAGTGGAACCACCGTACCCGAGGTCAACAGACTGGTAAAGCAGTTTGATGAGACGAAGAAAATGATGAAGATGATGACTGCCGGAAAGAAAATGCGCATTCCAAAAATGAGATAACATGCAATTAATTGACGGTAAAGCCACTGCAAAGGCAATTAAAGAGGAGATTAAAATAGAGGTAGATAAGCTGGTTCAGGCCGGCCACAGAGCTCCACACCTGGCTGCCATCCTGGTGGGTCACGACGGTGGCAGCGAAACCTATGTTGCCTACAAAATCAAGGATTGTGAAGAGGTGGGGTTCCGTTCCTCACTAATTCGATTCGAAAATGATGTGAAAGAGGAGGTCCTACTGGCTAAGATCCGGGAACTCAATAATGATCCTGAACTGGATGGATTTATAGTACAGCTGCCCCTGCCAGAACATATCAAAGAACCAGAAGTCATTGAAGCAATCAATCCTGCAAAGGATGTGGACGGATTTCACCCGGTAAACGTTGGACGCACGGTTATCGGGCTCCCCTCTTTTGTTTCCGCCACCCCTTTTGGTATCATTGAATTATTGAAGCGCTATCAGATTGAGACTTCAGGCTTACACTGTGTGGTTGTGGGCAGAAGCAATATTGTGGGAAGACCCATGAGTATTCTGATGTCCCAGAAATCCATCAATGCAACAGTAACTGTAGCGCATAGCCGTACAGGGAACCTGGAAGAACTCTGTGCCTCGGCTGATATCCTGATCGCGGCCCTGGGTGCCCCAGGCTTTATCAAAGAGAATATGGTAAAGGAAGGTGCAGTTGTGATTGATGTGGGAACTACCCGCGTTCCCTCCAGCGAAACCAAATCGGGCTTCCGTCTGAAAGGTGATGTAATTTTTGACGAAGTGGCTCCCAAATGCTCATTCATCACTCCTGTTCCGGGTGGTGTTGGTCCTATGACCAGAGTATCCCTGCTCAGCAATACACTTCTTGCTGCCAAAGGAAATATTTACCAATAGAAAACCGTTTATCAAACGGTATCAAAATTCCCGATAATGAAAAGACTGTCGTCTCTGGTACTGGTAAGCCTACTGGTCTTGAGGATATCAGCTCAAACTGGCATTGATTCTGATTCTATTAGCACTGATTCGCTGAGTATCCAAGTACAGTTCAGCACACCTGATGCCTGGATCTATGTGGACCATGTGGTCAAAACCAATTCCTTCTGGCGATCACAGCAGGACTCTGTCAGGGATGCACTTCAACGTCTACTGGACCACAGTGTGGAACCTTTCGATTCGATCCGTTCCAAATTGGTAAAGGAGGATTTTAGTCTTGTTGAGGTAGCTACAGGCGATCCTGTAGTCATGGGCAGCAATGATTTGAAATGGCTAAACGATTCAACTTTCCTGGTGGATCCCCAAGGCTGGAGCTCTGACTTATACCTGGATGAGGAGGTTAAATTGATCTATCCTGAAGGTATCAGGCAAGATCTTTTTGTTCTTCCTTCTGATTCTGCCACAATCTCCGACACCCGCACCCAGATTCCAGATACCCTGGTCAACATTTTAATCGATACAGCGGCCATAGAATCACTGGGTATTGACATGCATACATTCAGGGAAAACCAGATCACTCCATCCCTGGATAAAGAAGGTTTGACCGGTGTGATGACAGCAGACCGAAGCAGGGTGAACTATTATTTGACCGGGACCACCTGGAAAGCATCTGAGGAATCACCTTTTATGATTGTGGAGGGAGAACACCAGCTCGATTCATTGCAGCAGGCAGTTGGGCATTTGTTGGAGTTTACAAGCGAACGCGATTCTACCATGCTGCTGGTAAATGACCTTTATGGAAACAAAACCCCGTTATGGTTGTCTCAGGGAGATAATAAGGCCTACAGGTTCTGGGTTAAGAATTACAACAATGATTCCCTTACCATCTGGATAGGAAATCCAGCTTCCAATGAGATCAGCCTCCTGCTGGAAGAAGACGTGAGTATCAACCGACTTACGAAAGAGAATATCCACTATCTTCCTGAATTTGTAGAAATGCCGGAAAGATCACTGGCCCCAATGAAAGAGCTTGAGGCAGAACCCATTTACTGGGATTTCGCATTCTCAAGTGCTTTCACCTTGAATCAGACTTACCTTTCCAATTGGACAAAAGGAGGAGAGAGCTCTATTTCAAGCGTTCTGGACCTGCTGGGAGAAAGCACCTACAATAATAAAGAGGCCAAGACGCAATGGATCTCTAACATGAGACTGAATTTTGGGAGTATAAGAACAAAAGAGAATGGTTTTCGGAAAAACCAGGACCTGTTTGAAATAAACTCAAAATACAACCGGAATGCCTGGGGGAAAATCGGGATGAGTGCCTCATTCTATATGAAAACCCAGATGGCAAATGGGTATAATTACCCAAACGACTCGGTGGTTATATCCAAGTTCCTGAATCCTGCTTCCATTACGGTCGGTCTTGGTTTTGAATATAAGCCTATAAAAAACACCACTATTAATGTAGCTCCGCTTTCTTTCAAAAACACATTCGTGCTGGACACTGCATTAATTGACCAGACCATACACGGTATTGAGAAAGGAAAAAGGGCTTTACAGGAGATGGGGACCCAGATTGTTATGAATAACAAATTTAATCCCACCAAGAATCTCAAGATTGAAAACCGCCTAAGGCTTTTCTCCAACTATTTGAATAATCCACAAAATGTGGATGTGGACTGGGAGCTAATCCTGGATCAGAAGATCAACTGGTTCTTTACCATCCGTTTGAATCTTCACCTGATCTATGATGACGATGCCCGTTTCCCGGTATTCGATTCCGAGGGAACGCCCATCCAGAACCCCGATGGCAGTAGCTATACGATAGCTCAGGCCCAGTTTAAGGAGTTCATAGGCTTGTCGATGCAATTCAAATTCTGATCAATCGTTTTTTGGCTCCAGGGCCTTCTGCTCTTCCTTCATATTCAGCTGGTAATAGAGCTGATTGAGCTTTGATATGGTCTTCTCATTGGTGGGATCCAGCTCATAGGATTGTTCAAGCCATGTAACTGCTTCCCTGAATTTTTCAAGGTATTGCTCCCTGATCTCCTGGTACTCATCATTTTCATCAATAGTCAGGGCCGTTTGCCGAAGATCGATCCCTATGTTGTAGTAGACCATTCCAATGTGGTAGTATAGAGTAGGTGTGTCGGGAGCAAGTTTAGTGGCCGTTTGGAAATTAAGGATGGCCTCATCATAATTGTTCATTCTCCGGTAAACCAAACCCCTTGCCCAAAAAAACATATAATTCTCGGGTTTGGCTTCAATGGCTTTGTCCAGGATATCTTTGGCAGCTTCAGTTTTCTCTGATCTGGCAAGCTCATTAATCAGGTACATGACCAGCGACTCATCATAGGTATAGAGTTCCATCCCTTCAATCAACACCTCTTCGCTTCGGATGCTATCTCCGGCATTATGCCAGGCCATGGCCAATAAGAGAGTGGTCTTGGGAGAATATGCATCTTCATGCAGCCGGTCCAGGTATTCAGTAGCTTTCACCCAGTTTTGACTTTCGTAGGCCGCCAAGGCCGTATTATAAACCAGGTTTGTATCGGTTTTGGCTGAAATCAAATCACTTTCACCTATCAGAAGTGCATGTTCAAATGCCCGCAAAGATTCTTTATAAGCTCTCTTCTTATGGAGCTCCTCTCCCATGCTTCTGAAATCGTTTGCAAGTCCATAATATTGTTGTCTGATAAGATTGTGTGTTCGCTCTCTTAGATCAAGTTCCAGGGCCTTTTCATAAGAGTCATAGGCGACAAATAGCTGATCGGAATAGAGATTGGTCATCTTAGTATCACTTTTCTCCACACCAGCTTCATAGGCCGTCTGACAGAGCAATCCCTTAGTGTAGTAGGTTCGGTGCCACCTGGAGGTTTTGTCATTCAATACGGCAAGCTCAATGGCCTCTTTAGCTTCATCATACTTGCCAGCATCGATCATCTGTTTCACAGCCAGCACCTTGCTTTTTTGACCTGACACGGAGAGGGTCAGGCCCAGGAGAAGAATTATTACAAGGTATTGCTTCATAAAATCTAACTTCCAATTGAGGTCTTACATACGCTCAGGCACCTCTATTCCCAATAGTTCCATGCCCGATTCAATTATATTCCCTGCAGACTCTATCAGCAATAAGCGCTGGCTTATCTGCCCCTCCGTTTCGGCACTGAGTATGCTATGATCATGGTAGAACTGGTTAAACTCTTTAGCCAGCTCATACAGGAAATTAGCAAGCAGTGAGGGATTCAGTGTACGCGCTGCTTCAACAAGTATTTCAGGAAAATCATACATAATCCTTATCAGGGCAATCTCCTTTTCATTGAGGACTTCCTGACTTGTGCCCTTATGCTTCTCTGCTCCTTTTCTCAATACACTACGGATACGGGCATAGGTATATTGTATGAATGACCCTGTATTTCCGTTGAAATCAACAGATTCGCGAGGATCAAAAGTCATGTTCTTCTTGGGATCAACCTTTAAAATAAAATATTTGAGGGCGCCCATTCCCACCTGCCTGTAGATGCGACTCTTCTCCTCCTCTGTAAAGTCCTCCAGCTTACCCAGCTCTTCCGACATCTGCCGGGCGGTATCTTCCATCTCATCCATCAGCTCGTCGGCATCCACTACTGTGCCTTCCCGGGACTTCATTTTTCCCTCGGGCAATTCAACCATACCATAGTTCAGATGGTATAGTTTATCGGCCCAGGCATAGCCCAGCTTTTTCAGTACTATGGTCAGTACCTGGAAGTGGTAATTCTGTTCGTTCCCAACCACATAGATATGTGAATCGAAAACCGACTCTTCGTAGCGCTGGTGAGCAGTCCCCACGTCCTGAGTCATATAAACGGAGGTTCCATCTGAGCGGAGCAAGAGCTTATGATCAAGTCCCTCCTCCTCCAGGTTGGCCCAGATCGAGCCATCCTCTTTCTGGTAGAGCACGCCTTTATTTAGTCCTTTCAACACTAGTTCTTTACCTAATTTATAGGTCTCCGACTCATAATAAGTTTTATCAAAGGATATACCCAGTCGCTTGTATGTAAGCTCAAATCCAGCATAAACCCAAGAATTCATTGTCTCCCAGAGCTTCCTGACCTCAGGATCTTCTGCTTCCCACCTACGAAGCATCTCTCTTGCCTCTTTCAACACTTCCGCCTCTGCCTCAGCTTCCTTCTTCGGCATGCCCTTTTCCACAAGCGTTTGCACTTGCGACTTGTAGATCTGGTCATAACGCACATAATATTTACCCACCAGGTGATCTCCTTTCATCCCCGACGAAACAGGATCTTCCCCATTGCCATTCTTCTGCCAGGCCAGCATGGATTTGCAGATATGAATTCCCCGGTCGTTTACCAGGTTTACCTGTTCCACATGCTTTCCTGTGGCTTTCAGGATACTGGATACTGAATGGCCAAGGAGGTTATTCCTGATATGACCCAGGTGCAATGGCTTATTTGTATTTGGTGAAGAATACTCAATCATCACTGTCGGAGCATCTGCCCCTGGCAAGATCATTCCATAATCATGGGAACAAAGAGGGCCATCGAGTTGATCTTTCCAGTATTGCTGTGCCACGACCAAATTCAAAAATCCCTTTATCACGTTGAAGGCTTCGATCAAATCAGAGGAACCCACAAGATATGATCCGAGAAACTTTCCGGTTTGCTCGGGATTCTGCTTCGAATACCTGAGCAGGGGAAATACCACCACGGTGAAGTCTCCTTCAAATTCTCTCCTGGTTTTCTGCACCTGGATGTGCTCCTCTTCCAGATTTATATTCCAATGTTGGAGAGCTGCCTGAGCAACCAGGTCCTTTAAAATCTTTTCAATTCTCTGCATAGTTGTAAACTGAGGCACAAAGATAAAAAAAAGATCCCCCAGCGAGCGCCGAGGGACCTTAAAACTAAACTAACCCTAAAACTAAATCTATGAAAAGAAATGTAGAATTAAAAGAACGAAATTATCTATTTGATAATCAATAAAGTCTCTACATTTTTATAACGTGCAATTTCAGAAAAAGTTGCACTAATTTTTAAAAAAATTCATTAAAAATTGTTAATATTTTTTGTCCTATCTTTAAGTAGTTAGACTACTTCTGGTATCCAGTGCTTAGTATGCCTTCACAATATCTTCATATTGTTTCTTTCGACATCCCCTACCCGGCCGACTATGGCGGTGTCATCGATATTTACTATAAACTGAAGGCACTTTCACAAGCGGGGGTTCGGATAATTCTCCATTGTTTCCAATACGGACGTACACATTCCAAAGAACTCGAGGATCTTTGCTTTAAAGTCTATTACTATGACCGTAAGCTTGGATTGAAATATTTTTTTCGCTCCGATCCATATATTGTAGTTACTAGAATAGCAAATACTATGCCAAAAAACCTTCTCGGGGATTCATTCCCTGTTCTTTTTGAGGGGTTACATACCACTGGAGTACTGCCACAATGCATGGAGGCCAATAAGCAAATACTGTTGAGAGCACACAATATTGAACATGCCTATTACAGAGGCCTTGCCCTCTCCACACGAAATCCCTTACACAAGCTGTTCTTCTGGTCCGAAGCTCGCAAACTGAAACGCTATGAGAAAATAATGCATCATGCCGACCATATCCTGAGCATAGCAAAGCATGAAACCATATATTTTAATGAAAATTACAGCTCTGCCATTTTCATCCCAGCATTTCACAGGTTTAAAGAAGTAAGCTCATTGCCAGGCTCTGGTACATATATCCTGTATCACGGTAATCTGGGAGTAGTTGAAAATTCAGAGATTTTTCTAAGCCTGGCCAAAGAGCTACTCTCCAGGCTTCCCTACCTGGTGGTCGTAGCAGGAAAAAACCCATCCCTTCGTTTCCGGAAAAAGATAGCCCGTTTTTCCAACATCCGCCTGATTGCTAGTCCTAGCGACCAGGAACTTGATAAGCTGATTGCCCAGGCCCAGATTAACCTTCTTCTCACGCGACAAGCAACCGGGACCAAGCTCAAACTCCTGCATGTTTTATACGCAGGAAGGCATTGCCTGGTGAACCCGGAAATGGTGGAAGGGAGTGGCCTGGAAAGTCTTTGCACAGTGGCCAAAGAGGGCCGTGAAATGCAGGATCAGATTCATAGACTGATGCTACTAGCCTTCGAAGAGTCACAGATCAGGACGCGAAAAAAGGCCCTGCAGGAGTTTTCCAACAGGGCCGGTGCAGAAAAAATTCTAAGGATGCTTGCTTAGCCCTCGTCGATCTCCCTTCTGTCGGGCCTCTCGGGTCTGTCCAAAATGGAAAAAATAAGCACTACCACAGCTGCAGCAGCAAGGACCACCATCAAGGATTTAAACATGCGTGCGATAAGGTATTCGATATCGACCACATCCCAGATTCCAAGGATGGCCACAAGAGAAAAGAGCAGTACAAGTGCCGACAATGTATACGCAATAATCTTTTTTACCTTCATGGTTTGGAAATTTAGTTTACGGCTTCAAATTACTGAATTATTATTCTTGTATCAAGAACCGAGCCAGTGTATATAGACTTTCAAAGCTAGTTGACCCACTTTCTTTTTGAAGAATCCAGTGGTATCCTTCCTGTGAAGATATTATTTTGATAACATGCCCGGCTCCATTTTCAAGTCTGTATCCCAATCTTTCCAGAGTATTACGTGTCCATATAAATGGCTTTCCCTGGTCTCCTTCAAGACTTATAGCACCCCGTGATTTACCAGAATACAGGAATTTTCCTGCCTGCTCATCATACCTGATCCCGGAGTCAGAAAAAAGTTCATTGAAAATTCCCAACAGTCCCAGGTCCTCAGGTGCACCCTCAAGAATTCTACCCTCATGAATTACCCACATCTTATCGGCACACGACATGGCTGTTTCAAGATCGTGAGTGGAATAAACAATGGACCGGCCCCCATCCCTGAATTTACTTAGAAGATGAATCAGGTCATAGGTATTGGGAATATCCAAAAATGCAGTGGGTTCATCCAAAACCATCAAGGGTGTATCCTGAACAAATGCACGGGCAATCATGGCCCGCTGTCGCTCCCCATCACTCAAACAATCAAGTTTCCGCTCTGAAAAGGAAGCCATCTGCACTTCATCCAGTGCCTGTTTGATTAGCTCCCTGTCTTGCGGAGTGAGGCGCCCCATCCAGCCTGTGTAGGGCATTCTACCCAGGCCCACCAATTCACCCACGCTAAGAGCCGGTATTTGAGCGAGTTGCGATGAGACAAAACTGACCCTGCGCGCCCGCTGCGGAAGTGTATATTCAGAGAAAGGTACACCATCGAGCAGACACACTCCATCCAGGGGCTCAAGCAATCCTATCATCGATTTTAACAGGGTACTTTTTCCTGTACCATTCCTTCCTATGAGCGCCACCATCTCACCCCGGTTCACAGTCAGATTGAGCTGAGTCAAAAGGGCATCTTCCTTGTGATGACCAATTGCAAAGCGATCCAGAGAAATAATATGTTCTGCCTGGGTTTGTGACATCAGAGTGATTGGGCTTTGCGGTTCATAACAACAAGCCATATGACCACCGGAATACCAATCAGGGAGGTTACCGCATTGATAGGAAGTATCTGTTCTGTGCCAGGAAGGCGCGATACAATATCGCTAAAAACCATTACCACCATTCCTGTGAGCATGCTGGCAGGCATCAAGACCCGATGGTCGGAGCGATTCAGAAGAAATCTTGCCATATGGGGAACTGCAATACCAATAAAACCAATGGGACCGCAAAAAGCAGTGATGGTGCCAGCCATGATACTGGTAGTTGCAAAAATAACAAGCCGGGTTCGCTGAATGCGTACTCCCATGCTTAAAGCATATTCCTCACCCAGCATCAGCCCATTGAGCACCTTGGAATAAGCAAGGGTTACCATAAGTAGCGGAAGGATGGCCCATGCCATAATAGTCAGCTGAGCACCTGTCACATTCCCCAGACTACCCATGCTCCAGATCACAAATGATTTCAGGGCTGCAGCCTGGCTGAAATATTGCATGATGCTGATGATGGCAGCCAATCCGCTTGAAAACATGATTCCCAGGATCAGTATGGTCATTACATCCTTGATCCTGTAGGATACAAACAACAAGAGCAACATCACGGTTCCGGCACCTATCCATGCAGCAATGGCCAGACTCCAGGTCGCTACAAGGCCTGTGGCACCTGCGCCCAGCACAACTATTGCTGCACCAAAACTTGCGCCGGAACTGATCCCCAGCACATATGGTCCTGCCAGCGGATTCCTGAAGAGTGTTTGCATCTGCAATCCACATACCGGCAGTGCCGCTCCGGCCATCAATGCTGTAGCGATTCGGGGTAGGCGAAATTTGGTGAGAATAAGCACTTGCTGTTCTGAGAGCTCAGTCCTGCCCATCAGGTGGCTCAACATATCAGCAAAAGTTATGGAAAGACTGCCAAGCCTGATATCAAGCAAAAAAAGGACTATTAACAATAGTCCCAGAGCATAGATAATTAAAATACTTCTTGACGGGATTTTCACATCCTACTTCTTTAGATCCTCCACAACTTCGGCGAGTTTTAGCAGATCAAGTTGAACCTGCTTGTAATGTGTCTTCAAAGTGGAGGAATCAGCATCTGCTTCAGGATGATTTGTCCTCTGAATCAAATCGTTTCTTAGCAACACCAGTTTACTGATTACATCGTCGAATTTGTCTTCAGAAAGTTCATCTGAATAGTGCCTGTAGGAGAAACACTCCTGAAGTAAATCAAATGCAAACCTGTTAATATCCTTCTTGAGGATCCTGATGCTGGCCATGGGTAGTAGTTTTAATCTACCCAAAAGTAACGATTATTTTAATTGCCTGTAATATACAAAGCGATGATCTGTCAATAATTCAGGATGAAACACCTCTATCAGATCGGCAAGCACCAGGTCAGGGCGCACGGTGCCCGACTCCCAGTAGTCGTTTCCTCCGTCAACACTACTGCGCGCATCGTTATTGAATACATGTCCGCTTTGTACTACCTTGAGATCTCCCAAGCGCTTATCCAGCAGCAGGATATCTGAAAGGCTTCCCGCTGCCCCTGGATTGATCCAGATATCAGCATTCAAGGCACGCATATAGACCGATTCAAGGTCCAGCGGAACTGCCTGGGTGGAAGGGTTATCCTTCCATAGATAATCACCTCCGGCATCCTCCATTAACTGAGCGGCAAAGCTCTTCCCTCCCGCCATAAACCAGGTATCCTTCCAGGGAAGACCATTCAGCACATGCGGTTTGGGCAGGACCCCGGAAGCCAAAGCAGACAGAGCACAATAGGCAGAATCTATCTTTTGAAAGAAGCGTGCCGATTGTTCCTCCTTCTTGTAAAAAAGAGAGAAAAACCTGATCCATTCAGCTTTACCCAGGGGATGAGTTTCCAGGTATTCGCCACAGAAAACTGCCGGAATTCCCAGATCTCTTAGTTTTTCCAGTGTAGTCATCACATTCCCTTCCACACCATACAAAAAGAGAACATCCGGCTTAAGCCTTACTATGGTTTCAAAATCCAGTCCCTGGCCATATCCTACATCCTTCACGGAGCCTGATTCGATTCGCGCCCTGATCTTGGAGCTGTAAATGAAACCTGATCCTGAAAGCCCAACAATAGATTCGGCGCTTCCCAGTTGATCAATCATGGCCACATGGGTAGTGGAGAGTGCGATCACCCGTTTTACCGGTGTCTTAATAAACGATATGTTCTTAAGCGAATCGGGGAGCGCCTCCGGGCCTGGAGCCAGCACATAAGAGAAGATCACATCCTTGCTCTGCTGCCAGGGATCAGTGACCTCTATGAGGGTATATGTCCCTTGGTCTAAGACTCTGAATCCTGAGGCATAACGCGTAAAACAGGTCCCCTCACCATGTCCATCCGCGTCAACTGAGGGGCCCGCCTGGCCCGTACAAGCGCTTAGCAGGAGAGCTGTTACGATTAGCAGGTAGAGAAGTCTCATTGGCCTGTTACCAGTAATTTATGATGTTCCTGGTAAGCGTCACTACCCACCTTGACAATATATAGGCCAGGTGCCAGATTGGAGATATGAATCTCAGCCCGCCCTTCTCCATCCAGCTGTCCCTCTCTTAATAAAGCTCCTGAGAGATTTACGATGTTGTAGTATCCACTGCCTTGCACAGGCTCCTTCGAAGTGATATGAAAAAGGTCCCGTGCAGGATTGGGAAATACATGGAATAGTCCGTCAGCATCTACTCTGATAGGCTCCGTAGAGCTTGGATTGTAACCAATTAAGGTAGGCGGATCCAGATTCAGTGGGTCGAGCCATGGTTTTAGGGCATTGCCTTTATCCTCTTCATAGTCCCAGGCCATACCAAACTGGGTGAAATAATCATCGTAGTTGGGTGCAGGATTATAGATCACCCGGTCTGTATCATCATCGTAGCCAATGGAGTCTCCACACGCAGCATTTCCGCCACTCAGCGTGCCAATTACCCTGTGGGCCTGGTTGAAGAGGGGGCCACCCGAAGAGCCTCCTTCAGTTGAGCCTGTCTCCCATTGCTTGATCCACCAAAAAGAGAAGTAGTGATAGTCTTCCAGTCCCGAATAGGGCACATCGCCAGGTTTCTCCGGAATGGAAGGGGCCTGCTCATCAATAGACACCTTTTTTACATCACCGAATGGATGGTGGATTGTACTTGAGGAGGAAGTCTGAAATTGGGTACGGTCCCACCCTGCATAGTAGGCACCATAGGAAGCAGGTGGTATACTGGAAATCTCCAAAAGGCTGAAATCAACACTATCTCCATGTGTAAGCTGGTTAGCAGAAGAAATGGACATATCCAGGGGTCCGTCCTCCCCGAAGCAGCTGGCACTTTCATAGTTAAACTGGAAAACCGTGCGGTCGGCGTAATACTGGTTGTTCAGGCAGTGTTCAGCTGTGATAATATAGGGGGTGCCATCATAGGATGTGTTGTTAACAAGTACTCCTGTGCAGTAAAAGGTAGTTGTAAAAACTCTTACCACTGAAGGCTTGACCTGCCACCATGGATCACCTTCCATACAATTGACATCAATCTCGCATGGCTGTGAACAGCCAAATTCACCAGCCGGACAATCTGCTTTTGAAGATTTAAAACCTGTATTGAGAAAAGCGTGTGATAGTGCTTCCAGCTCCAGCTCACCATAGTCGGCCATCCCTGCCGGCACTTGCATCTCAATAAGCAACTCCTCCCCGGGCAAATGCCCAATCGGCAAAACTCCGGAAGTCTTATTGTTTTCTGAAGTGAAGGCTCCTTTTACCTCCTGCTGACCTGGACTATACACAAATATTTTAACGCCGGGCAGAAGCGCATACTTACCAAAAACAAGACCCAGGGAATAGGCCCCGGGCGAGAGAACATGGACATGCCACACCCGTATATCACCTTTAAGGCTCCAACTACCATGGGTTTCAGGAGAAAGATTCACCGGACGCTCCAATGCAAAACGCAGGGGTTTTGAATTAGTCCTCCTGTTCAGTTCCAGCTCTGCCTCAATCTCCACAGGATCGGGAGGAGGAAGCACATACATCACTTCTGCAGCTTTCAACTGATTGTTTAATCCCATTGGTTTCCCCGGGAACTGCAACTGCGCCTTTACACAAGTGCTCCCGGCAGAGATAAGCAATATCAGGAAGGGCCATATGGACAAGGATCTACGATTCATGAATTCTAAAAGTAGGGAATAAAAGCAAAAGGTGAAATATTTTTTACTTTTGTTTAAAAGTGATTCGAATGACCCCGGAGAAGGCCCAACTAAGGATTAATGAACTCAGGAGTTTGCTTCAACAGCATAATTATCTTTACTATGTTGAATCAAAGCCAAGCATCTCTGATTTCGAGTATGATCTACTAATCAAGGAATTACAAACTCTAGAATCCACATTCTCCCAATTTGATGATATTAACTCACCGTCGCGCAGGGTGGGTAGCGATCTGAACAGAGAATTTGAGTCCTTCAGTCACCGTTACCCCATGCTCTCACTTGGCAACAGCTATAACAGAGAGGAACTTATAGAATTTGACCAGCGGGTCCAAAAGGCTATAGGGGAGGATTTTTCCTACTTCTGCGAACTTAAATATGATGGTGTGGCAGTGACACTGAGTTACCAAAACGGAAAACTTACCAGGGCATTAACCCGGGGCGATGGTACCAGGGGTGACGATGTGACGCATAATATACGCACGATCCGAAGCATCCCCCTGCAACTACAAGGAGACAAGATCCCTGCCGAATTTGAGATCAGGGGTGAGGTCATTTTTCCCACTGAAGGTTTTAAAAGGCTAAATTCTGATCGTGAGCTTAAAGGTGAACCCAGCTTTGCCAATCCCCGGAATGCAGCTTCTGGAACCCTGAAAATGCAAAACTCCTCTCTGGTAGCAAAGCGACCCCTGGATTGTTTGTTCTATTATATCCCAGGTGAACAGCAGCTTTTCGAGACGCAAGATGAAAGCCTTAAAGCGGCGCGTTCATGGGGATTCAAAGTCCCGGATTATAATTTATTGGCAGGATCCCTCAAAGAAGTATTCTCTTTTATTGATCACTGGGAAACGGCTCGTGATAAATTGCCTTTTGATATAGATGGTGTGGTAATCAAGGTAGATTCCATTCAGCTTCAGCAGCAACTTGGTTTTACTGCGAAGACTCCGCGTTGGGCCATCTCCTATAAATTCAGGGCAGAGCGGGCCACCTCCAGGCTGCTCTCCATCGATTTCCAGGTAGGGCGTACAGGTGCTGTAACACCGGTTGCAAACCTGGAGCCGGTCCAACTGGCAGGAACAACAGTAAAACGTGCCTCCCTGCACAATGCGGACCAGATCGCCCTGTTGGACATCCGGCTTGGAGATCATGTTTACGTGGAAAAAGGAGGAGAAATAATTCCGAAAATCGTAGGAGTTCAAAAGGAACTTCGGGAGCCGGACAGCACAGTTTTTCATTTCATATCGACCTGTCCCGAGTGTGGTACCGGTCTGATTCGGGAAGAGGATGAAGCAGCCCACTACTGTCCCAACATTAGCGGATGTCCACCACAGATCAAAGGACGCATCGAACACTTCATCAGCCGGAAAGCCATGGATATCAATGCTGCCGAAGCCACCATAGACCTGCTCTTCAGGGAAGGGCTGGTAAAAGATGCTTCCGACCTCTACAAGCTCGATGCCAACCAGATTAAGGACCTGGAGAGGTTTGGGGAGAAAAGTGCTCAAAAGTTAATAAAGAGCATCGAATCGTCCAGAGATACCCCCTTCCCCCGTGTGCTTTATGCTTTGGGAATCAGGTATGTAGGCGAGACCGTGGCCAGAAAACTTGCTGAAGCAAAGCTCAGCATGGAACGCTTAATGGAAGCGGACCAGGATAGTCTTGAGCAGGTGGATGAGATTGGTGAAGCCATTGCTTTATCTCTCCGCTCCTATTTTGGTGAAGAGGGTAATCTGCAGCTGGTGGAGCGTCTGAGATCAGCAGGCCTGCAGATGGAAATGGGGCAGAGTGAAGCTATGGTCAGTAATTCTCTTAGTGGAAAATCCTTTGTTATTTCAGGTGTATTTGTTCAAAACTCAAGAGAAGAACTTAAAAACATCATCGAACAACATGGGGGAAAATACAGTGCTTCCATCAGTGCCAGAACTGATTACATTCTGGCCGGAGAGAATATGGGTCCCAGTAAATACCAGAAAGCACAGAAACTGGGAATTCCAATCATTACGGAAGAGCAGTTCCTGGTCATGTTGGCTCAATAACAATATTAAAATTGTATTTTTGTTCATATGGCAGGCATAAGAGAAACAATTGGAAAAAGGGTACTTAAAAATAAACTTAAAAGTTTCCAGAGAGAGACCCGTGTATATAATTTTGATACTGCCGAATCGGCTGTAATTCTCTTTGATGCACAAATACAGAATGCATTCCATATCGTATGGGAGTTCCGAGGATTCTTAAAGGATAAAGGAGTCAACTGCACTATTTATGGGTATATAAATCAGAAAGAAATTCCCCAGGATATGCTGTTCTGGAAGGACATTCACGTGATAACCAAACGCAATCTGAACTGGTACATGCAACCCGGAGGAGAAGCAGCAGAACTGTTTCAACATGAAAATCCCGATTTACTGATGGATTTTACAATCGATCAACGAATTGAGTTGCAGTTCCTTGTGCAGCTTTCGACAGCCAGGTTCAAAATAGGATGCTTTACTGAAGAAAAGAATGATTATGATCTGATGATAAAATTGTCGGAACAGAACGATATGTCTTATCTGGCGGAACAGATCAAGCATTATGTATCCATTTTAAATCCCGCTAAATAAATA
Organism: Bacteroidota bacterium; assembly: GCA_003648635.1. Taxonomy (GTDB): domain Bacteria; phylum Bacteroidota; class Bacteroidia; order Bacteroidales. The sequence continues at coordinate 19,256 of QMPQ01000005.1, read as the reverse complement.
TAATATGGCTGAATCAGATCTGTTCAGAGGTACAGGTGTGGCAATGATCACGCCTTTTCAACTAGATGGGGAGATTGATTTCGACCGCTTGATGATCCATACCGACAGCTTAATTGATCAGGGGACCGGATACCTTGTGGTATTGGGAACTACAGCGGAGACTCCTGCTCTTTCTGCCAGGGATAAGGAAGATGTGATCTCTTGTGTTGTCAATGCCTGTGGACATAGGGTGCCTATTATGCTAGGGCTTGGCGGAAATGACACCAGGGCTGTTGTAGAAGCCATAAAAAAGACTGATACCAGAGAGATCCAGGGAATACTCAGTGTCTCTCCCTATTACAATAAACCCTCGCAGGAAGGAATATACCAGCACTATGCTGCGATAGCATCGCTTAGTGAATTACCTGTCATGCTATACAATGTGCCAGGGAGAACAGCTTCCAACATAAGCTCTGATACTGCACTGCGGCTCGCCTCTGATTTCAAAGGAACCATTATCGGGGTTAAAGAGGCTTCGGGGGACTTTGAACAGGTAATGGAGATTCTGCACAATCGTCCCGAAGGATTCCTGGTGGTCTCGGGCGATGATGCCATCACCCTGCCTATGATTGCTGCTGGTGGCGATGGTGCCATTAGTGTGATTGGAAATGCATATCCGGCCCTGACTTCCTTAATGGTTGCGGCTGCCCTGGATGGTGCCTACCTTAAAGCACGTGAACTGCACTATCTGCTATTTCCCATGATGAAGGCCATTTTTAAGGAGGGAAATCCTGCCGGGGTCAAAGCCGCCATGGAGATCCGTGGAGAGATAAAAAATGTACTACGACTTCCCTTAATCCCTGTCACCTCTGAACTTTACCAGGAAATTGCCCGGCTGGACAAGCTGCTTCAATAGAGTACCTGGCACACTCAGGCGCCAGGTCTGCCATGACAGGCTTTATATTTCTTTCCACTTCCGCAAGGACAAGGATCATTTCGTCCTACCTTTTTCTCTACCCTTACCGGCTGCTGTACCTGGCTACGTCCATCTTTTGCTTTTCCTCCGCCTGAGGGATCGTTATAGCTGCTTGCCTCATCCTTGTTGGCTTCAAATTTGCTGAGGTCCATTTTCTTCGGTGCCTCGGCCCTTTTTACACTATTAGGATCCTTGAGGGGAATATGAGCCTTCATCAGGGTAGAGACCACATCCTTATTCACCTTATCGATCATAGCTGTAAATAATTCAAATGCCTCAAACTTATAGATCAGCAATGGATCCTTCTGTTCATACTGGGCATTTCGCACCGATTGTCGCAGGTCGTCCAGTTCGCGGAGATGTTCCTGCCAGGATTGATCAATGGTAGCCAGGATAATGCTCTTTTCATAGGAGCGAACCAGTTCTTTGCCCTGCGAATTATAACAGTTTTCAAGGTTGGCCAGCACCTGAAAAACCCGGGTTCCATCCGAAACCGGCACAACTATATTCTCGTAAACCTCACGCTGATGCTCATATACCTGGTTGATCACCGGCATGGCCTGCTCTGATATGCTCTCTTGCTTCCGCTTATAGGCTTCCAGCAGGTTCTCGTAGATCTTGTCAACCAGATCGTCACTGTTCAATCGCTTAAACTCATCAGCACTTACAGGTGACTCGATGGAAAAGTAGCGAATTAGCTCCAGCTTGAAACCATCATAATCGCTGCTGGTATGGTATTCATCTACAATACTTTCAGTTACATCGAACATATTATTGGCAATATCAAGGCCAATCCGTTCCCCATAGAGTGCATGCTTTCTGCGCTTGTAGATCACCTCGCGCTGCGAATTCATCACATCGTCATATTCCAGTAAGTTCTTCCGGATTCCAAAGTTGTTCTCCTCCACCTTTTTCTGAGCCCGCTCGATGGATTTGGTGATCATAGAGTGCTGAATCACCTCCCCTTCTTTTAAACCCAGCTTATCCATCATGCCGGCAATCCGCTCAGATCCAAACAGGCGCATCAGATCATCCTCCAGACAAACATAGAACTGGGATGAACCAGGATCACCCTGCCGTCCAGAACGTCCCCTTAACTGGCGGTCGACCCGTCTGGATTCGTGTCTCTCGGTTCCTATGATGGCCAATCCTCCATCGCTCTTCACCTGGTCGGATAATTTAATATCGGTTCCCCTTCCGGCCATGTTGGTGGCTATCGTAACCGTTCCAGCTGTACCTGCCTGGGCAACCACATCAGCCTCCCTCTGGTGCAACTTGGCATTCAACACATTGTGATCGATTCTTCGGATCTTAAGCATTTTGGAAAGTAGCTCCGACACTTCTACGGTGGTGGTACCCACAAGTGCAGGACGTCCTGCCTTATTGAGCCTTACCAGCTCATCAATAACCGCATTGTATTTCTCCCTTTTGGTTTTATAAACCAGGTCCTCCTGGTCGTCCCTTATAATGGGCCGGTTGGTAGGGATGGCCATCACATCCAGTTTGTAGATGTCCCACAATTCGCCCGCCTCGGTCTCGGCGGTCCCGGTCATACCGGCCAGTTTGTGGTACATCCTGAAATAGTTTTGCAGGGTAATGGTTGCCCAGGTTTGTGTGGCAGCTTCCACCTTCACATTCTCCTTGGCCTCGATGGCCTGGTGCAGTCCGTCGCTATACCTTCTACCCTCCATGATACGCCCGGTCTGCTCATCCACTATCTTCACCTTATTGTCCATTACCACATATTCCACCTCTTTTTCAAACATGGAATATGCTTTCATAAGCTGGTTAACGGTATGAATCCGTTCAGATTTTACAGCATAATCCTGGAGCAGCTTATCCTTAATCTCCAGCTTCTTCTTATCGCTCATAGTGGAACGTTCGATCTCCGCCACTTCTGACCCGATATCGGGCATGATAAAGAAAGATGGATCATCTGAGGAACCTGTAATAACATCGATCCCCTTCTCTGTCAGCTCAACAGAATTTTGCTTTTCCTCAATGATAAAATAGAGCTCATCGGTCACCAGATGCATATTCTTGGATTGCTCCTGCATGTAGTGATTCTCAGTTTTCAGCATCAGCGACTTGTTGCCCTCTTCACTGAAGAGCTTAATCAAGGGTTTGTACTTGGGTAAACCCTTGTGAGCCTGGAGCAGCTTAAAACCAGCTTTTTCAGTGTCACCATCAGCAAGCAGCTTTCTGGCTTCCGTGAAGATCGTATTGACCAGCTGACGCTGCACGCTGATAAGCTTCTCCACCTTGGGCTTATATTCTGCAAACTCCTGGTCATCACCTTTGGGAATGGGACCGGAAATTATCAGAGGGGTACGAGCATCATCTACCAGTACCGAATCCACCTCATCCACGATGGAGTAATTATGTTTACGCTGCACCAGTTCACCCGGACTATGCGCCATATTGTCGCGCAGGTAGTCAAAACCAAACTCATTATTGGTCCCAAATGTGATATCACAGTTATAGGCTTTTCTCCTGGCTTCGGAATTGGGTTGGTGCTTGTCAATACAGTCCACGGTAAGTCCGTGAAACTCATATATGGGGCCCATCCATTCTGAGTCACGCTTGGCAAGGTAGTCGTTTACTGTAACCAGATGGACACCTTTCCCTGAGAGTGCATTCAGGAAGACAGGAAGGGTGGCAGCAAGGGTCTTTCCTTCGCCCGTAGCCATTTCTGCAATTTTACCACTGTGCAGGGCCACACCACCAATCAACTGCACATCATAATGAACCATATCCCAGATAATCTCATTTCCTCCTGCCATCCATCGGTTCTGCCAGATAGCTCTGTCCCCCTTGATCTCCACCGACTCCCTGGCAGCAGCAAGTGTCCGGTCATAATCCAATGCTGTTACCTCAATCTCTTCGTGTTCCTTAAAGCGTCTGGCAGTGTCTTTGACAACAGCAAAAGCCTCCGGGAGAATTTCATTCAAGACTACCTCATATTTCTCATCAATCTCCTCATCCAGTATATCGATCTCCTTATAGATCGCTTCCTTTTCACTTACATCCACTTCAGGATCTTCGGCTTTGACCTTCAGAGCTTCCAATTTGGACTTTTCTTCAGCCACATAATCTGTCACCTTCTGCTTCAGGGCTACAGAACGCTCACGCAACTGATCGTTACTTAACTGGGGCAGAGGCTCATATTCCTTCCTAATCTTTTCCACATAAGGCGTCACATCGCGCATATCCCTGTCTGACTTATTACCCAATAATTTTCCTATTACTTTGCCTACATCCATGATCCGATGTGATTATTTTGTTTATAATAATTGTCGAGAAAGGACAAATTTACCCTTTTTTATCGGTCCTGTACTTTCAAATAGTATACCAATATTAAAATCCGGCGAATTTGTCAGTAATATGCAAAAACAGGGATGCCTGCTGAGTGCTAAAGCATCCATAGTTAACATCCCTGTAATTCAATAAGACTAAAGAAGAATATGTATATCCCCTGGAACTGCAGGCACTTATTCTGAAGTGGCTGTTCCGCCGCCACGCATAGACATGATATCGCGGTCAAACATGTAGAGGTTGTTCTTACCCAGAAGATTCAATTTATCGATAATCGCCTTTACGGAAGATTCCTCTTCTATCTGTTCATTTACAAACCACTGGATCCAGCTCTGGGTCGTATAGTCATTCTCTGCAATACACACAGCCACAATCTCGTTGATTGAGCCGGAGATGTATTTTTCATGGGCCAACACCTGGTCAAAAGCCACAAAGATATCCTGAAAATCGGCCGGGGGCTTCTTAATCCCTGGTATCACAGCCACACCATCGCGCTCGTTGACATATTTTACGAGTTTCAACATATGGATTCTCTCCTCTTCTGCCTGGGAATAGAGCCAGTTTGAAACGCCTTCAAACCCTTTGTTTTCGGCCCAGGTGGCCATGGACAGGTACAGCTGTGAAGAATAGTCTTCCTTCTCAATCTGTACATTCAATATCTCTTCTACTTTTTTTGGTAGCATGGATTAATAGTTAATGGTTAGTAGTTAATGCTTACATATTTTCAATGAGGGCAGAGCCAAATTCTGAGCACTTCAACTCCGTAGGGTCATCCATCAGTCGCGCAAAATCATAGGTGACTTTCTTCTTCAGAATAGCCGCCTGGAGCCCCTTCAGTATCATATCTGCAGCTTCATCCCATCCCATATATTGAAGCATCATGACTCCGGAAAGAATGACCGATCCCGGGTTCACCTTGTCCAGTCCTGCATATTTAGGAGCAGTCCCATGAGTGGCCTCAAATATGGCATGTCCGGTCTCATAATTAATATTGGCACCAGGTGCAATACCGATTCCCCCAACAATGGCTGCAAGCGCATCTGAAATATAGTCGCCATTCAGGTTCATGGTAGCAATCACTGAGTATTCAGCGGGACGGGTCAGAATTTGTTGCAGGAAGGCATCCGCAATGACATCTTTGATTAAAATTTTACCTGCCTTAAGAGCTGTATCCTGGGCTTCATCTGCCCGGGCCTTGCCCTCTTTTTCTGCAATCCTGTCGTACTGACTCCAGGTAAACACCACATCGCCAAATTCCTTTTCTGCCAGTTCATAGCCCCACTGTTTGAATTGACCCTCGGTAAACTTCATAATATTCCCTTTGTGAACCAGGGTAACAGATGGCAGCTTATTCCGAACCGCATACTGGATAGCTCCCCGAACAAGACGATCGGTTCCTTCCTTTGAAATTGGTTTGATACCTATGGAAGTGCTTTCAGGAAAACGTATCGTAGACACCCCCATCTCATCCAGAAGGAATTTCTTGATTTTCTCCCCTTCCGGCGTATTGGTCATCCACTCAATGCCTGCGTAGATATCCTCCGAGTTTTCACGAAAAATCACCATATCGGTGGTTTCGGGTCTCTTCACCGGAGAGGGAACTCCCTTATAATATCTAACAGGTCGAAGACAAACATAAAGATCAAGTATTTGCCTCAATGCCACATTCAGTGATCTGATGCCTCCACCTATGGGAGTTGTTAAGGGGCCTTTAATGGCTACCATGTGTTCATGAATAATATCAAGTGTCTCTTCGGGCAACCATTTGCCAGTCTTTTTAAAGGCCTTTTCGCCAGCATACACCTCTTTCCAGATAATTTTTCTTTTTCCCTGGTAGGCTTTCTCAACACCTGCATCCAGTACCCTGACGGATGCAGCCCAAATGTCTGGACCTGTACCATCTCCCTCAATAAAAGGAACAATAGGAAAATCGGGAACGGTAATTTTTCCCAGCTGGTTGGTAATTTTTTCTCCGGTCATCTTTTTTTCTTATGGTTTAGGTAATTAATTACAAAAATTAATCTTTAATGTTCAATCGTCAAAATCGAGCTTAAAGCGCGACTTTAATTTACCAAGTTCAGGATTCTTCTTTACCAGGAAATCCAACTTATCCTGCTCAGTGTAAATCTTTTTCCCAACTTGCTCATTTTCTGATACTTCAGTAAGGATTTCCACACTCGAGAGACCAGTTGCTCCCCGGATATATTCAACAAGATCCGATTTAATATTTTTTATAAAATTATCACGCTGTGCTTCGCTGTTAAGCAGGAGCATTACTGCTCCATCGCCCCTGAGCACAGGCCTGTTATTAACCAGCGTACTATGAATACGTGGTTTTCTTTTCTCAAGGGACGCCGCATAATCGTTCCATGCATTAATTATTGCATCTGGGTCAGCCGAAGCAGGTTTCTCTGTATCTGGCTGCTTCTCTTCCTCCACTTCTGAAACATGATCATCTGCACTTTCCTCGAAAGCGGCCCTGCCTTGCAAGCTATTTTTTATAGAGATTCCGGTAGTTCTGACCAGGTTGCTGGCACCATTTCCGGTCTGTGGAGCAATATCAGGTGAAGTTTGCGTTGCTGTTTCTGTAGGCTCAGCTTTCGGTGAAGCTTGCTCACCCGCTTTTGGAGTTTCAGGTTCCGCTACTGTTTTTTTTTTTGAAACCTCTGAAAGGTTGGCCAGTTTTACCAGTGCCAGCTCAATGGTAAGCCGCTGGTTCCTGCTACTTCTAAACTGAATATCGGCCTGATTGCAAATCTCAAGTCCCGCGTATAGAAATGGTAAGCTCACCTCCGCAGATTGATTAAGATATTTCTCTTTAATCCCTGCACCAACCTCCATCAGCTGAATGGTGTCCGGATTCTTACATACCATCAGGTCCCTCAGATGTGCTGCATAACCATTGATAAAATTGCGGGAATCGAATCCACTTGCAAGTATCTCATCAAAAAGAAGCATGGCCGATGCAACATCACCCTCCAGTAAGGAGAAGGTGAGTTTAAAGTAATACTCGTAATCCAGTATATTAAGATTATTAATCACATCCTGGTAGGTGATTTTCTCCCCTGAAAAACTGACTACCTGGTCAAAAATCGAGAGTGCATCCCGCATGGCCCCATCTGCCTTCTGGGCGATAACATGAAATGCATCCTCCTCATAAGCCAGGTGCTCCTTTTCAGCAATCTGCTTCAGGTAATCCACTGCGTCTTCGACCCTGATCCTGTTAAAATCAAAAATCTGGCAACGGGACAGGATGGTAGGTATGATCTTATGTTTCTCGGTGGTAGCCAGTACAAAAATGGCATGGGCAGGAGGCTCTTCAAGGGTTTTAAGAAAAGCGTTAAATGCAGCCTGCGAGAGCATGTGTACCTCATCTATAATGTAGATGCTATAGCTGCCAATCTGAGGGGGAATCCTTACCTGTTCTGTAAGTATCCTGATATCATCCACTGAATTGTTGGAAGCAGCATCCAGTTCATGAATGCTATAGGAACGGTTCTCATCAAAAGATAAACAAGATTCACACTGATTACAGGCTTCACCGGTATCAGAAATCTGTTCGCAATTAATGGTTTTGGCAAAAATCCGGGCGCATGTGGTTTTTCCCACCCCTCGCGGACCACTGAAAAGGTAGGCGTGCCCAAGGTGGTTATTTAATATTGAGTTCCTGAGTGTTGTGGTAATGGAAGGCTGGCCTACCACATCCACAAAACTCGCCGGTCTGTATTTCCTGGCTGAAACAATAAATTTCTCCATAAGCGTTTGCAAAGATAGTAACTAAGTTAGAAAGGGAAAAGTTTAAAGACTAAAGTAATATCGCAAGATATCAGATAAATAAATGCACTTCTTTTTGGCTGCTATTCAAAAACTTCCTACTTTTGCAGTCGATTTTTTATTAACTAAATTTTTATAAATGTTGAATCAATACGAAACCGTTTTCATTGCTACTCCCGTTTTGTCTGAAAGCCAGATGAAGGAAGCGGTTGCAAAATTCAAAAAGATTGTCACCGATAGCAAAGGTGAAATCGTTTACGAAGAGGACTGGGGGCTGAAAAAGCTGGCCTATCCCATTCAGAAAAAATCCACTGGCTTTTACCATCTGATCGAGTTCAGGGTAGAGCCCGACGTGATCGCCAAACTTGAAGTTGAGTATCGCAGGGATGAGCGAATCCTTCGCTTTCTAACCATGAAAATGGAGAAATATGCGGTAGTTTATGCAGAGAAGAAAAGAGCAAGAAAATCAGCAGAACAAAAACAGGAGAAAGAGTAATGGCACAGGACAATTCAGAAATCAGATATTTAACTCCACCAACGGTTGAGATTAAAAAGAAAAAGTATTGCAGGTTCAGAAAGAACCGTCTCAGATACATTGATTATAAAGATCCCGAATTCCTGAAGAAATTCCTGAATGAGCAAGGGAAAATTCTTCCGAGGCGCCTCACAGGTACTTCGCTGAAGTTTCAGAGAAAAATAGCAGTGGCTATCAAACGTGCACGTCACCTGGCACTGCTTCCTTATGTAGTTGACATGTTAAAGTAAAAGGAGGAAGAAAAAATGAATGTGATCTTAAAACAGGACATGCCCAATCTGGGACATAAGGACGACATTATTGCCGTAAAGAACGGCTATGCCAGGAATTACTTAATTCCCAAAGGTTTTGCCATCAACGCTACGGCTCAGAATAAAAAGGTTCACGAGGAGATTCTTCGCCAGCGTGCTCATAAAGAAAAGCAACTTAAGGAAGCTGCTATGGAACTGGCCGAAAAGCTGAAGGAAGTAAGTCTGAGCATTGGTGCCAAGACCAGCACTAAGGGTAAAATATTCGGTTCAGTCAATACCATTCAGATAGCTGAGGCATTGATTGAAAAGGGATTTGAGATAGAACGGAAAAACATTTCCATTAAAGACGACCTGATTAAGGAGGTCGGAAGCTATTCAGCTACCGTAAAACTCCATAGAGAGGTGCTTGTGGATATTCCTTTCGAAATCGTATCTGAATAAACTATATCACTTTGATAACAGAAACCGTCCGGAGAAATTCCGGGCGGTTTTTTTTTACCCCTGTTACCTGAAATTATCTTGCCAGTTCTTTCTTTTGTTGTATTTCAGATCCTTCAGAATAGAGGATTTGGCGTTGATTTGGAAGTTATAGGATTTATAATTTCCAAATGGCACCACAGAGACTCGCATTTCCCAGCAATGCAGATCCCTGTATATGCTCAGATTGGTTGTAGTAAACTGCTTCTTGTCCAGATCATATCCTGTATTAAAGCCTATTTTCCAGTTAGGCGACAGGCTGAAATCGCCAGAGGCCCTCAGGGTTTGAATGATCCTGACATCCTCCCTCGGTTTGGTATAGCTGAAGCTGTAATCCACCCGCAAGGACCAGGGAATATCAAAATCAACATAATCACCATAATACTCCTCCAAATTTGGATCGTAGGACCCAAGGGGATCATCACTGGTCATGTTTTGGTTATTTAATTGAGACTGCTGATCCATATCCTCCTGTCCCGCTTTACTTCCTGTTGTCTCCTTCTTCGATTTAAGGTTGAAACCAGCTGACATACTGGCGCTTGTTAAGCGAAGAGGTTTCCCTGTCTGGGAATACCAGGTTTCAGCAGTACGATTGAGGTTACGGACTGTGTCATATCCAAAGGGATCCATCGATCCCCTGAATGAGAGATTCAGTTTTTCCTTAAATATCCTGGTACTCCCTGTGAAGGTGATGGGGTTCCAGGCAGGGGTCAGGGTATCCTTATGAAAAAGGTTCAGGCTGGTATTGAAACTCAGGTTGTCCAGTATTTTGACCATCTGTAGTTCATCAATGCTATCGACCTTTGAACGCATTTTTGCCTCAATGTTGTTACGAAGTGATAAATTAAGCGAGCCAGAAGCCCCCCTGGATGTTGGGGTCCCGTAAATCTGATCCTCATAGATGGAGTAGCTTGCCACGGTATCACCGGTTTCCGGATCCACCAGGTCCCTGTAGTAATCCGCCTGAATGGCACTCATATCCGGGACGTAGGAGAAAGAGGCCGTTGGAGTCATCACATGCCGTATTTGTTCCATTCTGCCTTTACCCTTAAAGGTATACATCCCATATACCTTTGGTGCCAATCCAGACCCAATGCTGGGGAAAAATGATTGGGCATAGGACATTTTACTGATCAGCTCTTCATGGATATACGATGCGCCATCCTCATCGTATCTAACCTCCTTATAAGTTTGCTTGCTGTAGAGCACCCCATTGTAGTTCATAGAAGGGGTAATGGCAAAACTCTGCAGCATGGGTGTTTTTTTGAAGGGCCTGATACTCAAGCTCAAGGGAATATTATGCTTGAATCCGTTTTTCATATCATCCCAGACCGAGCTGGTAAACAACAGGGTATCAGTAGTATTGATACGGTTCTCCATCAGACTGGTATAAGAAAACTGAATATCTTCGTAAAACCTTTTGGGACCGATGGCTGATTTACGTTTAAAGGGGGTAATCCTGGACATATTAAATGAGATCTTCGGCAGGGTCATATTCACCGCCCCGGTACTGCTGTTCTGGATATGGTTCAGGGAAGTACTTAAATTAAAGGGGCTGTTAGGAAAGGATTTGGTGTATGAGACACTGGACTGTTTGGTGCTCCTTAATGCATTGTTGATGTTATTGGAGTGATTCTGATCGTAAGAAGAACTGGAAAGATTTACACTGGCCCTGAAGGAAGAGTTGGGATTGGCCCTGGAATCCTGGCCATGGCTCCAGCCTATGGCGTAGTCCCTACTCACTGAATAGCTATCCTCCACATCCTTAAATCCGGAAATATTCTTAAAATACCTTACATTCAGATTACCGTTAAATCTGTAATTCACCTTATAGTTACTCCCCAGTCTGACACCCCAGGTACCATTTGAGTAGATATCCCCTGTCACACGCAGATCCATATAATCGTTCATGGCAAAATAGTAGCCCCCTTCCTTGAGGTAAAAACCCCTCCTTTGCTCCTCCCCATATTTTGGAATAAGTATCCCAGAGGTTTTGGTCTGGGAATTGGGAAAGAATCCAAATGGAAGACCGATGGGTAATGGCACATCCGCCAGTACAATGTATGCAGGCCCCGAGATAATCTTATCGCCTGGCATACTAATCCCTTTGGTGATGGCAATATAGAAATGGGGATGTTCCGCGTCGCAAGTTGTGTACTTGCCATCCTTAAGGTGAACGTGCCCGTTACTTTGTTTCTTGGTCTGTTCAGCATGCAGGAAACCTCCCTCCTGCTGGGTTACCACCTCTTCAATGTAGCCTTTCTGGGTCTTGAAGTTATATTGCAGCCTCTTGGATTCGAAGGAGTTACCAGCATCTTTAAAAACCGGGGTACCTGAGATAGTACCTGTGGAATCGGGCAGCCCGTTTGCAAGCACAAGATTTAAGTCTATCTCATACCGGATATATGCTGCGTCCAGGGTGATATCCTCATATTCGATATGTGCATCACCGTAAAGCTCCACTCCACCTCTATCCAAAGCAAAAATCAGTGAATCAGTTGCACCGTACTTAACTATAGCTTCAATCTCCCCTCCCGCTGGTTGTGCTGTAAGCAGCGTATCTAAGTTCAGAGAATCAGCCCTCATGATGCTATCCGATAGTGCCTCATAGATTGCTTCCACGTCTGTTGAGTCAGCCACCTGAACGCTATCTTGCTGCTGAGCATGCAATTTGCTGCTTGTCAGAAGAGTTAGTAAGATGATGAAAAATATCTTATATCGAACGTAAAGCAATATGGATAAACTTATATTTTTGTGATAAACTCAAAGGTAATGCCAATAAATGTAAAACGGTTATTTCATACGTTTCTTGTATCAACATTTTTAGTATTTGCTTTTTTTTCGTTGAAAGCAGGAAACACAGTCACTGACCCACCTAAAGGGATCAGGACTGTGGTGATCGATGCCGGTCATGGGGGCAGAGATCCTGGAGCCGTAGGTAAAAATGGAAAAGAGAAGGATATTGCCCTTGCAATTGCCCTGAAAGTCGGCACTTACATTGAAGATAATATCACTGATGTGAAAGTGATTTATACCAGAAAAACCGATGTTTATGTTGAACTGCATGAACGTGCAAATATTGCCAACAGAGCGGAAGCAGACCTTTTTATTTCCATCCATGTAAATGCGCATCCCCGGGCATCCGCCTATGGCACCCTGACACTGGTGCTGGGACAACACAGGGCTGATGAGAATTTTGATGTGGCAGTCAGGGAGAACTCGGTGATCCTTCTGGAGGAGGATTATGAAATAACTTACGAAGGATTTGATCCCAAATCCACTGAATCCTACATCATGTTCTCACTTATGCAGAAGACCTATTTCAAGCAGAGCATTCAGTTTGGGGATTATGTGCAGGATCAGTTTCGTGAACGCGCCAGCAGAAAGGACCTTGGAGTCAGGGAACAGGGGATCCTGGTACTGGCGCAAACTACCATGCCGGGTGTGCTGGTGGAGACCGGGTTTATATCAAATCCTGAAGAGGAAAAATACCTGCTAACCCAGTATGGACAAGAGATAATTGCCTCTGCCATCTATCGAGGTTTTAAAGCCTATAAAGAAGAGATTGACGGCAAAAGCAATCTGACAGTTATTGTTGCGGATGAAGCGGCAGCCGTCTCAGAAACGGTCCTGGGAACCAATCCGGATCCCGCACAGCCCGAACAAATCATCTTCAGCATACAGCTGGCCTCTTCCAAGAACAAAATAGCAACAGATCCGTCATCCTTTAAAGGATATGAACAGGTCATGGTCATCCAGGACGGAAGATGGTTCAAGTATCTGCTTGGAGAAGAGAGCAGCTATCATAACGCCCTGGAGAGGTGTAAAGTAATCAAATCCGACTACCCTGATGCTTTTGTTGTAGCTTCAAAGGCTGGAAAGATCGTTCCACTTAATGAGGCTCTGGAGGAAATAAACTACTAATATGAAAATAAGCAGCGAAGCTAAAGTCGGTTTGATCGGGATTGCAACCCTGGTTCTCCTAATCTGGGGAATTAACTACCTGAAGGGTAGAAATATACTTAATAGCACCTACACCCTTCATGCTTTTTATGAGGACTCGGGTGGCCTGGAGAACTCTTCACCCATTTTAATGCAGGGTATAAAAATCGGGTACATAGACGATATTGAACTTCAGCAAGGACAGGAGCTACCTGTCCATGTGATTATACATGTAGAGAAGCAGTATCCTGTAAATACTGGATCGACAGCCAGGCTGTTCAGTGCAGACCTCCTTGGTAGTAAGGCCATCCGGATTGATTCCCCCGGATCAGGGCAGGCAATGCAAAACAACGACACCATCCTCACAGCCACTGAATCTGACATGATCGCCTCGATCAGCTCCCAGGTGATGCCTGTGATGGAACAGATTGGAAATCTCTCCGAATCACTGGACAGTGTTGCACAGAAGCTTAATAAGCTCCTGGATTCAGAAGCTCCGGGTGAGACACTGCAAGACCTGAGTGAAATTTCAGCATCCCTTTCCTCCTCCTTAAGTCCGGGCGGAGCACTTTATATGAGCTTCCAAAACCTGGAGTCCTTCACATCCATGCTGGAATCTCAGGAAGATGAGCTAAAATCCATGACCGGTCATCTGAATTCCATTTCTGAAACCATAGATAGTGCGGGTATTGACAGGATTGCTGCGGAGCTTATAGCTGCTTCCGAAGCGTTTACACAATTGATGACACAGCTTAATTCTGGTGATGGTAGTATGGGAAAACTATTATACTCGGATACGCTCTATGCCCAGCTTCAAAATCTTGTTGTTGACCTGGACAGCCTGATCGTTGACCTGAATGAAAATCCCAAGGATTACGTCCGCTTTTCGGTGTTTGGAAAAAAATAGGGAGAAATATTCCGTAGCGGATTTTTCAGAAGCTTAAATTTTTGATGAAAGTCCGGTTTTCATGTTAAAATTTAACATATAATAGGGCTTCCTGTTAAATGAAATATTGAATTGGGTGGACTAAAGGTTTAAATAACAATTCATTAAGCTTCATAAGAAGGGCTTATGGCATAACTATCTGATTTACTGTTTATTATTATATTTACATTTTTTTTCACTTCATAAATAATTGACCTTAAAACTGATATAGTTTTTCTGACACTTTCAAGTCATCTGAAGTTTTTTTTCTACTTTTTTTTCACAATCTTTGTTTCAGGATTCTCACAAGCTGAAAAAGTAGTAACCTAACCCTAAAATTGACGTTTGAAATGCATGAACGTATCTGGAACAATTGTCTGAAAGTGATTAAAGACAATGTCCCCTCAATAAGTTTTCGTACTTGGTTTGAGCCGATTGTTCCTCTTAAGCTTGATAATGATATTCTGACCATTCAGGTTCCCAGTCCCTTCTTTTACGAGTATCTGGAAGAGCAATATATTGATATTCTGCGAAAAGTGATCAAAAAGGAGCTGGGCTCGGAGGCCAAGCTGGAGTATAATGTGATCATGCAGAATAACTCATACAACAACAGTAAACCCTATACGGTCAAATTCCCGGCCAAAAGCAGCAAGGAAATCAAAAACATTCCTGTCTCTGTTCCGCTAGATGCCAGTGAAAATACCATTAAGAACCCATTTGTGATTCCGGGATTGAAGAAACTGGATATTGATCCCAGACTCAATCCGGAAAACTCTTTTGATAATTTTATTGAGGGTGAATGCAACAGGCTGGCCCGTTCTGCTGGTTTTGCCGTTTCGAAAAATCCCGGAGGCACAGCCTTTAACCCCCTGTTGATCTACGGGGATAGCGGATTGGGGAAAACCCACCTTGCTCAGGCCATTGGTATTGAGGTTAAAGAGTTATTCCCTGAAAAAATTGTCCTCTATGTAAATGCCAATAAGTTCCAGACCCAATTTGTGGATGCCATCAGGAACAACAATAAAAATGATTTCCTGCATTTTTACCAGATGATTGATGTCTTGATTATCGACGATGTGCATGAGTTTGCCGGAAAAGAAAAGACCCAGGATACCTTCTTCCATATATTTAATCACCTCCATCAGAGTGGAAAACAGCTTATTCTGACCTCAGATAAGCCTCCTGTAGAGTTACAGGGGATGGAGTCCAGGCTTCTCAGCAGGTTTAAGTGGGGCCTAAGTGCAGATTTGCAGCCCCCCGACTTTGAGACTCGCATGGCCATTTTGAAGAAGAAAACCTACAACGATGGTATCGAGTTACCTGAAGAGGTCCTGGAGTATATCTCCACGCATATATCGGATAATATCCGTGAACTGGAGGGTGCGCTTATTTCCCTTCTTGCTCAGTCGACACTCAATAAAAAGGAGATCACTCTTGAGCTGACCAAAGAGATGATCGACAAGCTCATAAAGAGCACCAAAAGGGAGATTTCCATTGACTATATTCAGAAAGTGGTATGCAATTACTACAATATAGGACTTGAAATGCTGCAATCAAAAACCCGTAAGCGTGAGATCGTACAAGCACGCCAGGTGGCTATGTTCTTCTCCAAATCCATGACGAAATCATCTCTGGCTACCATTGGTTCCCAGATTGGAGGAAAGGACCATGCCACCGTATTGCATGCATGCAAAACAGTGAATAACCTGATTGAAACGGATAAACGCTTCCGGCTCCAGGTCGACGAAATTGAGAAAAAACTAAAAATGTAAAGTCAAATAGAAACAGGTTCCAATCGGACCTGTTTTTTTTTAAGTAAAATTCTGAATGCATTTCCTTCTCCTCTGTATACTCTCATCCACAGCTATTTTCGTCACCTTTAAAACCATTAACCGACTCAATATCCCGGCTTTCCCGGTGATCGTTATCAACTACCTTGTAGCAACGCTTCTTGGTTTCCTGATCTATAGAGGAGATACCGGTCTGACTTCCATTTCAGGTTCCCGATGGCTAAGCATCAGCATCATCATTGGAATCTTGTTTATTCTCATGTTCTTTCTTGTAGCCTATTCCACAAGAAAAGCCGGAATAACGGTCACCACGGTAGCCAGCAAAATGTCAGTGATTTTTCCCATTGTGTTTTCCCTGATTATAGATCCATCGGACCAGCTTTCGATATTGAAGTCATCGGCCGTATTATTAGCTCTGGGCGGGGTAGTACTTACCGTGTATAAACCAGAGAGAGAGCATCCCGAAAGGGGCATCATTTTTATACCGCTGCTGCTATTTGCTGGGATGGGGCTTGTGGATTCCCTTGTAAAACTGGCTCAGCATCAGTATGTAAGTGATGAGGAGACGGCTCTTTTCAGTGCTATCCTCTTTCTGAATGCCTTTATTTCTGGTATCCTTGCCGCTATCTTTTACAGAAAGCACAATCGCTATTTTTTAAAGGGAAAGGTCTGGGGCTGGGGATTGCTGCTTGGATCTGTAAACTTCGGCTCCATCTACTTTCTGGTAAGGGCCCTGCATTACACTTCACCTTCGGGAATGCATATGGATAGCTCTGTGATTTTCGGTGCAAATAACATCAGTATTGTGGCCCTGAGTGTTCTCATAGGATTGTTAGTTTTCAAAGAAAAACTGAAATTGATTAACTGGATAGGTGTTGTGCTGTCGGCTCTGGCCCTTCTGCTTTTTACCCTGGTATAGATGTTCGATCTCTACAAGACCATAAAAGCACCCACTAAAGGGATCTACAAAGAGAAGGGAAGCAAATTTCTAGCTTTCGCCTACCCTTTTAGCCATGAAGCATCCATCAAAGAAGGTATGGCCATTCTTCAAAAGCAGTATCACGATGCCCGCCACCACTGCTATGCCTGGCGCCTGGAACCGGAAATGACCCACTACAGGGTTAATGACGACGGCGAACCCTCTGGAAGCGCTGGAAAACCGATCTATGGTCAGATCGTATCAAGAGAGCTGACTGATATTCTGGTAGTAGTGGTTCGATATTTCGGAGGAACCAAACTTGGAATAGGCGGATTGATCAATGCATATCGCTCGGCCGCCTCCGATGCACTTGATCATAGCAAGATTATTGAATGCAAGGTATATGACAGCTTAAAACTGGAGTTTGGATACGAGCGAATGAATGCTGTTATGAAGATAATCAAGGATTTCCAGCTCGATTTTAAGCAGCAGGAGTTTGATATGGATTGCTCTCTGATCCTGAAATCATGGAAACGCCAAACAGAGCGTGTTGTGGATAGTTTTTCAAAAATCACAGAATGCAAAATATCACTTATAGAAGAATAGTCACTATATTATATTCGTAATTAATTGTCATGATATGAAGAATAAACATCTTGTTTCAATCACAGATTTCACCAGGGAAGAGTACCTGAGAATCATGGAACTTGCAGCTGAGTTCGAGGCAAAACCAAGGCAGGATATCCTGCATGGATATGTGATCTCAACCCTGTTTTTTGAACCCTCCACAAGGACCAGGCTTAGTTTTGAAACGGCCATCAATGGACTGGGAGGAAGGGTTGTAGGCTTTAGCGATTCAGGAGCAACCAGTGCTTCTAAAGGAGAAACCCTGCACGACACCATTAAAATGGTTAGCAATTATGCCGACCTGATCGTCATGCGGCATCCCCTGGAAGGAAGTGCCCGCCTGGCCAGTGAGGTAAGCTCGGTACCCATCGTAAATGCAGGTGATGGTGCAAATCAGCACCCTACTCAAACCCTGTTGGATATGTACTCGATTCTAAAGACTCAGGGAACTCTGGAAAACCAAAAGATCTTTATGGTAGGTGACCTGAAGTACGGACGAACAGTTCATTCACTACTTCAGGCCATGTCTAAATTCAATCCAACATTCTACTTCATATCGCCCGATGAATTAAAGATGCCCTCAGCCTATAAACTGTATCTTGACAAAATTGGTGTGAGCTATTCCGAGGGAAAAGATCTGACCGAGTTTCTGGATGAGGCAGATATCATTTACATGACCAGGGTTCAGCAGGAGCGTTTTACCGATCCCATTGAATACGAAAGGGTTAAAAATGCCTACATCCTGCGCAGGGAAATGCTTGAGGGCTGCAAGGAGAAGATGAAAGTGCTTCATCCCCTGCCCAGAGTAAATGAAATTCACACAGATGTGGATGAGAGTCCCCACGCCTACTACTTCGAACAGGCCAGAAACGGGGTCTATGCACGTATGGCCATCCTCACCTCCATACTGGGAATTAAGTAAAACCTGACTAATCGAATAAGCAAGAAAAGATGAAAGACAAACAACTATCAGTCAGCGCAATTAAAGAAGGAACTGTCATTGATCATATACCAGCCTCCGCCCTTTTTAAGGTAGTGTCCATCCTGAACCTGGATAAACTCGATACCATGATTACCATTGGGAACGGCCTGGGGAGCAATAAGCTGGGCCAGAAAGGGATCATTAAGCTTTCAAAGGTTTTCTTCAAAGATGATGAAATCAACAAGATAGCCATGGTAGCCCCATGTGCCAAACTCAACATCATCAGGGATTACGATGTGGTGGAGAAACGGGTGGTGGAAATTCCCGACGAAATCATAGGCATCGCGAAATGCGTGAACCCCAAATGCATTACCAATAATGAAAAGGTGACCACGCGTTTCGAGGTGATCTCCAAAGCGGAGGTTAAGCTAAAATGCCACTACTGTGAAAAGATTACCGACCAGGATAATATCGTGATTATCTGATCCTGTCGAAAGCCTTTACAAGGAGCTCATCCCTTCGAATTCTCCTGAATGCAAAATAAAGGAGGATCATATTGATGGGTGGGACAACAAACCTCCATTGATGCATAACAAGCGCCCCTTCTATCTGGATCCTGGCAATAAAAGTATAGTAGAACATCATTCCAATCATACCTGCATTAAGCAGGATCAGAAATACTACGATACGCATCTGCCGCATACGGTGCCTGTAGAAAAATATATTCAGGAAAGCCAGCACCGCCACAACAGCAAATAAAGCTGAGAGTGGCCAGGTGGCCACTCCCATTTTATTTCCAGCAGCATCAAGCAGACCGGAATGTT
>QMPQ01000004.1 GCA_003648635.1 Bacteroidota bacterium | reverse complement strand
ATCCGGTTTCATGTACCGTGGAACTGAGCGATTGCCTGGTACAAAGAGCCAAAACCGGGGGACAGATGAATGAATCAGAACTTGCAATGGATCGTTGTATATTCACAGATTTTCCTGATGACAGCGATGAGTACAGGGATGAGGATAACGATGGACTGTACCTTGACAGGACCAATGCGGTGATCAGCAAATCAGTTTTCATGTTTGCCAAAGATGATGGCCTGGACAGTGGGGCCAGCGGAGGAGGTGAGGTGTTAATAAACAACTGCAGGTTTGAAGCAAACTTTCACGAAGGAGCTGCCCTCTCCAGTGGCCATTCTGTCGTTAAGCTGCACCGGATTACCAATTCAGTGTTTACGAACTGTGGTCAGGGACTTGAACTGGGCTACAGCAGTCCCATGCACCAGGTTGAAGTTGATTCTTGCCGCTTCATCGGGAATGGAATCGGAATCCGGTACGGGGACTGTTATGAAATGTCTCATCAAGGATATATCCATATTAGAAACTCGGAAAGTCTGGAGAACAATGATTATGATGTCTGGAACATGAACAGGGAACACTGGGCTGCCGACACCTCCCATATGAGTTTTGAAAATGTGCATATCACGACAGCTAATCCCATGTACCCGGAATTGATTATTTATGAATAGACCTCAAGTGACATATAAACGTGGTCCCATTCGCTTTCTGTACATCATCCCGCTTCTGGCTGTTTTTATGCAATTGTCAGCTCAGGACACAAAGGTGGTCCAGGACTTGCAGCTCTGGACAGGCGCTGCAATTGAAAAAACCTGGAAGAAAACCTGGACCCTTTCCCTGCAGGAAGAGATCAGGTTCAAGCATGATATCAGTGAGATCAATAACTTTTTCACAGAAGCGGGATTGCAGTACCGGATCAATAAAAACTTTGCCCTGGAGGGCGGATACAGGTATACAAGGGACAGGAAATCTGATGGCAGCTATGAAACCCTGACACGTTATAATCTTGATCTGAGGTACAAGGGACGACTGGACTTTATTACCATATACTACCGGCTGAGATACCAGAAAGAGGTGGAGGGTTTTAATCTCCTTGACCAGGCGGCCGATTTTGAGAAGTATGTAAGACACCGTATCCGGATTCGTTACAATGATTTACAAAAAATTAAACCCTATATTTCAGCCGAACTCTTTCAGCTGTTCCGACCTGACTACAATGCTGAATTAGAGTACATACGTGTTGTTGGAGGTCTTGTTTATGAACCAGGCAAAATTGGATCCTTTGATTTCGGCTTTGGTTTCAACAGGGAGTTTGCAGATCTTGAACCGGCCATGATATACCAGTTTAAAGTAAGATATAAATACCAGTTTTGATTGCTCCGGGCCCTTATAAGACAATCTTCCTCCTTGTAGCTTTTGCTGCTGTACTTATGGAGAGTTGTTACAAGGAGATGCCCCTGGAGGAGCCCGAGGTGTGGAGCATGCCCTTGCGGGTACTTGGATTTGATGGGGTATTTGCATTTACCGATCTGGAAGAGCATCTGCTACTCTATACCCTGCCATATGATACCATCAGCTCATTCTCGCCTTTAGTATGCTTCGGAGCTTATCAATCGGTTGAAATCGATGGTATCGAACTGAAAGAGAATGAAGAGAACGATCTGGGTGAAGTGGTACTTAACCGCCCCTATATTGTGACTGCCCGAAGTGGCAATATAACAGATAGCTATCAGCTCTATTTCACAAAGCTACCACTGATTCAAATTCAAACTGAAATAATGATTCCAGATGAACCCAAGGTGCTTTCATCGATGGAACTTGCTTATGCGAATGTGAAGGATGGAGCCAGCGAGACGCGTGTTTATACAAGTTATGCCGGAATAGAAATTCGTGGCAGGACCTCTGCTTTGCATGAGAAAAAGGCCTATGGCCTGGAATTATGGGAAGACAGCTATGGGAAGGATAGAAAGGCACCATTATTGGGTCTGAGGAATGGCGAAGACTGGATTCTGGATGCCATGTATATCGATCCCCTGCGTATGCGCAATAAGCTTTCATTTGAAATCTGGGAGAAGATGTGGGAAAGTAAGCATGAAACGCCATTCAGAACGCTTAATCCCGGTATTCAATGTGAGTACATAGAGCTGTTTATCAACCAGAGATATATGGGGCTCTACTGTCTCTCAGAAAGGTTGGATGAAACTTTGATCAACCTTTCTGCTGCTGCCGGCGCGGAAGGAGTTCTCTACAAGGCCATTGACTGGAACGGAGGAGCCACCGCTTTTCAAAGCTATTCCAGTGAACCCGGCTCATCCATGATATGGGATGGCTGGGAGCAGGTCTATCCAGATCATCTCTACCATTGGGAACCCCTTGCTGAACTTAGAAAAACTGTGGTCCTGGATGAGGACGAAATGTTCATAGTGAAGATTGACACCCTGCTCAACCTGGATGCTGCAGCAGACTACTACCTCTTTACCAACCTGCTTCTGGCCCACGACAACATCATCAAAAATTACTTCCTGACCAGGTATGCGGATGAATCCCGATTCCTGATAATGCCCTGGGACCTGGAGGCTTCCTGGGGAATCATGTGGCATGGAGGAGAAAGCACTTCCAATGGCATGCTTGAAAACAATCTTTATAAGCGACTTATGGAGCTGGATGTGGAAGAGTTCAACGATCTGCTGGAAGACAGGTGGGAGCATTACCGGGAATCCATCTTTCAACTGGATTCACTGCTGGCTCCTGCCCGGTTATATACAGATCTGCTGAAACAGAGTGGAGCCATTGAACGGGAAAACAACAGATGGGAGGGTGTGGACATCGACATCGATCAGGAACTCCTGTATTTTACTCAATGGACTGCACTTCGCCTGGAATATCTTGACCAGAATTTCGATTGATAATCAGAATTCGGAAGTGAAATGGAAGGTGATTTCCGGGAAATTATCGCGAGCCATCTGCAGTGCATAGGGTGATTCAGCCATATAGAGCTCACGACCCTCTTTATCTGTAGCAAGTTGCTGGTATTTCCTGAGCCTGAAATCTTTCAATTTTTCTGAGTTATCCGTCTCTATCCAGCATGCTTTGTGCATGGGAAGCTGTTCATATCTGCATCTGGCACCATATTCATGTTCAAGGCGGTACTGGATCACATCGAACTGAAGTGCTCCTACAGTACCAATAATTCTCCGGCCATTGGCAACACTAACAAAGAGTTGAGCAACCCCTTCATCCATTAATTGTTCCAGGCCTTTTGCCAATTGCTTAAATTTCATGGGATCGTTATTTTCCACATAGCGGAACATCTCCGGTGAAAAACTTGGCATTCCCTGGAACTGTAACTTCTCCCCTTCTGTGACTGCATCGCCGATCTTGAAAACTCCAGTATCATGAACTCCGACAATATCGCCCGGACAAGCCTCATCGATGACAGATTTCTTTTCCGCCATAAAGGAGGTGGGACTGGAGAATTTCATTTTCCTGCCGCTTCTGACATGTACGTAGGTTTTATTTCGTTCAAATTTGCCCGATACAATTTTGATAAAGGCCAGACGGTCGCGGTGTTTTGGATCCATATTTGCATGGATCTTAAATACGAAACCTGAAAATTTATCTTCAAAAGGCTCCACCTTCCGCTCTTCAGTCTCTATCGTACCGGGCGAAGGGGCTATCTGAACAAAGCTGTCGAGGATATCCTGTACCCCAAAATTATTCAGGGCCGAACCAAAAAAGAGTGGAGCCGTTCTTCCCACCAGGTAATCTTCCCGTATAAATTCAGGATAAACCCCTCCGATGAGTTCAAGTTCTTCCTCTAAGCGGTCGGCATGTGGTGCAATGTGTTTTTGAAATTCGGGATCCTTCAGGTCAGTGAACTCCACCCGTTCACCAATTGTTTGCTTGCTCTTGCTGCTGAAGGAACGGAACTTTTCTTCGAAACGGTTGTAGACACCCCTGAAATCGGGTCCCATACTCACAGGCCAGCTTAATGGGTGAACATGAATCTCCAGTTCCTGTTCTATCTCATCCAGTAGCTCGAATGGATCCAGTGCAGGACGGTCCAGCTTATTAACAAATACCATCACTGGAGTTTTCCGCATCCGGCAAACATTCATCAGTTTCCTGGTCTGCGCCTCCACCCCCTTGGCAGCATCGATCACGATGATGACACTATCGGCTGCCGTAAGGGTCCTGAAGGTATCTTCTGCAAAATCCTGGTGACCAGGTGTATCCAGGATATTGATCTTTTTTCCTCCATATTCGAAGCCCATGACAGAGGTAGCCACAGAGATCCCCCTCTGCTTCTCGATCTCCATAAAATCTGAGGTGGCGGTCTTTTTGATTTTATTGGACTTTACGGCGCCTGCCACATTAATGGCTCCCCCGAAAAGCAGAAACTTCTCGGTTAGTGTAGTTTTACCCGCATCGGGGTGACTAACAATGGCAAAGGTTCTCCGCCTCTCTATCTCTTCTTTTAACTTCATCCTTGAAAATGAGCGGCAAAGATAATAATTCCTATTTTTGGGAACCCATTAAGGTGAATTTAAATGGAAGATAAAAAGAAGGAAGGACGTTATACCCGTATTTATAAGCAATTGGAGACCCTTGTGCCAAAAACAGAAGACCCTCTAGCGAGAATGGCCAGCATATGTGCTGTTCTACACCATAAAATGGATCACTTTTTCTGGACTGGATTTTACATGTTCAAATCTGGCAAGCTGATAGTGGGGCCCTACCAGGGTCCCGTAGCCTGTCAGGAACTTGAAAAAGACAAGGGGGTTTGTTGGGCAGCCTTGAATAATGCAGCACCAGTTATAGTGTCAGATGTTCATGCCTTCCCCGGACATATAAGCTGCGATTCCAGGTCTAAATCTGAGATTACGCTACCCGTTTTTAATCAAGATGGTGAGATCGTGGCCATTTTTGATGTTGATTCCGACCGCCTTGACTCATTTAGCGAGGTGGACCGGCTTGCATTAACTGGGATTATGGATCTGATATATAGAAAGTTCTGACAAAGAGAATCTAAGCCGCCAGCTCTCTGATCTTGGTCCTTATCTTCTCTACGGAATAAGGTTTGGTAATCAACTCATCAAAGCCTGCTTCTGAAAAATCTTCAAAAAAAAGTTCCGGATTGTGGGCGGTAAGTGCAATGATTGGTAGCGCATTCAGGGGTGCAGCCATCTCATTACGTATATATTGAGTGGTTTCGACACCATTCATAACCGGCATCTCAATATCCATGAATATCATATGGATCTCCTGACTCTTCAGAATTTCAATGGCCTGTTCCCCGTTCTCAGCAGGCACAGCCTCATTTCCTGTTAGTTTAATTAATTCGGAAAGCAAGTAACGATTCGTATATATATCATCTACAACCAGGATTCTCAGCATGGCCATGTGCATTTTCAATCAGGTAACAAAAGTAGAAAATATTAACTAAATTTAATGCTTACAGAAGGAGTGGATGTTAGAAGTGAATAAAAAGGAGATGATCATCCGTTACGGTGCAATTGGCTTTGTACTGGGAGCAACTCTAACAATCACTGCGTATGGTCTGCTCCTTCATGCCCTGGAAACTCCCTTCTCATTTAGAGCGATTGCAAAGGTCCATAGCGATCTCCCCATCCTGTTCCTTCTAGATCTTATTGCCATTCCCGCTCTGCTTTTTGGTGCCTGGATAGGCAAATGGCGCTTTAAGCAACTGGATACACTTTCTGAACGGATCAGACAGGAGACCGATAAAAACGAAGAGATTAAAAGTTTTATCCACTTCCTGATTGCCGGGGATTTGCATAGCTCTTTTGAGCTGACTCTTACAGACCAGACGCTAAGCGAAACACTGAATAAATTAAAAGATTCACTCACTAGGAACCGGGAGATGGAACGGCAACGCCGCCTGGATGAACGCCAGAGAAATTGGATATCTGAAGGACTGGCCGAATTTGGGGATATCCTGCGTAAGCACTCCTTTGAGATGGAAACCATGAGCTATGGTGTGATTTCGGGACTGATCCGCTATCTTGAAGCCAACCAGGGAGCTTTGTTTCTTGCCCGGGAGAATGAAGGGGAGCTTTACCTGGAGATGGTGGCATGTCATGCCTACAAACGAAAGAAATTTCCCGGCAAGAGGATAGCATGGGGCGATGGTCTGATTGGAGCCGCTGCATTAGAGAGAAAGGGATACTATACAGATAAAATCAAAGATGGATACCTGAGCATCACTTCGGGACTGGGCAAAGCCAATCCCAGGTATCTATTAATAGAGCCACTGGTATGGAACGACCAGGTATTCGGGATCATTGAAATAGCCTCCTTTAACCGGCTGGAAGCGTATAAGATTCAGTTTGTTCAGCGCGTGGCAGAGAACATAGCCACTACTATTTCTACCATGGAGAGCAATTTGCGCACGGAGCAGCTCCTGAAAGAAACCAGGGCGCAGGCAGACCGGCTGGTGGTTCAGGAAGAGCAGGTGAGAGAGAATATGGAAGCCCTTAAACAGGCACAGGAGGAGCGGGCCAAGCAAGCAGAGATTTTTATCAGTTTTACCAATACGGTAAACCACACCCTGATGCGCGCGGATTATGATACAGATGGGAACTTGATATATGCCAACACCAGATTTTTAAAAAAATTGGGTTATTCGGGGAACAGGGAGGTAGAAGGGAAACATATTTCAATGTTTATCAATGAGAAGGACCTACTCTGGTTCAATTCTCTGTGGGCCGAGCTTTCAAAGGGAGGAAAACACTTTGAAGGATATATGAAGCATGAGACAAAATTGGGTCAGGACCTCTGGACCATGGCCACCTATACCGGCGTAAGGCGCGACGATGGTAGCGTTGAGAAAATACTCTTTCTGGCCATTGATTCTACTGAGCAGAAAAAGCAAAGCATTGACTTTGAAGGTCAGATCGAAGCCATTGACCGCCTTAATGCCAAGGCGATCTTCTCACCCGATGGAAAACTCCAATTGAGCAACACACTGTTTGGGAACACAATGAAGTATACCGAACTGGAGCTTATGCAGATGAATGTTTTTGATTTTTTTGGAACTGCAGAGCAGGAACGCTTCAATGAAATCTGGGAAAAAGTGATTCTCGGGGAAGCCTTCCAGGGACAACTGAAAATGCGTTCTAAATTTGAGGAGGAGTTGTGGTTCAGGGCCACTTTTCTTTCAGTTAACGACATGTATGGTGAAGTGGAGAAGGTAATCTTTGTGGCCAGTGAAATGACCAAGGAGAAAGAGATGGAACTAGCCTCCAGGAAACAACATGAAAAACTTATCCTTAAGGAGGAAGAGCTCAGCCTTGCTACGCTTGACCTGAAGAAGAAGCTGGAAGAGTCCAATCAACTTAGGAAGCAGGAGATCACAAAGTTCGAAAAGGGGATCAAACAATACATCCATGTCCTGGAAGAACTGCCCTACAGTGTCATTACCATCAACAACCTGGGATTTGTTCTCTTCTTTAACAGGCACGCTCAGAAGCGATGGAAAATGAAGCAAAAGGCGGTTCTCGGAAACCGGGTGGAGATGCTTTTTCCTGATGACATTACTTCAGATGTAATCTCCGGATTTGTCAATCCGGCCCGGACCAAGACCACAGGCATATTTAAGGGACAGGAACTTCAGATACCCGGCCGGAAAATCGAAGAGATAAGCCTTATGGTGATCAGTACCGACCAGGTTGACGAAGTGCTGTACACACTTATTATTCTGTAACTGCTTATGCACAGCCAGTATGAAATTATAATTTCCGGAAGAGTCCAGGGTGTTGGATTCAGAGCAGCCGCAAGAAAGCAGGCCCGATTTCTGCGTCTGAAAGGCTGGGTGGAAAACCTGGCTGATGGATCTGTCAGGATATTGCTTTGTGGAGATACGGAGAATTGCACCAGCTTTATCAATTGGTGCAGA
Organism: Bacteroidota bacterium; assembly: GCA_003648635.1. Classification (GTDB taxonomy): domain Bacteria; phylum Bacteroidota; class Bacteroidia; order Bacteroidales. Next base: position 35,857 of record QMPQ01000004.1, on the reverse strand, counting down.
GAGGGAAGCGCTTACAGCTGGGTGGAAAAAGTTGACCTACGGGAGATGAAACCAGAAGCACTGGGTCCTTTTACCATTCTATACAATTGATTATCAACTACCACCTCACTCAAATTGATTCAAAATCAAAGCCCATGATCCATCCTTCCCGTCCATCAATAAGCTTGATGTTCTGCCAGCCACTGACCTCTTCATTCACCTTTATTTTGGTCCCTTCATGCAAGATGAAGAGCTCTGTTCCGCTTTCGCTTGGTGAACTGCGCACCACAACTGATGGCGCAAGTATAATGCCTGTATCTGGATGTACAATATCCCTGTGCCTGGAAAGAGCAGAGGAGATAGTGATAACAAACAGCACCAGGGCCACAAGGCCACTTATAAAACCTGACTTCTTGAGCACCATACGCCTGGAAAACAGGAAGACCAGTAGCCCGGTAAGGATGATTATAAAAAATACCAGCGCCAGAAGGCTCCAGGTATGCTCAGGGAAGAGCTGAACAAAACCAGCGATCCATGTACCCAGGAACAAAACAGGTACTTCCTCGAAGGTATCGAGGCGATAACGAGAAACAAAATCCAGGTTATGTATTGCGTCTTCGTGGGCAGGCTCCAGTTTTAGGGCTTTCTCATAGTAGAGGATGGCATGACCGATGCTATTGGATCGGTATGCGGCATTGCCCATATTGTAATAGAGATCTGCTGATTCCTTGCCACTCAGAATTACTGCATTATATTGTTCCAGAGCCTGTTCATACTGACCCTGCTGGTACAAGGAGTTGGCGATATTATATATGGAATCAATATCTGGCCGATCCAGATTAATTCCTGGTAAAGCCATCCCTGACAATTTGTTTTTCACTATTGGATCGCTTCCTGATAAGGGAAGCAGTGCTGTCCAAACAAGGGATAAGATCAGGTATATGACTGCACGTTTCATTTCAGAGTATTTTCAAGGTTCCTGATTAATTGTGCAGCATCGCTGTAGAGTGTGTTCATGTCAATTCTTTCAGAGGTAGGCGCAAACCTGGAGAACTCACTTTCCTCCAGGATTCTGAGTAACTCGCTTTGCGGTTCCTCCGGCACCTTCCTAAGCTCCAGGTGTTCAAGAATCACTTCTCTTGAAAGCCCGGATGTTTCAATATTCAGTTTATGGGAGAGGTATCCCCATATGGCTTTCCCGATTTCTTCATAAAACCTATCCGGATCACCCGACTTTCGGAAACGGTCGGCCTTTTTTAACCTGGCACGAGCCGATCTGCCCGCCTTGCGGTTGCGTACCAGTGTAAGATCTGCGTTTCTTCTGGCCACAACACTGATTAATACTATTAGCACAAGTGTGAGGATAAGGCCAAGTGGATAGACCAAACGGTATGCTAAGCTCCCAAACAGAGAGTTTTTTACACTGGAGAAAACTGGAGAAATCCGGGATATATCCCTGATATCAATTCCCAGATCTTTTACACTCTCATGGACCACACCTGGTTGATAGATCCCATCTGATGTATCATCATTTTCTCCTTTTACCACGGTGAAGTTAAACTCATCTGTAAGAGCTGTCTTATAAGATCCAGCTTTGGGATCGAACCAGGCAAACTGCACTGGGGCAATTCTGAAACGTCCTGCATGTCTGGCGATAATCGGATACTCAAAAGTAACTGATCCGGAAATCAGGTTCCCCGAGGTGCTTCTTTGAATAGAGCGCGTCACATCATAAAGGTCATGATCAGGTGGAAGATTCACTTCGGGTTCACCCAATAAGGGAAGATTGCCTGCGCCGCTGATGATAATTTTCAGGCTCAAGGCTTCATTCACCCCTATTTCATTGCTTGAGAGCGATGCTTTCATCTGGAACTCACCTACAGCCCCGGTAAAACCTACAGGTGCACCTGATGGCAGAGGGTTCACACGAATGATCACCGGACGTGTTGCAAGGGTGACTGGCACCTCCTGGATTCCATTGAAAAACGGATCATCAAAGAAATTATCTATAGGATTATTGCTTCGCTGTCGTTGTACCCTTTGAGGAATCATCCAATCGGATTCGTAAGGTGTAATCTCCAGATTACCCGTCTTCTGTGGAATTAATATATGTCGTTGAATTACCTGGGTTACATATTCCTGACCACTGATCTCCTCTTGCTGCGCTGTAGCATCAGCATCCAGACTAAGCTTATAGAAACCTTCATAGGGTAGATCACTGGCTGCTGAACCAGGACGGGTATTTACCCTGGTATACACTTTCAATGCGGAGACAAACTGCTCTCCTACATAGACCTCCTTTTTTGAAGGAAGCACCCTCAGAAATACAGCATTGTCATCAGATGAATTAATACCCGATCCATCTTCCACTCCCTGTTGGTCTCTGCCGGCACCATCCGGCGCTGCACCACTTCCAGATGCGTTGACTACAAGCTCTATCACGTTGGTACGATATTCCTTGCGTCCCACTTTGACCGTGCTGGCCGGAATAATATAACTTCCTTCCCTAAGTGCACTTAATATATATGTATAGGAGACCAGCGTTTTTTGAGTCATCTTCCCGTTGATCCATTGTGAATGTGACGAAAATGAGGAGTATGGTCCGCCAAGCAAATCAAAATTATCCATGGCTGGAAATCTAATATCGCCACGTTCTGAGCCCTCTATCACATACTGGAACTGTTCACCTACCCTGACAACAGCTGGTGCTCTGGCAGTAAAGTCGTTCTGAGCATTCAGTAGTACGCCGAATAATAATAGTCCCGTAAACGATATTAGTAACTTTTTACCCATGGTCTGAAATTACCAATCCTTTTCTGTTTTTACCTTGGCTGCCGCCGCTTTTTCCTTATCCACCTTTTCCTTCACATCTTTTTCCTGCTGCTGAATAGCTTTCAGCATGCGTTCTGCATCCTCTCTGGAGATCTCCCTGGGCACAGGCTGTTGCTCTTGTTGATCCTGATCCTGATCTTTATCCTGGTCCTGCTGATCCTGATCTTTATCCTGGTCCTGCTGATCCTGATCTTTATCCTGGTCCTGCTGATCCTGATCTTTATTCTGGTCCTGATTCTGTTGTTGCTGTTGTTGCTCTTCCTTCAACTTCTGTTTTGCGTAGGCCAGGTTATATCTGGTATCCTCATCAGAAGGATTAAGCCGCAGACTGTTCTTGTAGGATTCTATACTTGGAGCATACTGCTGGGCTTCCAGCAGGCTGTTACCGATGTTGTGCCAAATCTGGGCTGTTTTTCCTGCATCATCAGTCTGGTCCAGCAAGGCTTGATACTGTTTCACAGTCTCCTCATATTTCTCCTGACCATAGAGGGCGACTCCAGTGTTAAACTCTGCTTCATAAGACTCCTGGTTGATATTCTCAGCCTTACGAAACTGAACTTCGGCTTCCCCAAATTCCCCGTCTTCGTAGGCCCTGACACCATCCCGAATCACCTTTCGCTCATTCTGGCCATAAGCCGAAGTGATCCCCATCCCCATCAGAACCATTAATATCAGAACTGATCTCTTCATCATTGCTTTTTATTTATCAGTATTAAACAGGTTCAGTCGCATCAACAGGCGGTTCTTTCTGGATCGAATAAAAAATTCAAGCACCAGGAAAAGAAGTGCAAAACCGGCAAAGTACTGGAAACGCTCAGCAAATTCTGCAAACACACGCGTTTTCAGTTCGGCCCTTTCCAGTTTATCCAGCTCATCAATCAGGCTGTTGATCCGGTCTCCAGGGATATAGGCACCCCTACCTTCTGTTGCCACCTCCTTTAGAAGTTTTTCGTTCAGTTTACTTACCACAACGTTTCCATCACGGTCCCGTCTTGTGGCACTGCTACCCGGTGAGATTGGTATCGGAACCCCATTGGGATCACCCAATCCAACCGTATATACCTTAATTCCCTTTTCTGCTGCACGGCTGGCTTCGCCAACAGCATCGTCCTCATGATTCTCTCCATCGGTAATTACTACGATGGCCTGGCTTGGAACACTCGCTCCAGCCATACGTTCCTCCTTATCACTTGAAAAAGAACGAACTGCCAGATGAATGGCCGAACCAATGGCAGTTCCTTGTTTGGATACCATATCGGGGCCAGCTCCGGAAAGAAACATTTTTACACTGGGGTAATCATCTGTAATGGGAATTTGGGTATAGGCATCTCCTGCAAATACAATTAAGCCAATCTTATCATTGGACATCCGGTCGACCATCCGGTTAATCATCTGCTTGGAACGCTCAAGCCTTGAAGGTTTAATATCTTCAGCCAACATACTGTTAGAAACATCCAGAGCTATGATAATCTCTCTTCCCTTATGCTCAACCTCCTCCAGCCGGGATCCAATCCTGGGACCCGAGGCGGCAATAATCAACAAGACAGTGCCAGTAAACAGAAGTAGAAACTTCCAGTGCAAGGCCCACCCTGAGGCCTCCGGCATCAGTTCTTCAAGCAAGGCATTATCGCCCAGTAAGACCAGGGAACGCCTGCGGTGATTCCAGTAGAGCATGTATCCAACTATCATTAGTCCTGCGGCCAGCAGGAACCATAATATATCCTTATGTGCGAACTGAATCATGCTTAAGGAATTGTTCTAAATAGGGTGTATCTAAGGAGTATTTCAAAAAGCAGAATTAACATGGCTGCCAGCAGGAAAGGGAAATACTCCTCCTTTTTCTTACTAAACTGTTTAACATCCAGTCTTGTTTTCTCCAGTTGATCAATCTCCTGGTATATTTCTCTTAATTTGTTGTTGTCTGTGGCCCTGAAGTAAGTTCCTCCGGTGGTCTCCGCAATTCGCTGCAATACCTCTTCGTCAATTTCTACCGGCATGTCCCTGAGGACCGTTCTGCCAAACATATCCTGAACCTGAATGGGGGCATTTCCCTTGGAGCCCACACCAATGGTATAGACCCTGATATCATAACCGGCTGCAATTTCGGCTGCGGTTACCGGCCCAACATCTCCCCTGTTGTTCACCCCGTCGGTAAGGAGAATAATCACCTTGCTTTTGGCCTTACTCTCTTTGATTCTGTTTACGGCTGTTGCCAGTCCCATGCCTATGGCTGTACCATCTTCTATCACACCAAAATCAATCTCCTTCAGAAAATTAACCACCACAGCTCTATCTGTAGTCATGGGGCACTGAGTAAAACTCTCACCGGCAAATACCACCAGTCCAAAACGGTCGTCCTGCCTTGCATTTACAAATTCGATCCCTACATTTTTTGAGGCCTCCAGCCTGTTGGGTCTGAAATCCATAGCTTGCATGCTACCAGACACATCCATACAAAGCACTATGTCAATTCCTTCCGTGGTTACCTGCTCCCACTGGTTGGATGATTGCGGTCTGGCAAGAACCACTATAATCAGGGCAATCACAAGCATTCGAAGCAATGCCAGAAGATGTCGCATCCAGACTCTGGAGGATCCCATGCGCTCATCCAGGTTCTCAAATCCAGATAATTTCAGGGGAGCCGTTCCTTTTCTTCCCTTCCACAGATACCATGCAGCCATTAATGGAAGAATGGCCAGAGCATAAAAGAAAGCCGGATATGTAAATTCAATATTAGCCATCAGCAGCCTCCTTTTTCTCTTCTGCATGATAGAACAAGGGATAGGTCTTCTGCACAAAAATATAGGCGTTATTCAGATTGGTCTGATTATCGACCGGCAAGGGATCTTCCCGAGCGAACTTTACCAGGTCGGCCAGCTCAAGCAATTCCATCAGTATCTCATCGAGCAATTGATCTTCCGGATTGGCCCTCCTGAATGCATGAAGGATCTCTTCTGTGGTACTCTCCATGGCCGGTATATCATATAGCCGTTCAATATAGTGCCTTGTTATTTCGGTGAGTCGGGTATAATAGCGCTTCACCTCTCCTTTAGTCCAGATTTTCTCTTTCTTGAGTTTGTCCAGATCCCTGAATGCAACAACATGTGCTGGTTCCAGTGGTTTTTGAGTATAAGCCTCCGGATCTCTTTTTCGTTTCAGATACCTTCTCAACATGTAGACCGTCGCACCCACCAGTAGCAATCCTCCCAATCCTGCTGCTGCCCAGGGTAGCACTTCTTTGAAAGATACTGGGGTATTAATGGGGGGCTTAATAGCTTTTATCTGTTGCGTAGTATCCACAACCGGGTCATACACATTGATAATCAGAGGCATACTTCTTGCTGTATCGACCGTAGTCCCTCTCATGTAGCCTACCTCCTGAGAGGGTACAATTTGAGATCCTGATTCGAATCCAGTAATGATATAAGTTTGTTCTATGACAGTTCTTCCCTCTGAAACAGTGGTATCGGAGGAGAACAGGGAAATGACCTCCAGGGTGCTGCTCAAGGTGTCTTGGATAGCTGGCAGTCTGAAATTAAGTTCATTGGCTGCATCGACCCGAAGTGTATAGCTTATCTGCTCGCCAATCATCAGTGAGTCGCTACTTAGCTTCGATTCCACCCGGATGAGCTGTCCCTTTACCGGCATGGCCAATACAAGAAACAGACCTGTAAAAAACAGTCCCTTAACCACTTGTATGATTCCATTGCTGCGCATCTTAACGTTGCTTGAAAAGCCTGATAAGCGGTTTCACATAATCTTCACCGGTCTCGAACGATACACTATCCACACCGGCCCTTGAAAAGATCTCTTTCATGATCTCCAGGTGACTCTCCCACTTGATGGCGTAATTATCCCTGATCTGGTTTTTTGAGGTATCTATCCAGCGTTCCAAACCGGTTTCAGCATCGAGTACCCTTAAGAGACCCACTGAAGGAAGCGTCGTTTCGCGTCTGTCATACACATGAAGCGCCGCCACATCGTGCTTGTTGTTGGCGATCTGCAGAGAACGTGCATATCCTTTATCCCGAAAGTCAGATATAAGAAAAGCTGTACACCGCTTTTTAATGGCATTGGTTAAGAACCTCAGACTTTCCGATATATCAGTACCCTGGCTCTGTGGCTTGCACTCCAACAATTCTTTGATTATTCTAAGTATATGTTTTCGACCTTTCTTAGGTGGAATAAACTTTTCAATGCGGTCACTGAACAGGATCACACCAATCTTATCGTTGTTTTCGATGGCGGAAAAGGAGAGCAGCGCAGCAATCTCTGTAATCAGGGCCCGCTTCATCTGCACACGGGTGCCAAAATCGCCCGATCCACTCACATCGATAAGCAACATAACGGTAAGCTCCCGTTCCTCTTCAAAAACTTTAACATAGGGATGGTTGAAACGGGCTGTTACATTCCAGTCGATGTTCCTGATATCATCTCCATACTGGTATTCCCTGACCTCAGAAAAGGTCATGCCTCTGCCTTTGTAAGCACTGTGGTACTCACCAGCAAAGATCTGCCGGGAAAGTCCCCGGGTCTTGATCTCAATTTTCCTTACCTTTTTTAGGAGATCTTTTGTTTCCACTTACTTCTTTCTTGCTTCTCTCACCGTAAAATACCATTCCTGCCTGGCCAGGATCACCTGAATCGAATCGCCATTCAAGTCATAGGACCACTCAGACTCCCCCACCTTTTCATGTGCTTCATTTAAGTCTTCCAGCACCTCATCATATTCGCCGTACTCACAAACTAATTTTGAGCTTCTACAGATATCCTCATCAGTAAAGTAGATAATCCAGGTGCGCGTCCGCAGTCCATTTACATACTTCAGGTAGTTAAATCGTTGGTTCACAACTGACTTGTCGCGTCTGAATTCCATGTGTTTTTCTTTCACCATCACACGCACCTCTTCCTTGGTCAGATCGATCATCGACTGTCCCTTCAGGGATGCGCCTGCAAACAACAACAAAACTGTTGTCAGAATAAGCAATGGTTTCATAACTCTCATACCAGATATATATTAAGGCACCTCCACATGATTGAGGATCTCAGAGATAATATTCTCTGAGGTAATATTTTCCGCCTCGGCTTCATAGCTTAGTCCGATCCTGTGCCTCATCACATCGTGACAGATGGCCCGGATATCTTCAGGAACCACATATCCCCTGCGCTTAATAAAAGCATATGCTTTGGCTGCTCTGGCCAGGTTGATGCTTGCCCGTGGCGATCCTCCATACTGTATAAAAGGCACAAACTGTGCCAGTCCTGCCTTCTGTGGATCACGTGTGGCAAAAACGATATCCAGGATGTAGTTTTCAATTTTTTCATCCAGGTAAACCTCCTTCACAACAGCACGCGCCTTCATGATATCTGCAGGTTTCAAGATGCTGTTGGCCACAGGGAACTCATCTGCTAGATTCTCCCTGACGATAAGCCGTTCCTCCTCTCTGCCCGGATAGTTTACGACAACCTTCATCATAAAACGGTCCATCTGAGCCTCAGGCAAGGGATAGGTTCCCTCCTGCTCAATGGGATTTTGTGTAGCCATCACCAGGAAAGGCCTTTCCAGTTTATAGGTAGTCTCGCCAATGGTTACCTGTTTCTCCTGCATTGCTTCCAGCAAGGCACTCTGTACCTTGGCAGGTGAACGGTTAATCTCATCGGCCAGGATCAGGTTAGCAAAAACAGGCCCCTTCTTCACAATAAATTCCTCCTTCTTCTGGCTGTATATCATGGTGCCCAGGAGGTCGGCTGGCAGAAGATCAGGGGTAAACTGGATTCGACTGAAAGCTGCATCGATGGTTTGTGAGAGTGTGCTGATGGCGAGCGTCTTTGCAAGTCCGGGCACCCCTTCCAGTAATATATGTCCGTCCGACAACAAACCAATAAGCAATCGGTCTACCAAAGATTTCTGTCCCACAATCACCTTCTGAATTTCCAGGGTGATCAGATCCACAAACTCACTCTCCTGCTTGATCCTTTCGTTGAGCTCTTTGATGTTTACGTCCTGAGTCATATGATGGATTCTTTAATGTTAATAATCATCTTGTTAATCACGCTTCTTATGCGGAGAACAAAAATAGCCTCGAAATTGACCAATCGAAAGGAATGAGGGGTTAAAAAATGTTAAGAAAAGGGTAAATTTGTTCACTTAATATGGCACAATGAGCAGATATTTCATTCATATGGCCTATGATGGCAGCAATTATTGTGGCTGGCAGGTTCAGCCAAATGAGCTTGCCGTTCAGCAGGTACTGGAAAATGCCCTATCCACCCTACTGAAACGGGAAATTGCTGTAATCGGTGCTGGGCGTACAGATACAGGCGTACATGCCTCATATTTTATTGCACATTTTGACCTGGATTCAACGGATACTTACCTTCCAGCATCCAAACAGTTCCTGTTTAAACTGAATCGTTTTCTACCTCCCGATATTGTGATATACAAAATTACAACAGTTCCGGATGATATGCATGCCCGTTTTTCTGCCACCTACAGAAGCTACCAGTACCATATATCCTCTATAAAACCGCTTTACAAAAGGAATTACAGCCACTATGTTTATGGAGAACTTGATGTGGAAGCCATAAACAGCTGCTGTAAAGTGATCCTGGCAACCACCGATTTCACCAGTTTTGCCAAGCTACATACCAATGTTAAAACCAATAACTGCAGGGTTACAAATGCCAGGTGGAGAAATGTTGATCAGGGATATCTTTTTGAAATAACAGCCGACCGCTTCCTTCGAAACATGGTACGGTCCTTAACAGGAACTCTCCTGGATGTGGGCCGCGGGAAACTGGATATCCAGGGATTTAAGAAGATAGTAGAGGCGAAAGATCGTTCAAAAGCAGGTTCTTCTGCTCCGGCAAAGGGCCTTTTCCTGGTGGATATAGGGTACCCCGAAATAGGGAATAGTGACTAGTTACTAGTTAAGTACCAGGCATGCTAACTCTTTTTAAACGAGAGCTGATAATCTCCTGACCATCGTCCTCACGGGTAGCCACAAAATATGTTTCGCCACCAGTTTGCTCAAGGCCGGAAATCTGGATGCAATCTCCAAACAGCGCTTCATGATTGAAATTGATCTCCAATTCACGTATCTCCATATCTGAGTTGTCCTCCGAGCTAGCAGCATCAATGCACCACTCCATATACTTCATATTATTTACATGACCAACGATATCCAGGTCAGAAAATACCACTTCATGCTCTTTCATCAGTCTGCATTCACCAGGTACAGCGATCTTATCAAGTGGCCTATCAAACATTTGTACATCGTGAACGATCATTTTAAACTGCTCCATCATCTCCTTGGGACGGATCAGGCGGTGGGTATCTATATCCAGGATCAGCCAGGCCGTACTTGCCATACCGATAATTTCCCCCTTGCTATCCAGCACCCTAAAATCCCTGAGGGCAAAAAGCCTCTCTGCACCACTGGGCCAGGTCTCCAGCTTGATCTGCTCGTTCCAAACCGGGTAACGTTTCATATGAATCCGCATTCTTGAAAGCACCCATGTGGTTTTCCTGGTCTTCATTTCGTGATAGCCCAGGCCCAGCTCACTTGCGTGGTAGTATGCCACCTCCTGGAAAAAATTGGCCATACTGGTCAGTCTCGCCTGACCCTTTGGATTCAGGTCATAGGATGCAATGGTAAACTCCTTTGTGAAAATATTCGCCATCATTAACTATTAACTATTCCATATCTCCCACGACGCCTCGGCCTGGTATATAAGCATATCATGGCCATTCACTATACTCGCTCCGTGCTTCTCTCCTCTTTGAAGAAAGCCTGTTTTAGCAGGATTATAGACAAGGTCGAAGAGGAGGTGATTTGCTGAGATTGCTTCATAGGGAATTTGGGGGAAAGTCTCCACCCCGGGATACATACCCAGGGGGGTGGTATTTACAATTATAGTTGTTTTATTCACCAGATCCCCCTTAAGCTCCCCATAAGTAATTCGTTTTTCCCCAGCACTACGGCTCACCCTGGTGTAAGTGATGTCCAGGAGCTCAAGTACATGTAGAACTGCTTTAGAAGATCCTCCTGTTCCCAGTACCAGTGCTGAAGTGTGGTGAGACTTCAGATGTTGTTCAAGGGATCTCCTGAAGCCAATTACATCCGTATTGTCACCCACAAGTTCCATCTTGCTCTCACTCCTTCTGAAAGAAATGGTGTTTACCGCCCTGATTGCCTCAGCCGTGGGGCTCAGTAAATCAAGGTAGGGTATAATCTCCTGTTTGTAAGGGACCGTCACATTTAATCCCGCCAGGTCCTCTTCTCGTTTTACCAGATCTTTGAACTCCTTTATAGTCTCCAGAGGGAAATTTCTGTATCCAGCATCTATTTCCTCTTCCCTGAACTTTTTAGCAAAGAAGGATGCTGAAAAACTGTGTCCCAATGGATATCCGATCAGTCCAAACTGACGCATCTTAGCTGGATTTTTTGTTCCTGGTCAGTCCGATCTCCACAAAAAGAATCAATGCAATACCGGCAGCAAGCATTAGCATTGCCATCCAAAACTGATCGCCCGGATTCCCAATAGAAGGCAGGATATTTTTCTCCACCAGTGGCCTGAGCTCACCTTCAACTATGATGCTCTTCACGGTCTCTTTCCAGGGCCATATCTTATTCAAGGATCCGATCATAAATCCAACGAGCACAGCAATGGTGATATCGTGGTATTTTTTAAGCAGCCAGGAAAGCAGGTTTGCAAAGAGGATAAGCCCGGTCACTGCTCCAACTCCCAATAAAAGGAGATCGAGAATTATTCGTTCGTTAACGGCATGAAGAGCAAAGCTGTATTTACCAAGTAGCAATAAGATAAAGCTACCTGAAATCCCTGGCAGGATCATGGCGCAAGAGGCTAATCCGCCCGAAAGGATAACAAACCAGGAGGCGTCGGTGGTTGTGGTGGGAGTAACACTGGTAATATAGAAAGCGATACCGATCCCAGCAACAAGCGCAATTACTTTGGGATATTGCCAGCGCGTAATCTTACGGGAAACCACATAAGAGGATGCCAGCACCAATCCGAAAAAGAAGGACCATATCAAAATAGGCTTGTTTTCCAGCAGATATTCCAGCACCTTGGCCAGGGATAGAACCGAGATAGCGATCCCTGCAAATACGGCCAGCAGGAAATTTCCATTGATCTGTTTCCAGAAGGAAATCCACCGGCCTGTAAAGAACAGTTTGATGGCCTTCAGGTTAATCCCCTTGATGGAATTAATCAGCTCCTCATAGATTCCGGTTATAAATGCAATAGTCCCCCCGGATACTCCTGGCACAACATCTGCTGCTCCCATGCCCATTCCCTTGAGTACCAGGCTTAGATACCTCGCTGCATTTTTCTTCAAAACCTATTGTTTTCTGGTGTGAAACTCCTCGGGCAATACATCAAAGAATGTATCTCCTCGCATGCCACATCGAAGTGCCTCTAAGGAGACCACTTCGTTAGGAGCAATGTTCCCCAGGTTTACATTGGCTCCAAGCAGCTGAATAAACATTGTCTGCTGGGCCTTAAGAGGGGCCTCCCACAATACATCATTTACTGAAATCTCTTTCATGATGTCATCAATCAGTTCCCTGTTGGCTGAACCATCGGACTCATAGATCCCAATGGTGCCGCTCTCCCTGGCTTCGGCAATTACTTTCCATGCCCCGGTTTCAAGCTCCGTTTTCATATGAGAGACCCAAATATCATTAGATAGCTCCACTCCTTTTATTTTGCTACCGATTTCAGAAAGCACCTCAAAATCTTTAGCAAGAATGGAAATACATTCCAGTTTCTCATCATGATCCATTTTAATGGTACCATCCGAAACTTCCACATTGCCCAGTCCCGATTCGGACACAAACTTTCTGTAAGCATCAAACTCACCACGCACATAGAACATTTCAAAGAGGGTTCCACCGAAATAGGGTTTTAATCCGGCCGACTGGTAGAGTTTCACCTTCTCTTTCAGATCGCGGGTAATCAGTGCTGTTCCAAATCCGAACTTAACCAGGTCGGTATAGGGTGCACTGGATTCGATAAAGTGTTCAGATTCTTTCAGACTTAAACCTTTATCCATCATCATGGTCAGACCGAAATCGCGTTTACCCGTAGTTCTTTCAGGAACATGTGTTATTGGAAAATTCATAAGATCTCACTTTTTGTAATGTTGGATAATTTGCTCTATATCAAGATCCCTGACACCTTCAGGAAAAAAATAGGAAAATTCTGAATCAAGATCGCTGTTTGCCTCAAGGGCTTCATTAAGAAATTTCACAGAAAGCTCCTTATCTCCCTGTTTCAGATGGCAAACCGCCATCTTCATTTTTATTCCCGCATCTTCGGTATGGTGAACAAAAGCCTCGCGTAAAAAACCCAGGGCAATTTCGTATTGTCCCTCCTTCATGAGGAGCCCTGTCAATGCACCCCAACCATCCAGATCTTTAGCATCGGTACGTGTTACATAAGAGTAACACTTGATGGCCTGATCAGTGAGCCCCGCATCTTCGTTGGCATATCCCAGATTGATCCAGTAATCGAGGTTCTTATTATCAAATTCGATGGCCTTTAGAATGTAGGTGATTGCCTCCTGCTGACTCCCCAGACGATGATAGATCATTCCGGCCCCAAACCAACCTTCCGGATCGCTGTTATCCAGTTCAATCACTCTGCGGAAGGCCCCAAGGGCATCTTCCAGCCGATTCATCTGTTCATAACAATCGCCCATATAGCAGTAGGCCTGTGTGCTTTCCGGCTCTACTTCAAGAAACTCCCTGTAGGATGCAATGGCTTTTTCATACTTCCCTGCATTCACCCAGACACTGGCCTTGTTGAAATAAGATGAAGCATAGTCAGGATTAATAGCAATGGAGAAATCGTATGCCTCTACCGCATTTTCAAAGCTCTCCAGTTTATGATAAACAATACCCAGATTATACCAGACATTATCTGAATAGGGATCCAGATCAAGGTACTGCTGATAGTATTTCAGACTCTCGTCAAACTTATGTAAGCGGTCGTAAAAGTAGCCCAGGTCATAGAGTACTGAAAGGTTCTCCGGTTGTTGATGATAGGCCTGGATCAGGTACTTTACTGCCTGCTCAAAATGCCGCACATTTTCAAAGGCGATGGAGATATTAATCAAGGCCTCGAAAGTCTCATTACCAGAAAGTTCCAGTCCCCTGTCGAATTGAACTTCTGACTCCTTCAGCTTTCCGGTGAGACAAAGTGCCGTCCCTTTCAGAAAATAACGTTCAGGATTGTTTTCCTCCCATACCGGGATTTCATCCAGAAGAGCAAGCGCTTTTTTAGGCTGTCCCTGCTCAATGTATATATGGATGAATTTGTATTTGATCTCAACCGAAGCCGGATGCTGCCTTTCACCTAGATTTGCCGCTTCCTTCGCCTCATCATACTGAAAATCGTCCAGGTAATAATCGATAATCTGCTCAAACTCCTCCACATCAAAGAAGATTGACTGCGTGCCGCCCCTCATATCCTCATACTTCCTCAGAAGCACCTGGAACTCCTCATTTTCAAACACTTGTTCCCTGTTCTCACTCATCTATTTCCTCAATTTGAAGGTGTAAAGATAATTGATATTTGTAAGATATATAAATATGCTCCCCCGGGCCCGTTTCTCCTCCTTTTAGATATCAACTATTTATTAAGAATATAATGGTGCCTGTAGCACATTTCTTCCTAAATTGGACATATACTAAACCTAAGCTATGAAGAAGACTCTCTTGCTAAACTTACTGTTGCTGTGTGTACTTACAAACTGTACTACCACAAATTCTGAATGGAAAGCATTGCTTGTTGATGACTCTATGGAGGGCTGGCATATATTTCAGGATGATGGAGCTAAGAAAGGATGGATCGTTGAAGATCAGACCCTGATCTTTAATGGTGTATCAGATATGGAATCGGGCGAAGGAGATGCAAGCTTGCTGTCTGACAAAGTTTACGGGAATTTTGAAATAAAGTTTGATTGGAAGATTATCCCCGGCGGAAATAGCGGATTTATGTGGGGCGTGCAAGAAGATGAAAAATACAACTATCCCTATCAAACAGGACCAGAAATCCAGATTTTGGATCCTGCCATATATGACGACCCCAATATAGCTCTCGGAGGAGAGATTGAAGTAAATAATGCCAGAGAGGATCTGGATGCCCGTAAACATTTTGTTGGGGCCTTATATGATTTATCCGCTCCTGCAAAAACTAATGTGGCCAGGCCATCTGAGCAATGGAACTCTTATCACATTCTAATTGATTACAAAGCCAATCGTGGTGAAGTAATACTTAATGATGTTCTAATTAATTCATTTCCACTTCAAGGACCAGAATGGGATGCTATGCTCGACAAGAGCAAGTTTAGCAAACCAGAAGAAGCTGAGTATCTCGGCGACGCTCGTTGGTACGACTTCGGGAAATTTCCCGAAGGGCATATTTGTTTTCAGGATCACCCCGGTAAGGTTTCATTTAGAAACATTATGATAAGAGAGCTTGATTAAACTATAGCTGCTCAGGGCGCTAAACTAAATTGCTTTAATTCTGTTAAAGTATAAGCGCCGATGAAAAACATATATTCCATACTGTTTGTTTATTTATTCTCACTTGCTTCTTGCGGCCAGGCTCAAAATACAAAGGTGAATATGAATACTTCTGAGCACAAATATACCAACCAACTCATTCATGAGAGCAGTCCCTATTTGTTGCAGCATGCCCATAATCCTGTGAACTGGTATCCCTGGGGAAGGGAAGCATTGGATAAAGCTCAAAAAGAAAATAAATTAATTATTATAAGTATTGGTTATGCAGCTTGTCATTGGTGTCATGTAATGGAACATGAAAGTTTTGAAAACGAAGAAGTTGCAAGTTATATGAATGAGCATTTTGTTTCTATTAAAGTGGATAGAGAGGAACGACCTGATATTGACCAGGTATATATGAGCGCCGTTCAATTGATTGCTGGCAGAGGAGGCTGGCCACTCAACTGCATAGCCCTGCCTGATGGACGGCCTGTTTATGGTGGTACTTATTTTACAAGTGAACAATGGATTGAAATGCTTACAAAAGTATCGGCCTTTGTAAAAGAACATCCTGAAAAAGCAGAACAACAAGCCTTAGCTCTCACAGAAGGAGTCCAGTCCAGTGAGATGATTTATTTGAATGCAGAAGAAGCGGAATTTTCTATAAAGGACTTAGATAATACTTTTTCCACCTGGAAAAATCATATAGATTATGTTCAGGGGGGACATAAAGGTGCGCCAAAATTCCCATTACCTGTTGGCTGCCAATTTCTTCTACACTACAACTATCTAACTAAAAATAAAGCTGCCCTGAGAGCGGTTACATTGACATTAGATAAAATGGCCGATGGAGGTATTTACGACCAAATTGGAGGTGGATTTGCACGATATTCTGTCGATGCCTATTGGAAAGCACCTCATTTTGAGAAAATGCTCTATGATAATGCACAACTTGTAAGCTTGTATTCGTCTGCATACCAACAAACCAAGGACGACTACTATAAAGTTATTATAAAGGAAACCCTGTATTTTATTCAAAGAGAACTAAGCTCAGATGAGGGTGGCTTTTATTCTTCCTTAGACGCCGACAGTGAAGGAGAGGAAGGGAAGTATTATGTCTGGACTCAAGATGAATTGCAACAGGTACTGGGAGACGATGCAGCTTTAATCATTGATTATTACAATGTTGAAGAAAAAGGAAATTGGGAAAACGGTCAGAATATTTTATATAAATCCGGGAATGATCGTAGGATTGCAAATAAACATAATCTCACTGAGAGCGATTTAAGCATTCAGCTTACAAAGGCAAAAAATATATTACTGAAGGAAAGAGAAAAGCGGATTCCGCCTGGACTTGATGATAAGATTATCACATCCTGGAATGCACTTATGCTGAAGGGCTACATTGATGCGTATAATGTTTTAGATGATAAGGACTATTTAGAGATAGCATTGCAAAATGCCAGTTTCATAAACACGAAAATCAAACAGCCGGATAATAGACTATATCGAAACTATAAAAATGGTAAGGCTTCTATCAACGCATTCCTGGATGACTATGCCTTTACCATTGGGGCATTTATTTCTTTGTATCAGACCACATTTGATGAAAAGTTCTTAGTAGATGCAAAGCATTTGGCGGAATATACTATTGATCATTTTTATGACCAATCAAGCGGAATGTTTTATTACACCTCAGATCTTGATCCAGACCTTATAGCCAGGAAAATGGAGGTCACCGATAATGTAATTCCCGCTTCCAATTCTGAAATGGCTAAAAATCTATTTCAACTGGGAAATTATTTCTACAACGATGATTACATTAGCATGTCGAAAAAGATGCTGAACAATGTGAAGCAAAATGCAATCTTAGGTGGCGCCTATTATGCAAACTGGGACGTTTTGATGAGTTGGTTTGCCAGTCCGCCCTACGAAGTGGCTATTTTAGGAGACAGTTTTGAAAGCAAAAGAAAAGAATTTAACAAGCACTACCTGCCCAATGTATTATTGTCAGGTGGAATAGATGAAGGAAGGTTATCCTTGCTTGAAGGAAAATTAGTAGAAGGTCAAACCACTATTTATGTGTGCCAGGATAAAACATGCGCACGCCCTGTAACTGAAGTGGAAGAAGCTTTAAAACAAATCTTCAAATAAATAAGAAAGGAAATTTTATGCAAACAATACTAGGATCAGGTGGGGCCATTGGGATTGAACTTGCAAAGGCTTTAAATGAATACTCAACAGACATAAGGCTGGTAAGCAGAAATCCTTATAAAATAAATGAAACAGATGAACTTTTCCAGGCAGACCTTTTGAATCCAAGGGATGTTCGGGAGGCAGTAGAAGGATCATCCATTGTTTACGCCACTGTGGGATTTCCATATGCTTACAAAACCTGGAAACAAAGCTGGCCAGTGTTCATAAAAAATGTAATTGATGCCTGCATAGAATACAAGAGCAAATTGGTATTCTTTGATAATATTTACATGTATGACTTAAACCATCTGGATGGTATGACAGAGGATACCCTAATTAAGCCGCCAAGTAAGAAAGGAGTAATACGCGCTGAGATAGCAGACATGATAATGGACAAGGTTAAAGAAGGTAAACTAACTGCTCTTATTGCTCGTTCAGCAGATTTTTATGGCCCGGGAATAAAAAATACCAGCGTGTTGACAGAGACTGTTTTTAATCCACTCAGCAAGGGGAAAAAAGCAAATTGGATGGCCTCATTAAATTTTAAGCACTCCTATACTTATACTCCTGATGCAGGTAAAGCAACCGCCCTTCTTGGTAATTCGGAAAAAGCATATAATCAAGTCTGGCACTTACCCACAGCGGAAAATACCTTTACCGGCCGGGAATGGATTGATACCATTGCTAATGAGATGGGCGTAGAACCTAAATATCAAGTCGCCACAAAGTTTATTGTGAACTTACTGGGACTTTTTAATCCTATTATGAGAGAAATGCCTGAAATGATGTATCAATATGACAGAGATTATATCTTTAACTCAGACAAATTCACAAATCAATTTGCGTTTGAAGTCACCCCATATAGAGAAGGAATAAGAGAAATTATCAAATCCGATTACAAAAAATGAGGAGGAAAAGTAACAAACGGCGGGGTATCAAATGATTTCAAACTAACTTACTACTATATGAAACATTTTAGACTTAGTCTGTCCCACTCTTTTTTGTCTCTTTTGATTTTGATCATGGCCTCCTGTTCCATAAAGAATTCAAATTCAGAGGGAGATAAACCATTGCCAAACATCCTGTTCATCCCGGTAGATGACCTTCGCCCCGAATTTGGTGCCTATGGGAATGCCTTCGTTCAAACACCAAACATGGATCGTCTCGCCAGGCAAGGAGTCACTTTTGACCGGGCCTATTGCCAGCAGGCTGTGTGTAATCCATCAAGAGCCAGCCTCCTTACCGGTCTTCGTCCTGACTCCATTCAGGTCTGGGATCTGAGAACAGACTTCAGGGATAATGTACCCGACGTGGTTACCCTTCCCCAGTATTTCAAGCAACAAGGATATACAACGATTGCCCTGGGTAAAATTTTTCATAACAACGATCCGGATACCATATCATGGTCCATTACTCCAGAGAATATAGAGGGTTTCCCCTTTGATCCGGACGCCGTCTATGCCAATGCAGAAAACCTGGAGATCCAACAAATGAAGATTCAGCAATTAAAGGCAGAGGGGAGATCCAGGATTGATCAGCTGGGACACTGGTATGTGAAAGCAAATGCCACTGAGAATGCAGATGTGGATGATGATGCCTATTATGACGGGGCTCAGACCACACGGGCCATAGAAATCCTGCAGGAGTTAAAATCTGATGGCAGACCTTTTTTCCTTTCGGTTGGCTATTACAGGCCCCACCTCCCCTTCAATGCCCCTAAAAAATACTGGGACCTATATGATCGAAGTGAAATACCTTTGGCTGAAAATCAATTTATACCAGAAGGGAGCCCGGCTTACCTTGTTCATGGCGAAGCAGAGCTGCGGGGGTATTCTGATTCCCATGACCTCCCCCTGCCCAATGAAGAACCCTGGGATGAAGACCGGCAAAGAGAGATAAAGCATGGCTATTATGCCAGTGTTTCCTATACGGATGCACAAATCGGAAGACTCATTGATGAGCTGGAGAGGCTTGGATTGGCAGAGAACACCATTGTTGTGCTCTGGGGTGATCATGGCTGGAAACTGGGAGAGCATAACGGTTGGTGCAAACAGACAAACTATGAGATTGACACCCGGGTCCCCTTGCTGATTAGTGGAGCAGGTGTGAAAGCAAAAGGACAACATAGCAATGCACTGACTGAATTTGTAGATATCTATCCTACACTATGCGAAATGGCGAATTTCCCTGTTTCTGACCATTTACAGGGAACAAGCCTGGTCCCCTTGTTAGCTGATCCTGATCAGGAATGGAAAACTGCTGCTTATAGTCAGTTCCTTTTAGGTCGCTTTGGTCGCACAACTACGGTTGAAGGAGAACAAATGGGCTATGCCATTCGGACTGATCGATACAGGTATGTGGAGTGGTACAGCTGGATAAAAGAGGAGAATAAGCCGGGCGATCTTTTAGTTAATGAGCTATTCGACCATCAGATCGATCCACAGGAAAATATAAACATAGCTGCCAATCCTGAACACAAGGATCTTGTTGAAGCCTTGTCTCAACAACTCAAGAAAGGATGGAGATATTCTAAACCTCAAATTCAAAGAAGCGCTGATAATGAATCCGCAAATCTTAGAATCATCACCCACAATGTCTGGTATGGATTTACCAAGGTGCCCGAAAGAAAAGAGAGCTGGATTGTATGGATGACTGGACAAGATGCCGATATTGTATCTCTACAGGAACTCAATGAATATACCCAAGAAAAACTAGCGGAAGATGCAAAGAGCTATGGCCATCCTTATAGTGTATTACTAAAAGAAGATGGATTTCCAACCGGTATTACTTCAAGATATCCTATTGAAGATGTACAGCGAGTAACACAAGGCTTCCATCATGGCCTGATGAGGGTAAGAATCAAGGACATCTATTTCTATGTGATTCATTTACATCCATCCAACTGGGAAACCAGGAAGAGTGAAATCAATCAGATCCTGAAAGATATTAAAACATTACCAGCAAACTCGAAAGTAATTTTAGCCGGGGATTTTAATACTTTCTCACCACTCGATTCCATCTATTATTCCCATGGCAGGCTAGGGCCTTTTTTCAAGGAGCGTGATTTGATGTATGAAGAGAATAACCTGAATAAAGGGGAACTTGATTATACAGTAATCCAGGATGTCCTGGACTTTGGGCTTGTTGATCTTGAGGCCAGTTTGCGTACCACCACTTATAAGTTTCCGGGCAGCTTCCCTACCCTGGTAGAAAAAGAGGGCGAACATGGGGATCAACGTCGACTGGATTATATTTTCGCATCTAAAAACCTGGCAATAGAAGTTACCAGAGCAGAAATTATCACAAGTGATACGGCCCTTATCTTATCAGACCATTTGCCAGTGGTGGTAGATTTCGAACTTAAGTAGATGCAAGCATAGCAAAAAATAAGTGCTTAGCTATAAACCAAATTCGCCGATAAAGGGAATTTCTTCCATTAAGCTGGTGCGAACAACACCATGAAAATAATTCTCAAGTTGGAAGAATTGTGCCGCAGCTTTTGAACCTGCAACCTTTTTCATGCTTTTATAATACTTATTTATAAGTTTAGTATGTTCCTTGGTTATTTTCATACTTTCAGATACAAGAGCATCGGTTGTCGCATCATCCAGATTAAGATATGAATTGGCATACTTACTCAGTAATTCAAGTCTCTTCTGTCCATTAGCCTTGCGAGCTGATTCATATTCGTCATACTGACTCCAGAAGGCATCGGAAACTTCACCTTCTAGTGAAAT
Organism: Bacteroidota bacterium; assembly: GCA_003648635.1. GTDB lineage: Bacteria > Bacteroidota > Bacteroidia > Bacteroidales. The sequence continues at coordinate 14,580 of QMPQ01000004.1, read as the reverse complement.
AAAGGAGGAGACAATGACCTTTTTTTCCATTCCAAAAAGCGATTGGTAAAGTTCGATTTCCTCTAAATTTGATTGAGAAAATACAGAAAAACAAGCCATTAGCAGGCTAAATAATAAAATTGACTTTTTCATTTTAGTTAGAGTTTTTTTTAAATATTAATTTGTTATTAATTGTCTGCAAGCATATAACAACAAACATATCGAATGGTTTTTACAGCTTGGAAAAATCTCAAAAAAAACATTAAATTGTATCAAATCAATAAAGCAGAAAACCGATGAAAATTGAAACACCCAGGCTTGTCCTGATCACCATCACTGAAGAGGATCTTGAGTATATCCATATGCTGCATTCAATTCCCGAAGTTGACCCTAGATAATTTGAACATTTTAATATGAAAGCTTCGAAATTTCTACTGGCCTTTGTCCTCTTCATTCCTCAAATACTTGCAAGCCAGGATAGTATATCCTTAGATGATTACAGTCGTGCTGTAGGCTTCCTCGGGGAAAACCTCAATAACAAGAAGGTGTTTAACCTGCATATTCAGCCAAACTGGTTTCCGGACAGCACCGGGCTGTGGTATGTTCATCAAAGTCCCGAAAAAAAAAGGTATCATAAGATAACTCTACCCGCTATGCTTAGATCTGATCTCTTTGATCATCAGAAGCTGGCTGCCATTCTATCCGATTCCCTGGGTTCTGAATTGAAGGCAGATATGCTGCCACTTACAAAAGTCGAATACAGGAATTCCAAAGAACTATTAATAAGTGCGGAGAAGAAGACTTTTGTTCTGAATACAGATACCTATGCATTAAGTGCACCTCCTAAAAAGGAGAAAAATGAAAAGGAGGAGGTGTCTCCTGACAAAAACTGGATTGCTTATCAAAAAGACTACAACCTTTATGTTAAATCTGAGCTTAACAATAAGGAGAAGCAACTCAGTTCCTCAGGGAAAAAGGGATACGAATATGCATCCAGGTATGGGTGGTATGATATTATGGAGGGTGAAAATGGGGAGCGACCCGAACATTTTGATGTAAGCTGGTCTGAAGATAGCGAATGGATTCAGACGAATATATGTGATCTCCGGAGTGCGCAAAAAATGTACCTGCTCGACTGGAGTGTGGACTCCCTTTACAGGCCCAGGCTGCTCTCCTACTATCGCGGATCTCCCGGCGATACAACAATGATCTATATGGAGCCGGTATTCTTTAATGTGCATAGTGGCTCCGAGATCAAACCTGATTTGCCCAGAAGCACGCATATCAATGATGTATATGTTGAGTGGTCCAGTACCCCTGGCAAGGTTTATCTGAGCAGGTCCAATCGGGGCTATCAAGATTACAGCATCTACACTTTCGATCTTCAGACAGAGCGTGTGGAAACCCTGTATTCGGAATCCAGCTCAACCAATATTGACAACTTCACCCATGAGCTTGCTGAAAAGAGCGGACTTCTGTTTTTCCTGTCCGAGAAAAGTGGCTGGCGACAATTATATAGTCTTGTCCTGGAAACCAAAATTGAGACCAGAATCACCCATGGGGATTTTTATGTAAACAGCATCGAAAGAATTGATGAAGAACAACAGTTAATCTATTTCCTCGCTTCCGGTAAGGAGAAGGATAGGAATCCTTACTATCAACATCTTTATAGCGTATCCTTCAATGGTGGAGATCTGAAATTGCTAAGTGAAGAAGATTGCAATCACAGAATCAGCATCTCGCCGGACGGGTCTTACTTTATTGATAATTTTTCCACAGTTAATGTAGAGACCACCACGGCCTTGAGGGAACTGGAATCAGGTGAAATAACTCTGGAACTGGGACATGCAGATGTAAGCCTCCTGGATGGATGGACTCCCCCGGAGATATTTACTACACTGGCTCGTGACGGTGAAACCACCCTTTACGGGGCTCTCTGGAAACCAAGTAATTTTGATCCTGAAAAAATATACCCCATCCTGGAACTCAGTTATACGGGGCCGCATACTCAGCTCTTCCCTACGGTCTTTTCAAGAGCATTTCTACTTCAATCATATGCTGAGCTGGGCTTTGTGGCCATCGTTGTTGACGGACTCGGATCATCGGGCCGTTCAAAGCACTTCCACAACTACTCCTATAAGAACCTTGGTGGTAATCTGGAAGATCATGTGGGTGCTATTCGTCAGCTGGGTGAGCGCTATAGTTGGATTGACACATCACGTATCGGGATATTCGGTCATTCGGCCGGAGGTTATGATGCTGCACATGCCTTGTTGGCATATCCTGACTTTTATAAAGTGGCAGTAGCGAGTTCGGCCGACCATGATCATAGAATGGAAAAGGCCTGGTGGCCGGAAATGTATATGGGCTGGCCGGTTGACTCTGCCTATCACCTGCAATCAAACATCACTATGGCCGGGAAGCTGAAAGGAAAGTTGCTTATTACACATGGAGGCATCGATGAGAACGTTAATCCATCGGCAACATTTAAGCTTGCTGAAGCACTTATTAAGGCTGATAAGCAATTTGACATGCTTATCCTGCCCAGTCAACGGCATGGATATCAGGGTGCGCATCAGAAATATTTTACCAGACTCAGGTGGAACTATTTTGTGGAGCATCTCCTGGGTGTAGAACCCCTCTGGAATTTTAAATGGGAGTAATAAAACAATGCAGTTAACAAGCCTAATCACCCTCACGTTCTTACTTTTAGGTTTCTATAGCTATGGCCAGACGACTGAGCAAGCCTGGCTGACTGACAATGATTTCCTTACTCATATTCAGATTGAAACAGACTCACTATATGACAGTCCTCAGAGAATCAATCTCTTAATAGTAGCTAAAGAATATCTGCATAAATACAGCATAGAGTTTGCCTACCAAACATCTGAACTATTAAGAACAAGCCAGATTGCGGAGAACAGGAATGCAAGGGCTGCAATCAATGGTGGCTTCTTTAATATGGACAGTGGTGGTAGTGTTAGCTATTTTGAAATAAATGATTCCGTGATCAGCAGAAGCAGAACACCTGGCTTAAAATGGGCTGTACCTGATAGTTTAACTAACGGCTCAATAATTTTGTATAAAAACAACATTTTGGAGATAGATTCTGCTAATTTGCATCACAGTTATGAGGACTCTAAAATGGAAGCCTTTGTGATGGTAAGCGGTCCTTTGCTGATCAAAGATGCGATCCTACAGGATCTGCCTGATATGAAATTTACAAACAATCGCCATCCGAGAACATGTGTGGGTATCACTGAAGAATCTATCATCTGCGCCACAATTGATGGACGCTCCGAAACGGCAGCCGGAATGAACCTGTATGAAGTCCAACAATTCCTGCTTGAAATTGGTTGTCAGGATGCTATAAACCTGGATGGTGGAGGGTCCACAAGCATGTGGCTTAAAGATAAAGGACTTGTGAATATACCCAGTGATAAAACAGGCGAACGGCCTGTGGCAAATGCATTATTAATACTTGAAAAATGAAAATTCAAAAATTGCCAGGCAACATACTGATGCAGATGATCTGCCTGATCTCTTTTAGCACACTTAGTCAGGCTCAGGAAAACAACAAAGACTTTGAGGAAATCAAGAAGATCTTTTTCCAGCAGGAAGTAGACTGGAACAAGGGAGATATTGATGCTTTTATGAAGGCATACTGGAACTCTGAAGAATTGCAGTTTGGCGGAGCAAATGGAATCACCAGGGGCTGGCAGCAGACACTTGAAAATTATAAAAGAGGCTATCCGGACAAGGAAACCATGGGCAAGCTAAGCTTTCAGATTAAAGATATGACCCAGCAAAGCAAAGAAGTTGTGAGCCTCACTGGAAGTTGGGAGCTGGAGCGGAAACATGACCGGCCGGGCGGGCATTTCCTATTGATCTGGAGAAAGATCGATGGGGAATGGAAGATTGTGGTGGATCACACAAGTCAAAAACTGCCATCAAAAGCAAATGCACAATCTAAGCAATCACTGGATTTTATCAAGAGTATCTCAGGCAAGAAGACTCTGGCTGGTCAGCATAACAAGGAACCAAATGCTGATCCGGACAAGTGGATCCGGTTTATAAAGGAAACCACAGGGCAATATCCAGCCCTCTGGAGTGGCGATTTTTTGTTTCAACAGGATAATATTGATAACAGATGGGAGATGATCCATGAAGCGAAAAATCAATGGGATCATGGTGCTGTGATAAACCTGATGTGGCATGGCTGTCCTCCTGATTTAGGGGAGCCCTGCGGATGGGATCCCGGACTGCTAAACGCTCAACTGGATGATGAGCAATGGGCAGAGCTTATTAGTGATGGAACTCCTCTCAACAAGCTTTGGAAAGAACGTATGGATGATGTTGCTGTCTACCTCCAGTATCTGGAAGACAATGGTGTGGAGGTCCTCTTCAGACCCTTCCATGAGATGAACCAGGGCTTATTCTGGTGGGGAGGCAAGCCCGGGCCCCAGGGAACTGCAGAGCTTTTCCGGATCACCCATGACTATTTCACATGGATCAAAGGTCTGAGCAATTTGATCTGGGTATGGGATATGCAGGATATGAGCAGGGATTTTGAAGAATATAATCCGGGAAACGAATACTGGGATATTTTTGGATTTGATATCTACGACCAGGGCTATGATATTTCCTGGTATAACTACATTCTCCCAATTGTTGGAGATAAACCTATGGCTATTGGAGAGTGCTCCAGACTCCCAAGTCCGGAAATTCTTGATGCACAACCACGCTGGGTCTTTTTTATGCCCTGGGCCGAGCTTGTCAAGCAAGGTAACACGAAGGAGCAGATTATTGAGATATATGAGCATCCTGCTGTTATTACCAGAGAGGAAATGCCCGGATGGAAATAAAATCAATGAAAGAGCTTTTTAACTGATATTCCTTAAACACTAAACCAGAGATCATGAAAAAAAACATTGCAATGCAATTATCAATAGCTGCCATGGCTCTAGCCATTGGAAGTTGTACTTTTAATGACATGAATTTCGATCAATATCCATCCCTGACCATTTCCAATGAAGAAGTGGAGATGAAGCTATACCTGCCTGATGCGGAAAATGGCTTATATCGTGGTACCCGCTTTGATTGGTCGGGCGTGATAGGCAGCGTTAAATACAAGGGCCATGAGTACTTTGGGTACTGGAAGGATACACATGATCCCCTGTTTCATGAAGATCTTACCGGTCCGGTTGAAGGTTATATTAAACCAGGTTTGGGATATGAGGAAGCAGAGGCAGGTGGAAAGTACGTGAGGATAGGCGTTGGTGTCATTGAAAAGCCGGATGAAGAGTCCTACAGTTTCAGAAACTCTTACAAGTTGCTGGACCATGGGAAGTGGACTGTGGAACATGGAGCTGATCGGATCTCATTCACACATGAGTTAAATAGCGATATCGGGTTTAGTTACATATATCAGAAGATTATAAAACTGAAGAGTAATGGTTTTATCATAGAACATAAGCTGCAGAACACAGGGGTTAAAGCCATTGAAACGGATCAGTTCAATCATAACTTCTTTATGATCGATGGGGAGCAGAGCGGCACCGCATTTAATATCAGCTTCCCCTACCCTATTAACACCGAAGATGATCCCAAGGGCTTTGTTGAAATTAAGGATAAAGAATTGAACTTTATAAAGGATCTGGAAGGCGATGACTCCTTTTTCCTGTTGCTTAAGGGGTATAGCGACGAAGTTGCGGATCATCAGGTTACCGTAATCAATCGTAAATCAGGTGCCGGTGTTACTTATACGATAGATAAGCCGCTCTACCGGATGGCCTTTTGGGCATGCAAGACAACCTTAAGTCCAGAGAACTCTATATGGATTACCGTGGAGCCTGGAGAAGAGGAGGAGTGGATCTCTGAATACACACTTTTTGTGCAATAAGATGACATTAATATTTAAATAAGATCTCAAGCCCCATGAAAAGAAGAACGTTTATCAGAAACAGCGCAATGGGCGCAACTGCGTTGGCTACCACCCCATTGATTGCATGTAGCTTTCAAGAAAAAGCACTACAGATATCACTGGCGCAATGGTCACTGCACCGGAGTTTTGGAGACGGTTCCCTGGATCCGGTCGATTTTGCCTCTATTGCCATGGAGAAATATGGGATTGATGCGGTTGAATTTGTAAACGGCCTGTACCCGGACAAGGCAAATGACGAAGCTTTCTGGAACAATATGAAAACACGTTCAGCAAACGCCGGGGTAAGAAACCTGGTACTGATGGTCGATGATGAGGGGGACCTGGGAGCTGCCAGTGAAAAAGAGCGTCTGAAATCAGTGGAGAATCACTATAAATGGATCAATGTTGCTAAACTCCTGGGATGTCCTACCATGCGGGTAAATGCCTTTGGCGATGCTGACAGGGATATCTACCGGATGGCCATCATGGATGGAATGGCCAGACTGGCCGATTATGCTGCAAAATCAGATGTCAATATTGTGATTGAGAACCACGGACTTTTCAGCTCTGATGCTACCCTGATTGCGGGGATTATCAAAGAAGTGAACCGACCTAATTTTGGATCCTTTCCGGATTTCGGGAATTGGTGCCTTTCTGCCAAATGGGGTACTACCCAGGGAGATTGCGACAAAGAATATGACAGGTATAAGGGAGTAAGCGAACTCCTTCCCTTTGCCAAAGCAGTTAGTGCCAAGTCCTATAATTTCAATGAACAGGGCGAGGATACTAAGATCGACTATTACAGGATGATGAAGATTGTAAAAAAGTCTGATTACAATGGTTACATCGGTATAGAATACGAGGGAATGGAGAAGAGCGAGCACGAGGGTATCCTGATCACCAAAAAACTTATGAAAAAAGCATGGAACAAGGCATAAACTCAAAGAAAACATGAAAAAATTTATCTATCTACTAACACTGCTTTTGATTGCAGGATGTACCACAGGCGTCAAACCCACAAGCGAAACCAAAGGGGCATTCCTGAATTTCTATAAGCCGGAAGAAAATCCCATCATGAGTGCTGACTCATCCTATACATTTCTCTGTCCAGTTAAAAATGAACTGGTACAGTGGCAGAAGGCGGATGTTTTTAATCCGGCTGCCATAGTAAAGGACAATAAGATCCATATGTTATTCAGAGCAGAAGACAATCCTGAGGCCATCCTTGGCGGTCGTACTTCCAGGATTGGACTGGCTACCAGTGAAGATGGACTTCATTTTGAGATCTACCCTACCCCTGTTCTCTATCCCGATAGCGGACAGTTTCTGCAGTACGATTATCCGGGTGGTTGTGAGGACCCCAGAGTGGTCGTCACCGAAGAAGGCCTGTATGTGATGGCCTATACCTCATGGAACAATGATGTGGCCAGACTAAGTATTGCCCACTCTACCGATCTTATAAACTGGGAGAAAAAGGGGCCTGCTTTCGCAAATGCTTACGACGGCAAATTTATGGGAAACTGGTCCAAATCGGGTTCCATTATCACCCGTCTGGAAGGTGAGAATCAGGTGGTGGCTAAAATTGACGGCAAGTACTGGATGTACTGGGGCGAACAGTTTATCAACCTGGCCTGGTCAGAGAATCTTTACGACTGGTATCCTGCTCTCGATGAGGAGGGCGAACTGGAGGCGATCATTAAAACACGGCCCGGGTATTTCGATAGCATGCTCACTGAATGTGGGCCCCCGGCAGTAATTTTAGAGGAGGGCATTGTTCTGCTCTACAATGGCAAGAATTCGGATGGTGATGATGCCTCTCCTGATCTGCCCAGAGGAACCTATTCAGTTGGAAAAATTGTTTTTGATCCTGCCAATCCCGAAGAAGTTCTGTTTCGTTCCGATACCTGCCTGCTAAGACCTACGCTGCCACATGAACTTACAGGTCAGTATAAATCGGGGACCACCTTTGCTGAAGGACTGGTATACTATCAATCCAAGTGGTTTCTCTATTATGGAACAGCCGACTCTTATGTGGGAGTGGCCATTTCAGAATGATCCTTAGATTATTGTTGTAAAATAAAGCTTTGATAATGAACAGAGTCCGACTTGCAGGAACCCAGGTTCTTGCCATCATCCTAATGAGTGTGAATATGCATGCACAGGACATCCCCCTGCCCGAGCATCCCCGTCCTGATTTCCAGCGTGAGGCCTGGATCAACCTTAATGGCTCCTGGGAATTTCAATTCGACAGTCTTGATGTGGGAGTGGAAGAACAGTGGTATATCCATCCCATATTCACTGAAGAAATAACAGTGCCATTCCCCTGGGGTTCTAAGCTTTCGGGAGTGGAAGACCTGGCTCATATGGCCTGGTATAGCCGCCCACTGACTATTCCGGAAGACTGGAGTGGTAAAAGAAGATTTCTGGTAATCGGAGCATGTGACTGGCTTACAAGCGTTTGGATCGATGGCGAATTTGTGGGTGAGCACCGGGGTGGATATACCCCCTTTGAATTTGATCTTACTCATTTTACCACACCCGGGAAGGTCCATCAGCTGGTTTTGCGTGTGGATGATACTCCACACCCCTTTAAACTGGAGGGAAAACAGGGTTATGGTGAAGCCAAAGGAATCTGGCAAACCGTCTATCTGGAAAGCAGGGGATCCGTTGCACTGAAACATATACATTTCACTCCGGACATTGACAATGGTTCGGTCAGGGTACACGCAGTGCTGGACCAGAGTGCTGAAGAGGACCTCTATATAAATCTCTCATTTCCCAACAAAGAACTGGCAGGAATGATCTCCTCACCGAAGATTGGAAAAAAGATGCAGGAGGTAGATTTTGAAGTCACAATTCCTAACCCACAACTCTGGGATCTGGACAATCCTTACCTCTATGATCTGAAAGTCCAGCTTCACAACAACCAGACCGTATATGATGAGTTCTCCACCTATTTTGGCATGCGTAAGATCAGCATTATGAATCTTCCTGGAACTGACCTGCCATATGTGGCTCTGAACAACAGGCCAATTTACCTGCAACTGAGTCTTGATCAGGCTTATCACCCCGATGGGTACTACACCTATCCCAGTGATGAATTTATGCGGGATGAAATTATCAGATCCAAAAAAATAGGCCTCAATGGCAACCGGATTCATATCAAAGTAGAGGTGCCCCGCAAACTATACTGGGCCGATAAACTGGGTTTGCTGATTATGGCAGATGTTCCCAATTTCTGGGGTGAACCCGATGAGGAAGCAAGGCAGGAATGGGAATATGCCATGCGGGAGATGATTGCACGTGACTATAATCATCCATCCATATTCTCCTGGGTTCTGTTTAATGAAACCTGGGGACTCTTTTCAGGCAAGGGAAAAGATCGTGCCTACCTTAGTGAAACCCAGGACTGGGTCAGGGAGAAATTTGTCCAGGCCAAAGAGCTTGATCAAAGCCGGCTCATTGAGGATAACTCTCCCTGTAACTATGATCATGTGTTAACCGATCTCAATACATGGCACGCTTACCTGCCTGGTTATAAGTGGAGCGATTTTCTCGATAATGTGGTCGATAATACCTATGCAGGTTCTGAATGGAACTTTATCGGGGGTAACAAACAGACAAAGGTCCCCATGCTCAACAGTGAATGCGGGAATGTGTGGGGTTATACTGGAAGTACTGGAGATGTGGACTGGAGCTGGGATTACCATATCATGATGAATGAATTCAGGCAGCACCCGCAGGTTGCCGGATGGCTCTACACCGAACATCACGATGTAATTAATGAGTGGAACGGCTACTATAAATTTGACCGCACTGAGAAATATACAGGATTTAATGATTTCATTCCTGACATGGAGCTCCGGCACATGCACAGTGATGTATACCTGTCCACCGGATCAAAACTCTGCCAGTCTGTGAGACCCGACGGACTGATCAAGGTTCCTCTCTTCCTGTCGGTGATGACCGATCAGGTACCGCCCGATCACTATATTCTTGACTATGAACTATCGGGAAGGGACCACCAGGGAAAATTTCGTCACATATTCCTGAAAAGTGAAATACTTGAATCCCTCCCCTATTTTAATGGCAAGGTGACCCCCCTTTCTGTTCGAATGCCCGAAACACCAGGGCTTTATCACCTGACACTCAGGCTACGTGACGAAAATGCCTATATCTATCACCTGAACTTTACAAGCTTCCTGGTGGAAGAACGGAAACAGTCCGGTCCGGATCAGCCTGAAGAAACTCACCAGGTACCCTTTGCACCTTCCTCCTTCACGGAAGCTTCATGGTCCGATGGCCAGTGGAACATCCTGGATGGCTTGAAAGTAAATGGTGCAGGAGAAGGTTTTTTCTCCTACGATGTAGAGCTTCCAGCTTCCCTGAACCTGGATACAGTGAGGAAGGTCACCCTCGTTTTCGAAGCATCTGCGAAAAAACTTCACGGCAAGGACAGGAAGGATAAAAGTAACCTGGGCTTTGATTACATGCAGGGAAGAGGCACTTTCGATCCCAGCCGGAATCCCAATTCCTATCCTATGACGGATAGCTACAAGTATGCAAGTCTGGTAAAAGTAAAAGTAAACGGCAAAGTGGTCGATGTCTTCTACCTGGAAGATGATCCTGCAGATCACCGGGGAGTGCTCTCCTGGTTTTCGCAACTACAGGATGGCTTACTCAGGGAAGCCGGCTCCTATGGCTACCTCCTTAAATCAAATATTCCACTTGAACTGCTTCGTAATTCACCTGACGGAAAGCTGAACATCCGCTTTGAGGTGGATGAAGGAATGCCCGGTGGACTGGCCATCTACGGAAAACTATTCGGTCGCTACCCCCTGGATCCCACTCTATTGTTTGAATAGTTCAATCCAAAGCTGCAGCACTATGAAATCTATACCACTGATTTTCCTGAACATAATCCTGCTGTGCCTGTGCGGATGCTCTACGCGATCCGGACATGAGTCTGCAGAGAAAGCTGCGCCCAATCAATTCTCAACTAGCTATGTCCCTCCCGTGTTCAAAGAGCAGGAGCGTATTCAAAAAATAGGCTTAGCCCTGGCGGAATCACATCACTATTATATAGAATACTCAGCAAATCAGCATCTCCCTGGTATAGCCTATGGCCTGGTGGTGGATGATTCACTGGTCTTTTTTGGGGCTTCTGGAGTCACCAATTTGGAGACCGGCTCTTCAGTTACGGAACATTCACTTTTCAGGATCGCATCCATGACTAAAAGTTTTACGGCCATGGCCATCCTGAAACTGAGGGATGAGGGAAAGCTCTCTCTGTCAGATCCTGTCTCCAGGTATATGCCTGAATTAGAACAGCTCAAATATCTGACTGCAGATGCCTCTACTATAACTATTTTCAACCTTCTTACCATGACTGCAGGATTTCCTGAAGATAATCCCTGGGGTGACCGCTTCCTGGATATAAGCGATGATGCCTTAATGGGACAGGTTGAAGAAGGAATTTCTTTTTCATCTGTTCCCTCCCTTCACTATGAGTACAGCAACCTGGGCTTTGGTCTGCTCGGGCATATTATAACTGCTGTTTCAGACCTGCCATATCAGGAATATATTACCAGGAATATCCTGCATCCCCTGGATATGACCAGCACTTTCTGGGAATACAGCGAGGTTCCTGAAGAGCTTCTGGCGCAGGGCTACTGGTGGGAAGATGAAAGATGGGTAGCTGAACCTCTGCTGCACGATGGTGCTTTTGGTGCCATGGGTGGACTGATTACCTCCATTGAGGATTTCAGCAAATATGTCTCTTATCACCTTTCGGCGTGGCCAGCAAGAAGTGATGCTGAATCGGGTCCTGTTAAAAGAAGCACGCTCAGGGAGATGCACAGCTTGAACAAGCCCAGGTACCTTAGCGATTCTAAATGGTTTGGGAACGATACCAGGCCCATGATACAGGGATATGGTTACGGTCTGAGGGGCATTAAGGACCTTGAGGGAGTCTTGGAGATGGGCCATGGCGGAGGACTTCCCGGATTCGGAAGCAGCTATATGTTCTATCCACAGCACGGCATAGGCATCATGGCATTCAGCAATCTTACCTATGCTGGTGGAATCGTAAAAAAGGCCAACTATAAGGTGATAAGTAAACTGATCGATCAGGGTTTGTTCAGGCCCAGAATCTTGCCAGCTTCTGAAATTCTGGAGCTTAGAAAGGAACAAGTAGCTCAATTGATAGTAAGCTGGGATCCCGAGCTGGAAAAAGATATTGTGGCAGCAAATCTCTATATGGATATCTCCAGGGAAAGAAGAATGTCTGAAGCCAGTGAGCTATTGAACCAGCTGGGGGAGATTGTGTCCACCGGACCGGTGATCCCTGAAAACCAACTGCGTGGAAGTTTTTTTCTCAAGGGAAAAGAACAGAACTTGCGGGTCGACTTTACCCTCACCCCGGAAGCTGATCCCAAAGTGCAATGGCTCACCCTTCAACTGACAGATTGAACCCTTTGCCTAAATTTATGTTTATCATCCTAAAGGATATATATGGGGAAACTAATCATCAACAGCTACGAAGAGTTTGAGCAATACGTGGGTAAAGAATTGGCAAGCTCTGACTACCATAAGATTACACAAGAGCAAATCAACCTGTTTGCAGATGCTACCCTGGATCACCAGTGGATTCATGTGGATGTAGAAAGAGCGAAAAAGGAGAGTCCATATGGATCCACTATTGCACATGGCTACCTGAGTGTCTCCATGCTTGCCTACCTCTGGTTCCAGTCCATCGAAGTAAACAATATCACCATGTTGGTGAACTACGCGATTGAAAACATGAGATTTGGTCAGGCTGTCGTCGTTGACAGTGAAGTGCGGATAGTGACCAAACTGAAGGCCATTACCAACCTGAGGGGAACCGCTAAAACAGAGGTGGATGTCATCCTTGAGATCAAAGGGAGCAAGAAGCATGCCTTGAAGGGAGTTATTGTATTCCTCTATCAGTTTAAGTAAGTACTGCTTACAATTAATGAATGCTTACTGGCATTATGAAACAACTGTACTTTCTAATTGGCACCATTTTCTTTCTGTCGTGTGGGGCAGGAGAAAAGAATCAAGATCATCATATCTACTGGGTGAACAGTACGAAGGTATCCTGTGTGGGACTAACTCCCATGAAGTGCTTACAGATTCAAAAATCTGAAACCCTGGATCCATCAATCTGGGAATCATTTCATGAATCTATCCAGGGATTTGAGTATCAAGCTGGTTATATCTATAAAATTATTGTGAAAGAGAGTCAGCCCGATTCAGCTGATCTTCCTGCAGATGCCTCCTCCATTGAATATACCCTTGTCGAAATCCTTGAGAAAAGGCAGGACCTGAAGCTAAGGATCAACGATATCTGGATCGCCATTGAAATCAATGGAGAGACCCTGCTGTCCGAAGGAGATAGTCTCCCACTTCCCCAGCTTGAGATCAATGTGGGTGAAATGCGTTATATGGGCAGTGATGCCTGCAATAACTTCAACGGCGGAATCATCGAACTGGATGATTCTACGATACGCTTTGGAATAGCCGCTGGAACTAGGATGATGTGTATGGATATGGAAACCCCCGATCTATTCAACGCTACTTTACCTGAAGTATTAAGCTGGAAGATCAACGAAAACATGCTGAAATTTCACGATGCAGATGGCAAGGAGGTAATGCTGTTAAACAAAATAGATTAGTCCCACTTCACAATCTGGCTGGGTAAATAACCCTTCCGATGAGCAATGGCATAGAGTTGTTGCTGATTTTTCAGTTTTACAGGCTCCGTATAGATTTCCCATTGGCTGCTAAGTGTATCTCCATCTTCCACCAACTGGTAACCCAGGTAACTGCCGGCCTCATCTGTTGAAATGGCAATGATCTTCTGTGCTTCCTCCTGAAGGGAAGGATCACTGGTAACAGGCTGTATCCTCCCGGGCCAGAATTGCTTAACCATCTCATGCTCATTCACAAATCCCTTGTCATCAACCTCCTCCATCCATCGACTGCATTCGGCTCTTAATTCGGATAGTATTTCAGCATATTGCGGATCGTCGGCAAGATTATATAACTCTTCCGGATCATTGATACAATCGAAAAGTTCCTCTTCCGGTTTCGAAGAGCGAAACCATAGAGATTCGATTTCATCCAGGGTTCCGGCATCCCGCATTTGAAGCATCTCCTGCATAAGAGCCATCTGCTCCCTGAAACTCAGTGGAAGATAATAGCCCTTCTGTGGATTGTAATTACGCAGGTACTTGAAGCGCTCATTCCGTACGCCCCTGATCATATCTGCATGTTCATCAAAGCGATCAGCCGCTGCATGTATAAAATGACGCTCTTTTGTCGCCTTATACTTTCCAAGGAAGGCCTTCCCATCCAAATATTCCGGAGGATCAATACCTGCCAGTGAAATAATTGAAGGCAGGAAGTCAATAAAGCTAATCATCTGGTCATCAACGCTTCCTGCACCATTCGATCCCGGGAAGCGGATGATCATGGGTACTTTTAGTCCAGAGTCATACAGCAAGCGCTTCTGTCTGGGCAAGGGCCCACCATGATCCGTATACCAAAAAATGATTGTGTTTTCCAGTTCGCCATCCGCTTCCAGCTGCTGCAATAGCTCCCCTACCCTGTGATCCATTTCAGCCACGTTGGAATACATGCGTCGAATATCCTTT
>QMPQ01000003.1 GCA_003648635.1 Bacteroidota bacterium | reverse complement strand
GATTGGGTGCCGGTGGCGATAATTGGTGTATAACCTGGGCAAAAGACGGATCGCAGGTTGTATCGATGTGCGATGGAAATTGGCTCAAACTTGATAATCCGCATGGTGGTTTTCATAATCATTTATTTCGAATAAATGGAGAAGCAGAAGATTTTCAACGAGAAGATATTCCCAATTATCCTGATTTTAGTGGAGGAGAAGGCAGTTGGTTTGGGTATGGAATTGTGTCAGTTGATGACGATTTGTATTCTATAATTTCCAAAACTCCGGGCACAAGTTGGTCGGGACCATTTACAGGAATTAAATTATTGAAATCATCCGATAATGGTGCTTCCTGGAACCGGATTGACAAAAATGGTGATGAGTTGTTGCTTGGCGTAATGGACAGCATGAGAAATGTAGTAAATAATGAAGAGATGTTTTTTCTGGAAGAATATGGTATGCCACATCAGGAACAACAGGCGTACCCCTTTTCTTTTGTTGATTTTGTACAAAATGGACAAAATAGCAGAGCCACCAAAGATGGATTCGTTTATATTTATTCGCCCGAAGGTGCAAAGGCAAATAAACTTACCCTTGCCAGAATGGCAAAAGAGAAAATTGGTGTCAGAGATGAATGGCAATATTTCACAAACTATGATGGAAATAACCAAGCCAAATGGTCTGACGACATTACTAAGCGTGGTTATGCAGTTGAGTATCCTGATAAAAGTTCAGAGGGTCATTTTTTCGGATGGTACTCCTGGTTACCATCGGTTGTTTGGAATGAAGGACTGGGCCTTTATATCATGGTCAACGGAGGCACATATGCAGGTCATGGTATGACAGATTCTGATAAGGATTATTATGATGCCTGGATGCATACTGAGACGGGTAGTCTGGGGTTCTGGTATTCAGAAAATCCTTATGGACCATGGGAAGAATTCTTTTATACAGATTATTGGATTGTTGACAATGAGAAGAACAGGACATATCAACCAAAGTTATCTCCAAAATGGATTAGTGGAGATGGCACTAAAATGACGTTGATTTGGTCGGATGCAATGAAAAACGAAAAAGGGCAGTCACATGCAGATAATTACATTTGGAACCAGATGAAAATTACAATTCATGTTAAATAATGGATTCACTGTTGTGTAATGATTTAGGAATCGGACAAAGCAGGAGATCTTACTTTGAATTGTCAAACTGAGTACTACTTTTCCTTCAGCTTATATACCCTTATCCAGTCAACCTCCATGGCAGAGGGAAGTCCGCTTTCAGCAGCATCCTTCTTCAGATTGGACGAGAAATTGATGTACATTTCTTCCTGAGGAACACCAGAGGTCTGCGTCTTAAATATCTTACCATTGATCTTCCAGGTCAGTTTATTGGGTGTCCACTCCAGGGTGTAAATAAAATACTCATCTGCATACTTGGCACCACCGGTTTTTGAAAGGGATTTATGTGCTGATGATCCCCCTCCCCAGAAGTAGTTGGAATAAAGCTTCCCGTTTTCGAAACGGGCCACATCAATATGAGGGAGCATAGTCTCCGACACCATCCAGAACGCCTGGGCCACAGAGCCGCCTGCCATCTTAATTTTGGCATTGAAAACCCCATATTTTTGCTTGAAACTCTTAGCCGTGCTGATCATTCCCGAAGTAAAATCAAAAGCTTCGCGAACAAATCCCTGCTCAGTCCTCCAGACCAGGCCTTCTGCTTTACCTGGCTTAGTAACAATTCTTAGCTTATTATCATAGAATTCAATGTTGTCTCCATTGCTTGGGAAGCTCCTGTCATCTTCCATTGCATAGGGTTCATCCATACTCTTTTCGCCCCAGAAATTCTGAGTCATCCACTTGGAAGTATTCAGCTTACTCTCATTGAACTTCTCATCAAAGGTCAGGTCCCATCTTTCAATCTCTTTGAAAGGGTACTTCTTTTTTGTTTTGTAATACCATACAACCTTCTCCGATTTCTTAAGTGTTTTATATTCTGTTTCTTTTTGATATTCATTTGTGGTCTCATACCGCTCGGCAGGCTTCATGGTCAGGTATTGCTTCTGCTTGATAAATTCTTCCGAATCGATATACTCATCAAGCTTTCCCAATTCTTCTGATTTCTCATCACCCTTGGAGCGCTTCATTAGCTGGTTATATCGAAGCTCTTTCCTGAACGCTTCAGAGGCCTTATACTTCTCCTTAAGTATCCTTCTCTTCCTAAGGGCAAAATCACTTGATTTTACTTCCTTCTCTATATCAAGGTAGTGCTTCAGTTCATCTGAAACTTCATAATCCTTAAATGCTTTATAATCTGCTCTTAGTTGATCATCCGCTGTTTCTACCTTCTCGGTACCGGGTATCATCCCAAGTAAAAAACTTAAGCTTGCCATATCTATATCAATTCTGAAACAGGTTAATACTCAATATATAGTGATTAAAGATATAAAAAATCATCTCTTGTATGCTCTTCTCCTGGTTTTAAAATAGTACACCCCCTGCACCGAAATAACAAACGTGGAGTATTGCGAGAAAGTATATTTTCCGCTGATATAAAAGTCCCATTTCGGGCCCATTCTCAATTCAAGAGCCATCCCCACATTCCCTCCTAATGCAAAATCTGCTGTATCGGTAATGGTCTCATTTCCTGTAACTATGAGAGGTTCAAAATCTGAATTCAGATAGGTCACGTTTCCTCCTGCAAAAGCCACAAGTTTTACAGTTTCCTCATGGAACAGGGTATATTGAAAATCCAGATCTCCCTGGAACATATAATTGGTCAAAATAGAATACCCCGTTTCAAATTTGTACCGGTTGTATGCCGTTACAGAAGGGACTACATGAAAGGTGCTTGCTTTATTCAAGGTGATCCAGGTCTTCACCACAATGCCGGGATTTCCTGTCTCCCCATAATTAAAGTCAACTGGAGTAGAGAATGCAAATCCAGCCCCTATCCTGCTTATCTGAGCCGAGCCATCCAAACAGGTCATCATGAACAAGGCAGATATTAACAATGAACTCCTAATGGCATGGGAAATTCTCACGTGCTTCGGGTTTAGAATTTGATTCTACGAAAATTGAGGGCTTTCGGTTTCAAATAATCCCAAAAATTCATTCATTCATTCAGCCTTTCAACTTTCTGCTTAAATTCAGTCGACCAAGCTAAAAAAATACTAAATTTGTGCTTCGAAAAACAATACTTTTTATCGCATAAAAACAGCTTTCTAGGAATGGCAAAAATGATTGGTAAAATCATACAGGTAATCGGACCTGTGATTGATGTAAGTTTTGAAGAGACAGGTGATAAGCTTCCCAGCATATACGAAGCACTTGAAATTGAACGCGAAAGTGGACAGAAACTGATTGTTGAGGTTCAGCAACACGTTGGTGAACATACAGTCAGGACCATTGCCATGGACGCTACCGATGGCCTTCAGCGTGGCACTAAGGTGGTGGCAACAGGTGAAACCATCAGAATGCCAAAAGGAGATACCGTTAAAGGACGCCTGCTGAATGTTATAGGAGAAGCCATCGATGGTATTGGTCCGGTGGATTCCAGCCAGGGATACCAGGTACATAACCATCCCCCAAAATATGAGGATCTCTCAACCGAAACAGAGGTGCTTTTTACAGGAATCAAGGTAATTGACCTGTTGGAACCCTATGCCAAGGGTGGCAAGATTGGTCTTTTTGGTGGTGCCGGTGTAGGCAAAACAGTGATCATCATGGAGCTGATCAATAACATTGCCAAGAAATATGAAGGAATCTCTGTATTTGCAGGGGTTGGTGAAAGAACCAGGGAAGGAAATGACCTGCTTCGTGAAATGATCGAATCAGGTGTAATCAAATACGGGAAAGAGTTCGAGAAGAGCATGGAGGAAGGCTCCTGGGACCTGAGTAAAATCGATCATGAAGAGCTGGAAAAATCACAGGCCACTCTGGTATTTGGCCAGATGAATGAGCCCCCCGGAGCACGTTCTACCGTAGCCTTATCCGGTTTGGCAGTAGCGGAATCCTTCCGTGACGGCGATGAGGAGAGTGGCGGAAAGGATATTCTCTTCTTCGTGGATAATATCTTTCGCTTCACCCAGGCAGGTTCCGAGGTATCGGCACTTCTGGGCCGAATGCCCTCTGCTGTGGGATATCAACCAACCCTGGCCACTGAAATGGGTATTATGCAGGAGCGTATCACCTCAACAAGGCGGGGATCGATCACATCCATCCAGGCCATCTACGTGCCTGCTGATGACCTGACAGACCCGGCACCTGCCACCACTTTTGCTCACCTGGATGCACAAACCGTACTGAGTCGGAAAATTGCCTCCCTGGGTATCTACCCGGCTGTGGATCCGCTGGATTCCACTTCCCGGATACTGAAAGCGGAGATTGTTGGCGACGAACATTATAATACCGCACAACGCATTAAAGTACTGTTGCAACGTTACAATGAATTGCAGGATATTATTGCCATCCTGGGTATGGACGAACTTTCTGAAGAAGATAAGCAGGTGGTTCACAGGGCCCGGAGGGTATCCAGGTTCCTTTCACAACCCTTCTTTGTGGCAGAGCAGTTCACCGGGACGCCTGGTGTATTTGTTAATATTGAAGATGCCATCAAGGGATTCAATATGATCATGGACGGAGAAGTGGATGAATACCCCGAAGCTGCTTTCAACCTGGTTGGAACCATTGAAGAGGCCATTGAGAAGGGCAAGAAGATGCTGGCCGACACTAAAGCTTAATGTGATATGTTGCTTGAGATTATTGCACCGGATCAAAAATTATACTCGGGAGAGGTGGACCTGGTCCAGGTACCCGGCTCCAAAGGCTCATTTGAGATCCTCAGGAACCATGCTCCCATTATCTCTACCCTTGAACAAGGCAAAATTAAAATTGTAGATGTCAAGGGGCTTACCACATTTTTTAAGGTGGATGGTGGCGTGATTGAGGCAAAAAATAACAAAATCATCGTTCTTGCAGAAACAGCAAAGACATAGTGGTCTGAGGAGCAAAGCTATTTTGCTTGTATCTTTGGCAGGCATCTTATTTTTTACTTTTATTTTCAGCTCCTTTAATACAATTCGTGTAAAGACAATTACATTCACTGCCGACGACGGTCTTGAGCTCACCGCAGACGAATATATCATTGATCCCTTCAAGCCCTACGTATTGCTTTTCCACGAACAGGGCTCCAGCAGAGGTGAGTATAGCACCATTGCACGCAGGCTCTGTAAACTGGATTATAACTGTTTGGCCCTTGACCTTCGAAACGGAGGAAATGACAATTTTGTCTCCAATCAAACAGCTAAACAACTTCGGGAGAAGCATCTTGAATCCGGCCTCAGCGAAATCGAACAGGATATGTTGGCAGCCATCAAGTATGTCGGTGAGAAGTCAAACCTTCCAGTAGTGCTGTTTGGAAGCGGTGCCAATGGCTCCCTGAGTCTGAAAGTTGCACTTTCTGATAGCCTTGTCAGGGCTGTGATTGCAGTGAGTCCGGGCGAATACTTTATGCCTGAAATCAAGATTCAGGATGCCATCTCAGATCTGAATAAACCCGTGTTTATTACCTCCAGTAAAGCCGAGTTCCCTTATGTCTCGGAACTGGCTTCGGGCATTGATATAGACTATGTCACCCTTTTTGAACCCAAACAGGGTGAAGGGGAACGTGGCACTCGTTCTTTCTCTGTGGATTATGAGTATAACACCGAGTACTGGCTTGCCCTTATTCTTTTCTTCAAGGACCTTATGTAAATGGTTAAATTCCTGGTTGTCCGCTTCAGTTCTATCGGGGACATTGTGCTCACTACTCCTGTAGTTCGTCATCTGAAGCAGCAGGTGGAAAATGCTGAAATTCATTATCTTACTAAATCGGCCTACAAGTCCCTTCTTGAAGCGAATCCATATATTGACCGTATTCATGCCTTTGATGGTGATATTAAAACCTGCATTGATTTGCTCAGGAAAGAAGAAATCGATTTTGTCATCGATCTTCATCACAATCTCCGTTCGGCCCGTATCAAATATGGATTGAAACGCATCGCATTTTCGGTTCATAAACTAAACTGGCTTAAGTGGCTCTATGTCACTTTCAAAATAGAGCGCTTACCAGACCGGCATATGGTCGACCGTAATCTCGATACCATCCGGTCCTTTATTGAAGAACAGGATGACGGGGGTCTTGATTATTTCATCCCTGAAAAAAGCGAGGTCGATATCCATTCCCTGCCTGAACCTTTCAGAAAGGGCTACGTGGGGCTCTCCATTGGAGCCCAGCACGAAACTAAAAAATTAGCTCTTGAATCCCTGATAGAACTATGTCAAAAACTGGACTATCCCGTGATAATCCTTGGAGGACCGGAGGACCGTGAGCGTGGTGAACAAATCGTCTCCGCTCTCCCGGGAAAGGACATCCTGAACGGCTGTGGTGCGTACAGTATTCATCAATCTGCTTCACTGATCAGACAGGCCAGGGTGCTGCTGACTAATGATACAGGCTTAATGCACATCGGAGCAGCTTTTCAAAAGAAGATAATATCGGTCTGGGGCAATACGGTACCACGTTTTGGTATGTACCCTTTCAGGGCCGATCCTTCCTCAGTTCAATTTGAAGTAAGCGCACTCTCCTGTCGACCCTGCTCAAAAATAGGATATCAAAAATGCCCCAAGAGCCATTTCAAATGTATGATGGAGCAAGATCTGGATGGAATGGCCTCTGCGACCAGGCAGCTCTGGAACTCCCTCTGAGGCTTGCCTATTGGGCTACAAAAGAATAGGTAATAATAGCCCTGTGCTTAGCCGGTGCGCTCAATTCTATCCTGAATTGTGAAGATTGTGCTGCTGAAAGCGCCGCATCGGCAAAACATACCCTGTCGGACCCAATAATGGGTTCCAGTACCCTGGCTTCACGAACACGCCCATCAGTGCCAACGGCTACCTCAACTTTTACTACTCCGGATCCCTGGCACCGGTAAACGGGAACGGTGAGCTCAACCTTTCCCCTGTTCAGAGGTAAGTCCAGGAATTCAAAAGTGATGGTGGTTGGACCGGCATAAACAGTGCTCTCCTCTTCCTCCTTTGAAGAAGGCGGAACATAATCGGCTGAAGCTAGAATTGCTTGCAATTCCTCCAGTTTATCACGATCCTCCTCATTCCTGGCCTCCTCAATCTGGTCCAGAAGATCTTTCACATAATCACTGGTAGAAATATCTTCATTGAGCTTTTCTTCAGCATTCAGGTTTACAGCCCTGTTGCTGGAGAGTTCTCGTTGCCGCATGAGCTCCTCAAGCCATTCGGCCGGGACATCAATCTCCTCCTCCGCAAGAAGTTGCTCAATGGTCTTCTCCTCAAATTCCAGTTCGATCCCCAGTTCCCTGTCATTCTTCAGGCCGTCCACCTTTACAAAAATAAAGATGATCAGGACCACCAAATGAAAAATCAGTGTATAGAGAAGGGCCACCTTATTCTCTTTCAAAAACTTCTTGAACCCCGACCAACCATATTGAAATATGTCATCCATGCGCTGCAAAATTAAGATGTTAATACAACATCTCAATTATCTATTGGTTATTTCCTAAGTTTTTACGTAAAAAAGAGTAAGCTTCGGGGAACTAATCCACATCGATGGAGAAAATGCCCTCAAAACCGACACGGCCGGTTTCGGGCTCATAGGTCAATCTTCCCCCAAGTGACAGAGGAAAAGTGATTCTGAAAATATTCATATCTGCTACCAGATCTATTCCGCAGGTCATATAAGTTCTATCTTCATAATGGGGCTCCGGATCATGGATGATTACATTGGTCCCCGCCAGGTAATCGGTCCACAATGCTCCTCTGATTCTTTTCAGGTAGAGTAGAGATCCTATTTCAAGATCGGGATAGAGTATGGGTAACACATAATCGGCACTGTACCTGGTGAGTATTTCTCCATAGACCACCTGCTGCAATCCCCTGGGCATAGCCATTAGATTGATAAATGCCGGCCGAGACATACTCAGGGGAAATTGTTGCTGGTAAGTGACAGCTAACCTGATGGTCTGATGTTTCAATGGACCGGGAAGATAGGTGGTGATCCCCCCTATGGCCACCGAACCAAACAACTGGCTGAAGGGAGCATGATAGTACCCTCCATTTACAGTGATCCCAACACGAGGCAGGATCTCTTTTATACCCTTTCTCAGGTAGGAGGTCGCATAGAGCTTATAGTAGAGGTAATGTGCTCCTTGCTGGTAACTCTCCTGGCTCTCATTATACTGAATATCCCGCCGGTAGAAGTAATCGATTCCCGGTTGAATCAGGGACAGGAATTTACCTGTATTGAGCCTGAAAGGCACATAGGTTTGAGCCGTAAAACCAAGTGCCTGTGGAAGACTTATCACCGAATCACCCTCTGCAATTAGTAAGACATTGGGTTCTCCGCCATAATCAAAATAGAGGTTAACAACGGGGTACCTTCCATTAAACTTGATACCGGAGTGGAACATATGATAACCGTCTTTATATTCATAGCCCAGTTGACTCACCGCAGTGCTTAGTTTGTTTTGGGAAATAAGTGAAACCCCAAGACTTACGGGCAGTTCTTCCGGATCCAGTGTGAGCTCAGGATTCAGGTAATCAAAATAAAACGGTAACCAGGAGTGGAAATTAAAAAGATGCAAAGCCTTTCGATATCTCTTCGTATCAAACTCAAGGGAATCCTCATTGTTTGGAAGCTGATCGATCAGGACCTCCTCCGGAGTCTGCTTATAATCGATCTGCTCCTTGTGATCCCGAACCTCGTCTATTGGTATCCAAAGCCCCTCCTCCAGATCGAGGGTGCTTGCTCCATATCCATTTGAGGTGTAGTTGGAGTAGAGTAGTGTTGAGCCATCGGAGCTAAGCTGTGGATGAAAAGCCCCAAATCGGGAGGAGGTAAGCTGAAATGCCTGCTCTTTACCCATATCATAGCAATAGATATTATCAATGCCCGAGAAGGTCCCGCTAAAAAAGATATGCTCCCTATGTACAACAGGATAGGAGATATCATCTCTCCCGGCATCAAATAACCTGGTCCATGATCCCGACTGAAGGGAATATCTGTAAAGCGATTTTCCCGAATCGCCCGAAACCAGAACCACAATTGCAGAATCGTTCTCCATCCAGCAGGGTTGCTGCAGGAAACGGTTTCCGGGAGAAGGAATTACTTCTTCCCTGGTGCCGTCCATATGAAGAATCGTCAGGTTAAATTGCTGCTTCTCTGTTTGCTCCACCGCAACAATCCGGGTACCATTGCCCGAAATGGCAGGAGAGAAATACCTGGTCCTTTTTCCCAGATTGCTTACCTTACCGGTGGACAGATCATAACTTCGGATCACTGAGTAGTTCCTGTTACTCCAGCGCGTATCTGGAATAAATTCATCCCAGACAATTTTGCCTCCAGAGTAAGAGATCCTTCCTGAATTCAAAAAACCCGGACGGAAAAGACGTTTTTCCCTGCCAGGGCGTTCAATAAGTACAAGCTCAGGAATCTGATCCATTCCGGTTTTCAAGGTCAGCATTCTTGATTTTGAAAGCGCATGCGGAAAGGTATAAGAGGTATAATGACGCTCACGCTCTAAATTCCAGTTGGTCAGAGGAGTATATGGACGCTCTATAGCTGTGGACAGCCAGTGCTTATGATAAGAGCTTAGTGCCTCCTTGTAAAACTGCTTTTTTGATTTGAAGCCATACTGTTTCATACTAAACCAGGTGGGATTTAGCAGAAATGGCTTCCTGGCAGCATAGAGCTGAAAGTCGATCCAGAATTTATCTCCGTAAGTTCTTCTCCCATGCCTGACCATCAGGTAGCCCAGCTGGTAGTGATTGGGTATATAATTCTTGTAGGAACCCATGGTTGCCTTGGAGAAGGACCAGAGTCTGTCTGCCTCCAGTAATTGCGCCTTTATCCCCATCTCAAAAGAGGGCTGCCTCCCTCTGCCTGTCGCAGAGAGCCTGGTCTCTGAATCCACCGCATCACCCTCCAGGTACCAGTATGGCAAGAATATAGCCATAGCTCCCACAGCCTGTTCTCCACCAAGATAGCTAAGTCCCTTTGTAAAGCCCTGGTTCAATTTATCGATCTGCACAGCATGCCTACCCTCATGAAGAGCCAGTTGAGTCAGCCAGTCCTGGTAATAACCATTGGGATCAGGATTGGTAAAAATTTCCAGACGCTTGGGTGCCCAGGCAAAAACCCCGTTTGAGAAGCTCGATTCGTTGTGGATCACCACCGGCATATGACTATGGCGGTGATCAAGGTCCTTCCCCAGATAGGGGTAGTAATGTTCAAGTTTCCTGGCAAAAGCATGTGCCAGGCTATCCACTCCATCCGGGTGGATCACAGTATAGTGCGGAGATCGGAACTGGTACCACTTCAGAGATCCGGCATCCTGTCCGTACTCATAGAATTGAGCCTTCGATCCGGCCGAAATAAACAAAAGCAGAATGAAGATCATTCTGCCTTTCCCGTACAATTTATATAATGAAAGCTTAGTTCTCTGCAAATTTCACTTTATATCCGCTGTTTCGAAGATAAATATAGGCACGTTTACGAACATCCCCTTTTAATACTATGTCGTACATTTTTGCAGAACCGCAGGTATGGCATACGCCTGTAAGTTCTTCCTCAACCTTTAGCAGGTCGATGCGTCGGCCCACAAAACCTGTAATGTAGGTGATGGGCGCACCATCCATCTTCCGCCTGTCAAGTCCTACCAGGAGGTTTTGTTTTTCAGGAGGCAGCGTCTTAGGCTCCTGGACGTTAGCATATTCAAATTCAAATTCGGGATAGTCCGTGTAGAGGGGTTGATCCAGGTCGTTCATTCCTTTTAAAGTCATGTACTTTGGATTTAATGAACAACAAATATATATTTCCATTTCATATATGTCAAGATTTTCAAAAAAAATGTTTTTTGGCAGCAGTGCTAAAAAAAGCGTTAAATTCGTGCCAGCCAAACTAATATAGGAATCCAAGTGCCATATGCAGTTTAAGAACATGAACCTTCTGATGGGCTGGGTAAGCTTCGCCATCGCCCTCTTAGTCTATCTTCTTACCCTTGAACCTACCGTTAGCCTGTGGGACTGTGGTGAGTTTATTGCCAGTTCTTATAAGCTTCAGGTAGGCCATCCCCCCGGAGCACCATTTTTTATGCTCCTTGGAAGGATCTTCTCGCTCTTTACCTCCGATACCGGAAAGGTGGCCATGTTGATCAATGCAGTTTCTGCCTTCGCCAGTGCTTTTACCATTCTCTTCCTCTTCTGGACCATCTCTCACCTGCTGAAGAAAGTATTCCATGATGCATCGGGCAAGGTCTCCACTGCTAATATGATTGTTATTTTGGGGGGTTCCTTTGTCGGCGCCATGGCTTACACCTTCTCGGACTCCTTCTGGTTCTCAGCTGTTGAAGGAGAGGTATATGCCACGTCTTCCCTCTTTACAGCACTTGTTTTCTGGGCCATTCTCAAGTGGGAGAATGTGGCCGACGAGCCAGGAGCCAATCGATGGCTGATACTGATTGCATACCTTATTGGCCTCTCCATAGGGGTACACCTTCTGAACCTTCTGGCCATCCCTGCCATTGTACTGGTCTATTATTTCAAAAAATCCCCGAAAGTGACACGCAATGGAATTTTCAAAGCACTGGGGGTAGCTGTGGTGATTCTCCTCTTGATCATGTATGGGGTTATCCCGGGAATTGTCAAAGTGGCTACTGTCGTTGAAAAGTTCTTTACCAATACTGTTGGATTGCACTACAATGTAGGCGTCGTCATCTATGTATTCCTCCTTCTGGGTGCGCTGATCTATGGAATCTACAGGACCCAGTTTGTGAAAAAAAATATTCTTTGGAATACAGTACTTTTGGGCATCACTGTAATCGTAATCGGTTACTCTTCCTATGCACTGATCGTCATACGCTCCCTGGCTGGTCCACCCATGAATGAAAACCGTCCGGAAAATGTCTTTGCACTTCTCTCCTACCTGAACCGGGAGCAATACGGGGACCGCCCACTCATTCTTGGTCACCAGTACAATGCAGAAGTTGAGAACCTGGTCTACAAAAAACCAGTCTACAAACTGAACAAAGAGGAAAACAAATATGAAATAGCCTACCGCAAACCCGAGGTAGTAATGAGAGGCAGCAAGGTGCTGCTTCCTCGCATGTATAGCCGTAACGGTACACACAGGCAGGCATACCAGGAGTTCGCTACCATAAATAATCCAGCTAGTCCCACTTTCCTGGACAACCTGGAGTTCCTGTTCCGTTACCAGATCGGACATATGTATCTGCGTTATTTTATGTGGAATTTTACTGGCCGGCAAAACGATATCCAGGGACATGGAAACGTTTTGAACGGAAACTGGATCAGCGGGATCGCCTTCCTCGATTCGGCCAGGATCGGGCCACAGAAGATGCTGCCCGATCAGATGAAAAATCATCCGGCCAGAAACACATATTTCTTCCTACCCCTCTTGCTTGGACTAATGGGCCTGTTTTTCCAACTGGACAAGCGTCCCCGCGATTTTCTGGTGGTCCTGAGCCTGTTTATACTTACCGGGATTGCCATCGTCATCTACCTTAACCAAACTCCCTACCAACCCCGGGAACGAGACTATGCCTTTGCAGGCTCTTTCTATGCATTTGCCATCTGGATTGGAATGGGTGTGGCAGGGCTATATCAGGTTCTGCATTCAAAGCTTAAGGCAAATCTTTCTGCCATCCTTGCAACACTTATCAGTCTTGTGGCCGTACCCTTAGTGATGGCCACACAGAACTGGGATGATCATGATCGCTCCGGCCGGTATACTGCGCGGGATATAGCCAAAAACTACCTGAATTCGTGTAGCGAAAATGCTGTGCTCTTTACAGTAGGGGATAATGACACCTTCCCGCTCTGGTATGTACAGGATGTGGAGGGCGTCAGGGAAGATGTCCGCATTGTCAATATGATGCTATTTAATATGGACTGGTATATTGATCAGGCCAGATGGAAGAATTATGATTCAGAGCCGCTTCCCTTTACCATCCCCCAGAGCAAATACGAAGCCATTCCGGGAAACAGCATCTTTGTTAGAGAGCACAATCAACGGGCCACTACAGATTATATGCTCAACTTTATGAAGAGCGATAATCCCGATACCAAGGTGAAGCTGCGAAGCGGACAACAGGTCAACTTTATTCCCACCCATCAACTGATTCTTCAGACAGATTCAGCCACGGTGGTCTCCAATGGCACCGTAGCCCGGGAAGACGCTCACAGAATTGAAAAACAGATTCCCATTCAACTGGAACCCAATGGCCAGATCCTGAAAAACAATCTCGGGCAGCTGGATATAATAAGTTCCAACAAGTGGAAACGTCCCATATACTATACATCAGGTGGTTTTGACGGATCGCTTGGCCTGGAAGAGTTTTACCGGAACGAGGGATTGGCCTACCGGCTGGTACCTCTTAGAACTCCTTATGAAAGTATTCTGGTGATGGGCGATATCGATACCGATACCCTGTATAAAAGGCTGATGAATCAGTTTGAGTGGGGCAGGATGAATGCGGAGGATGTGCAGCTTGACTATTATACCATTCGCACCTTGTCGGTGATTCGTTTTCGAAGCCTATATACCCGACTGGCTATGCAACTGCTGCAGGAGGGAGACCGGGAACGGGCCGTAGAAGTTCTGGACCGCTGCATGGAGCTGGCCCCCTCCAGGGTACTTCCCTACGACCAGTTTGTTACCGGGATCACCATGCCAAACAGAGATGGAGGAGTGATCCACCATGAAGGGATTATTGAGGCCTATTACCTGTGTGCTGAGGCAGAGAAAGCCAATCTCATACTATCAGAGCATTACCAGAACCTGAGTAAAGAAGTAAGCTATTACAATGCCATGAAGGCACGGCACAGATCGTCCATTCAGCGAGAAATCAATGAGGCCATGTTCCAGATGGAGGAGTTAAGAATCCTTCTCCAGAATTATCAACAGGAGGATTTATTGCTGGAACTTGGAATTAGCGGTTTCGGTTCATAAGAAAAGAGGCGAAGTTGTATAGTTCTGTCTTGCCCTCTTCTGGTCTATTCAGGTTTTCCAGGTTGGTAAGTGCATGCTGATAATAGCTTCGGATTCTATTCTCTGTAAGCTTTTTGACACCCAGGGCATCAAAGATAGCAGTGATCGCTTCGATCTTCTCTTCCGGGTTAAAATTTTTCTCTTTGAGCCACCCAATAAGCTCCTCTTTTTGAGTAGGTGAAGCCGCTTCCAGTGCCTGGATCACCAGGAAGGTCTTCTTATTATCCACAATATCTGTTCCCCGGTTCTTACCCATCACCGCCGGGTCGCCGAAGGTATCAAGCAGGTCATCCTGCAGTTGAAAAGCAATACCCAGGTTTTTCCCAAATTCATACAGGTCTTCAGCATCTCTCTGGGAAGAACCTCCCAGGATGGCTCCAATCTTCAGACTGGCAGCTATTAATACGGCCGTTTTTAACTCTATCATGGTGAGATATTCCTCCTCTGAGACAGAGAGGACCTCCTCAAAATTCATATCCATCTGCTGGCCTTCACATACCTGCATGGCCGTCTTGGTAAAAACTTCATGGACAACATTCAGCACTACCCCTGGAGCCTGGTTCATCAGGCGACTGGCCAAAATAGACATAACATCGCCTGAAAGAATGGCTACGTTCTCATTGTATTTGACATGCACTGTCGGGCTGCCTCTTCTCCGCTCAGAACGGTCCATGATATCATCATGCAAGAGGGTAAAATTGTGAAAGATCTCAATGGCTACAGCCGGAATAAGTGCAGATGCCACGTCTCCGTCAAACATATCACAGGCCAGAATCACAAGAGCGGGTCTGATCCGCTTCCCTCCAATGGAAAGGATATACCTGACAGGCTCATACAATTCAGGCGGTGTATCCGGAATGTTTAGGGTTTGAATATGCTTCTCAACCAGGTTCTGTGCTTCAAGGAGTGTATACATAGTGAAGACAAGTTAATGATTTTCGCCTAAGCGTGGCATGGTGATTGTACGATATGTTTTAAAATAGAATCATTAACTTTGACCGATTTTTAAAAGATGCAATTGATGACATTTCGAAAGGGATTTTTATCCTTGCTTTCAGTGATACTTCTCTTCTCCTCCTCCATGTCGGCACAGGGATACCGGATTGAAGTTGAAATAAAAGGACTCTCAAACGACACCCTTATTCTTGGAGAGTATTTCACCTCACGGATGATCCCTAAAGATACCATAGTACTGGATCAGAAAGGCCAGGGGATTTTTGAAGGTAAGGAAGCGTTTACCGGCGGACTCTACCTGGTCTACGTCGATCCTGCTCATTATTTTGACCTGCTGCTTGGAGACGATCAGGACCTCTCCATCCATGCTGATACTGCCGATCTTGTAAGGAGCATCAGCTTCAGGGATTCGGATGACAACCGGATATTCCAGGAGTATAAGTCCTTCCTTCAGGAAAAAAGAGGGGAGCTTGAGAAGCTCACATCCATGTATAACAACGCCTCCAGCTCAGCAGATAGTACTGAGATCCTTACTCAGCAAAAGCTAATCAATAAGGAGATGGAGACCTATATGGACCAGATAGAGGCAAAGTACCCACAGCTGTTTGTCACAGATTTTATTGGTGCCACCAGGGAACCCCTTCCGCCTGAATCCATGCTAACAGGGGAGAGAAGGTACGATGACTCCATCCGCTTCTTCTACTACAGGGAACACTACTTTGATCGTTTTGATCCCTTTAATGTCAGGCTTTTACACACCCCGCTCTATGAAGGTAAAATTATGAACTACCTGACCAGGGCCGTACCACAACACCCCGATTCACTCATTGTTGCTGTTGATTACCTGCTTAGCGGGTCCAAAAAGGAACTTGAGCTTTACAGGTATATGCTGATCACCCTTTTCAATCACTTTGCAGAGAGTAAGTTTATTGGAATGGATGGAGTCTACTTTCACATAGCTGAGTATTACTACATTCCCGATGCCACCTGGAGCAACCCGGAGTTTCTGGACAAGCTGAAAGAAAACCTGGCCCTCAACAAACCCACATTAATTGGCCAGCCGGCCCCTAACCTGATCCTGCGTCAGGTCCCTGATGAACATTTTGGAATGGCTATGCAGGATACAGCCATTAAGCGGGATCCCCATATCGGGCATGATTTCTATATGTATGATGTTGAAGCCTCCTATACCATCCTGTATTTCTGGGAGGCCGACTGTGGGCATTGTAAAAAATCAACACCAGCCCTGCACGAAGTATACACCAGGATGAAAGATAAAGGGGTGGAGCTTATCTCCGTTCATGTACTCAACTCCGTTGAGGGAAAAGAGAAGTGGGTCGATTTTGTCAATGAAAACCAGCTCCTTGGATGGATAAATTGCTGGAGTCCCTATAGTAATGAGTTCCGACAATTGTATAACCTGCAAAGCTATCCGCAGCTCTTTGTGCTTGACCGGGATAAAAAAATTGTTGCCAAGCGGGTCACACCTGAACAGGCTGAACAGATCATCAACAACCTGATTAAACTTGAATCAAACGATAAGAATAAATGATGAAGTTCAAAGCAATCAAACTGATCCTGGAGGATGGATCCACATTTCATGGCAAATCTTTTGCTTATGAAGGAAGCATCGCCGGAGAGGTGGTTTTCAATACGGCCATGACCGGATATCCTGAAAGTCTCACCGATCCCTCTTATAAAGGACAGGTCCTGGTGCTTACCTATCCACTGGTGGGTAATTACGGCGTTCCCCGCGAAGATTCGGAAAATGACCTCTTCAAGTTTTTTGAATCGGACCAGCTTCATATCTCAGCCCTGGTAATCTCAGATTATTCCGCTGAATATTCCCACTGGAATGCAGAGCAAAGCCTGGGCGACTGGCTAAAACAACATAAGATACCTGGGATTTTTGATGTGGACACCCGAATGATCACCAAACTGCTGAGGGAGAAAGGATCCATGCTGGGGAAGATCGTACTTGATGATAAAGAGCCTGAAAGCTACAATCCCAACCTGGAGAACCTGGTGGCGCAGGTCAGTATAGGTGAAAAGAAGATTTATGGGAATGGGAAGTACAGGATCCTGCTGCTTGACTGTGGGGTGAAGTATAACATTATCCGCTACCTGCTGAATCGGGATACTACAGTTATCCGGGTACCCTGGGACCACGATATAAGCAAAGAGGAGTATGATGGCCTCTTTATCTCCAATGGTCCGGGAGACCCCAAGCAATGTAGCATTACCATTGACAGCCTGGCCAAAGCCTACCAGTCGGAAACCCCCATTTTTGGGATCTGTCTGGGGAACCAGTTGATGGCTCTCGCTGCAGGTGGCGATACCTATAAACTGAAATACGGACACCGCAGTCACAACCAGCCCGTACTGGAAGTGGGAACGGACAAAGCCTATATCACTTCACAGAATCATGGCTTTGCCATTGACAACCTAACCCTGCCCAAAGGATGGGAGCCCCTCTTTATTAATCTGAATGATGATACCAACGAGGGAATGAAGCACCTGTCAAAGCCTTTCTTCTCCACACAGTTCCATCCAGAAGCTTCGGGCGGACCTACCGATACAGCTCATCTCTTTGATGTATTTATTGATAACATCAAAAAACACAGAGGGGACCAATAGATATTTCTCTGCGGATTGTGATTTTAGCGGGTCTGACCCGAACCATAAATGATATACTTGCTGGTGGTGAGTTCTTTAAGTCCCATGGGACCACGGGCATGTAACTTCTGGGTACTGATCCCGATCTCGGCCCCATAGCCAAACTCAAATCCATCTGTGAACCTGGTGGAAGCATTCACATAGACTGCTGCCGCATCCACCCGATCAAGAAAGTACTGCGCATGACTGTAGTTCTCTGTGATAATACTTTCCGAATGCATCGATCCATAGCGGTTTATATGATCCACCGCCTCCTCCACCGATCCCACAACTTTTGAAGAGATTATCAGGTCGAGGTATTCGGTAGACCAATCCTCTTCGGTGGCAGAAGTAGCATCGGGGACCAGTTCACAGGTCCATCGATCACCCCTAATCTCCACCTTTCCCTCCTTAAGTGCTTTGCCAATGTCGGGCAAGACCTCAACGGCCACTTTTTTATGTATGAGCAGACTTTCAGCTGCATTGCAAACTCCGGGGCGGTGGGTTTTGGCATTGTATACAATGGCCACTGCCTTCTCCAGATCGGCCGCCTCATCCACGTAGATATGACAATTACCCACCCCGGTTTCAATCACCGGAACGGTACTGTTCTGTACCACCGCCTGTATCAGTCCGGCTCCTCCGCGGGGGATCAGTATATCCAGGTAGGCATTTAGCTTCATCATGGCGATGGCACTTTCCCGGGAGGTGTCCTGCACCAGCTGTACCATATGAGGATCCAGGCCACATTCAAAAATGGCCTTGTGGAAAATTTTTACAAGGGCATTATTCGAATGGAAAGCCTCTTTTCCTCCACGGAGCACACATACATTCCCGGTTTTAATACATAGTCCGGCCACATCAGCGGTAACATTGGGCCGCGATTCATAGATCACTCCCACCACTCCCAAAGGCACCCTTTTCTTTCCGATCAAGAGCCCATTGGGCCTTTTTTTCATTTCCTCTATCTCTCCAATGGGATCCTCCAGCTGCACAATCTCACGCAAGCCTTCCGCAATCCCTCTGATCCTGTCATCCGTCAGGCTTAGACGCTCCACGATAGCCCCTTTCAATCCCATATCCTCTCCCTGCTTCAGATCGGCCGCATTGGCTTCAAGTAGGTCTGGAATGGATCTCTCCAATAACTCAGCCGCCAGAAGTAAAACCTGGTTTTTCTGGTCTGTATTCAGGTGGGCCAGCTGTTTTGAAGCCTCTTTTGCTCTCTTCCCTATCTCAGTTAATTCGTTCATGTTCTTAAGTTTTACCAGGCACTATCACACTAAGCACTACTATCCTGCCATCTGGGTGGCATCTGATACAAAGAATGTTCCAAGGTCCTTTCCATCAAGCACGTCCATAATAGTTGCAGGATCTGCACCATTGGCAATAACAACATCCACATTGTGTTCACGACAGAGCTCAGCTGCTGCAATCTTGGAGACCATTCCACCGGATCCCATCTTTGAGGATCCCCTTAAATCCACATCTTTGAGATCATCACTGGCCTTCATCACCTTGGGCACCTTCCGGGCCGATACGTGAATATGCGGATCGGCTGTAAATACTCCATCGGTATCGGTAAGAATCAGAAGCAGATCGGCCTGGATCAGGGTTGCAACTGCCGCAGAAAGGGTATCGTTATCCCCGAATTCAATCTCATCAGTAATAACCGTATCATTCTCATTAACCACCGGGACAATTCCCATTTCGATAAGTTGGTTCAGGGTGTTCCTTGCATTTTTCCTGCGCAGGCTGTTCTCAATCCCATCGCGTGTCAGGAGCACCTGGGCCACTGTAAAATTGTATTCATCGAAAAATTTCTGATACAACCTGATTAATCCAACCTGCCCGATGGCAGCGAGAGCCTGTTTCATGACCAGCTTGTCCGGTTTGTTGTCAAGACCAATCATACCCGCACCAACACCAACTGCTCCAGAGGAGACCAAAACCACTTCTTTGCCACTATTGCTCAGATCGGCCAGGACCCTTACCAGCTTTTCCATTCGTTGCAGGTTAATTTTTCCATTCTCATAGGCCAGCAGACTGGTACCGACCTTTACCACTATCTTCTTTTTATTCTTTAAATATTTTCTGTGTGTCATGACTTTTCGAAATAGTTACGCATTTTGTTAACAAGCTCTGTACTGTTTACGAAACGAAAACCGCCATAAGCCTTCTGGAGTTTCTCTTCGATCTCTGCCAATCCGGGATTACCAATACTCCCAAGGTGGGTATAGGTATGATCCCGGCCGGGCCTGTAATGGCCCCTGTCTATTTCAGATGCCACCTCGCGGTAGGCATCCCTGAAGGGAACGCCTGCCTGTACTTTAAGATTTACTTCCTCAACCGAGTAGATATATTGGTAGGTATCATCATTCAGAATGTCCTGCTTGACCTCCATATGCTCCACCACATATTGCATCATCTCCAGGCAAATATTTAACTCTTCCAGTGCTGGATGAAGAATCTCTTTCAGCAACTGGAAATCACGATGGTAGCCCGAGATCAGGTTTCCTGTGACTGCCGACACTTCAGAAGCCACCATTGTCAGGCGATTGCACTTCGCCCGGATTAGTTCCAGCACATCGGGATTCTTTTTATGTGGCATAATAGAGGAGCCGGTGGTCAATTCCGGAGGAAGAGAAATAAAGCGATAGTTCTGTCCCATAAACAACACAGCATCCATGGCCAGCCGGGCAATGCTTGAAGCAATAGCACCGATTCCGGTACCTACATACCATTCTGTCTTTCCGCGATTCATCTGCGCATTGACAGAGCTGATATGCAAGTTGTCAAAAGAAAGCAAGCGCGTAGTCAGTTCCCTGTCAACCGGGAAGGAGGAACCAAAGCCTGCAGCTGATCCAAGGGGATTCTGGTTGACAATCGCATGTATGCCCTGTAGATAGGTCAGATCATCGGACAGGGACTCTGCATAGCCTCCGAACCAGAGTCCGAAGGAGGAAGGCATGGCCACCTGCATATGGGTATAGCCTGGCATAAGAACATCCCGATGTGTAGTTGCCTGTTTCAGTAACAATTCGGCCAGATTCATGGTACGCCCAGCTACTTCCTTGATTTCATCTCGTAAGAAAAGCTTTATATCGACCATGACCTGATCGTTTCTTGAACGGCCCGTATGAATCTTCTTGCCCACGTCGCCCAATTTCCTGGTCAGGACCATTTCCACCTGAGAATGAATATCCTCCACTCCGGGTTCCAATACCAATTTTCCCTCCATAGCTTCGCTGTGGAGCTGCTCCAATTCAAGCAGAAGTTGTGCAGCCTCATCTTTCTCCAGAAGACCCGTTTCGGCAAGCATAATGGTATGTGCCATGGACCCAAGCACATCGTAGGATGCAAGATCAAGATCATAGAGCGGATCTTTGCCTGTGGTAAATGCCAGTATGCCTTGTTCAGTCGATATCTCTTTATCCCAAAGTTTCATTGTTTTCATTTTTCTTATACTTCCATATGTTCCAGGAAGCTACAATAAGTTTCCACCCCCTGTTCCAACTCACTTATTCTGATAAACTCACCCGCCGTGTGGGATCGAGAGGATTCCCCCGGGCCCATCTTTATTGCAGGAAAAGGAATCAGGGCCATATCTGACAGGGTTGATGAACCAAAAGGATCCAGTCCGGCTGTATGGATGGTCTTCATTAAGAAGTGCTCAGGATCCAAACCCGATGAATGCAGCCTGGTTGAGCGCGGTATGAGCATTGCATTGCATACCGAACGAATCAAAGCCAGCAATCGCTCATTCCCGTACTGGTCATTACTTCTTACATCCACAACATAAGAGCACAGATCCGGAACCACATTGTGGCCGGTGCCTGCCGAAATCATGGTCACCTGTGCGGAGGGTTCGGGAAGCCATTCTGACCCTTTGTCAAACTCCAGCTCTGCAATGGCTGCCATATCTTTCATGGCTTCATAAATGGCATTTATTCCTTCATTTCTTGCTGCATGACCTGCCTTCCCCTGTATCTCCCCGTCCAGGACCATTAATCCACGTTCGGCCACCGCAGGAGACATCCCTGTAGGCTCTCCCACTATCACCGCTTTCACATTCCCAAGCATAGGCAAAACAGAGCTTATCCCCCTGGAACCCGACACCTCCTCTTCAGCGCTGATCAGTAACATCAGATTTATGCGCCCCTCCAGCTTATCTCTCATTTGATCATAGGTAGTCAGCATGCTTACTACCGAGGCCCCTGCATCATTGCTTCCCAGCCCCACAATCTTATCCCCTTCAACCCGGGGACTGAAGGGGTCCGACTCCCAACCTCTTACAGGAGGAACCGTATCCATATGTGAATTTAAGAGTACCGATACTCCTTGCGCTTCCGGATCACCCACCAGCAGGTTGTTATGTATGCGCTTAAGAGGCCATCCCCTGCCCTTCATGCATGCTTCCAGAAAATCGGCACGTTGCTCCTCCTCTCTGCTTACTGCAGGAATGGAGAGCATCTCCAACAATAGCTCAGTATATGCAATCTTTTCGCTCATTTCAAATCACTGATCTCCGAATAAGATTTGACAATGCCCTTGATCATAGCCGAACTCAAGCCAAAGTGCTCCATCTCGTTTAATCCGGAAATGGTGCATCCCATGGGGGTGGTCACCCGGTCTATTTCTGTTTCAGGATGGTTCTCAGTTTGCATTAAGAGTAGGGCAGCACCCATAGCTGTCTGTGCTGCAATTTTTCCAGCTTCTTCAGCATGAAAACCAATCTGGATCCCCCCTTGGGAGACCGCTCTGATAAAACGCAGAAAAAAAGCAATCCCACAGGCTGCCAGAATAGTGGCCGCAGGCATCAGTTGCTCCTTAATAACCATGGTCTGACCTAGTGGATCAAACAAAGATTTTACCTGATTCACAGCTTGCTCATCTTCCCCTGCTATGCAGGTCATACTTGCTCCATACTCTGAGGCGGTATTGGGCATAATCCGGACCACCTCGGTCTGACTTCCAGTCCACTCTTTTAACTCCCTGATACTTACGGCAGAAACAATACTCACCAGAAGTTTTTTCTGGTCCTTCAATAGCGGTTTCAGGTCCCTTAGGACTTCCTTGGCCTGTCCGGGCAAAACTGCCAGAATTATTACCTCACATTCCTTAACCAGGGAATGGTTATCCGAAATGGAAAAGCCCTCTTTCTCCTGCTCTGCTAACAATCCATTCCGTCTGCGGGAAAGAAACATCTGCGAAGGCTCAATAACTTTTTGCGATACAAGGCCCTTCGCAATGGCCATTCCAATGTTTCCTGCACCTATGATTCCTATTTTTTTCATCTTATTCTCATTTTTTTTCCTGTATTATTCTATCAGATCTCCTGTTCCATTTAGATCATACCAGATACGCTGCTGATTTCCTAATATCCTCGTAAAACCATTGACCTCTTCGGCCGTCCAGGCTCTGTTCATCTCCCCATAGGAGCCGAAGGAGGCATTCATTAAGTCGTATGGGCTTTCTACCCCTGTTACTGAAAAAGTGTATGGCCGCATCCTGAGACTTACCACTCCAGAGACGTTTTTTTGGGATGATTCCAGAAAGGCCTCCAGATCGCGCATTACTGGTTCCAGGTATTGAGCCTCATGTACAAACATGCCATACCACTGACCGATCTGCTCCTTCCAGTGCAGTTGCCAGCGGGTAAGCACATGCTTTTCAAGTGCCAGGTGTGCATCAATAATCATCCGGGCTGCAGCAGCCTCGAATCCCACCCGTCCCTTGATTCCGATAATAGTATCACCCACATGTACATCCCGTCCTACACCCCAGGGAGCAGCCATCTTCTCAAGCTCGCGAATAACTACAATGGGCTCCAGGTTCTGGCCGTTGAGGCTCACAGGCTCGCCCTGGTCAAAGCCAATACTGACAGTTTCAGAACCCGTTTTTTCCATAGCTGTGGGATAGGCTTCTGATGGCAGTTCATCCGAAGAGCTAAGTGTCTCCTTTCCTCCCACACTGGTTCCCCAGATTCCCTTGTTGATGGAGTACTCTACTTTGCTCCAGTTCATTTCGATCCCTGCCTTTTTCAGATATTCAATCTCATCTTCCCGTGATATTTTCAGATCCCTTATAGGGGTAATGATCTCGATTTCGGGAGCAAGTACCTGGATCACCAGATCAAAACGCACCTGGTCATTTCCTGCAGCTGTGGATCCATGAGCAATGCAGGTAAAGCCATTTTTCCTGGCATATTCTACCAGGGCAAGAGCCTGAAAGGTTCGTTCTGAACTTACCGAAAGAGGATAACTCCTGTTTCTAAGGGTATTTCCAAATATCATGTAGCGGATACAACGCAAATAGTAATCGGCAGTCACATTCAATACCTGATGCGATTTGGTCCCCAGTGATTTTGCATGCAAGGCAATCTGATCCAGCTCCCCAGCAGAAAATCCCCCGGTATTTACTATGGCTGAGTGTACCTCCATGTTGTGCTCTTTCGCCAGATGGACCGCGCAGAAAGTGGTGTCGAGTCCGCCACTGAAAGCCAGTAGTACTTTTTTCTTCTCCATATTGCTTTGATCAGGTATGATTAATTTTCACTTTTATTCCCTTAGTTTTTGCTTCACCATTTACCTTAAGTTTCTCTGCAGGATCCATGATCATGGCCGTACAGAGGCAGTCGTCTCTTTTTGTTCTAACCAGGATATCATAGTAGGGACAGGTTTCGCAGCCTTTCCAGAACTCATCATCATCGGTCAACTGGGAAAAGGTTACCGGTTTGTAACCCAGTCCGCTAT
The DNA here is from genome assembly GCA_003648635.1 of Bacteroidota bacterium. GTDB lineage: Bacteria > Bacteroidota > Bacteroidia > Bacteroidales. The sequence goes on along the minus strand of QMPQ01000003.1, from coordinate 20,247 downwards.
TGATCTTCATTACTGCCAGACTGGTGGTAAGTCCGAAAAGTTGGGCTCCGGGAAAAAGCCGGGCCGATAGTTCCAGGGCGCGCTTCTTAATCTCACTGGCCAATCCGGCTCCCCTGAATCCGGAGGAGACAATCAATCCACTATTAGCCACAAATTTATTGTGCCCCCACGACTCAATGTAGCAGAAGCCTGCCCACTTCCCTTCATTTCCAAGGGCTATCACAGCCTTTCCCTCTTCAATTTTCCCCTGGAGGTATTCCTGGCTTCTTACAGCTATTCCGGTTCCCTTCTGAAGGGAAGCCTTGTATAAGGCCTCCTCAATTTCCGGGATATAAGCAAGATGCGCCTTTGACGCAATGCTAATCTCTATATTCTGAACCATAATTCGTATTATATAATTGGCTTAATGTACAGGCTCCTGTATGAGACCTGGCATTCTTATTTTTAAAAGGTTTACAAGGTCCGAACGGGTAACACCATCACGTGGGATCAGTAGGATCGTATCGTCCCCGGCAATGGTCCCGGCTATCTCATAGGCATCCAGGTTATCGAGGGTGTATGCAATACTACTGGCATGTCCCGGAAGTGTTCTTAGTATAGCCATCCCCTGGGCAAAATCAATAGAGATTAGTCCGCTTAAGCCCTGACCTGATAGATCTGTCTCTTCCACCACCTGCTCCTTATCGGGCAGGATGTAAACATAGCCTGCCTTGTCATCGGGCATTTTGGCTACTTTCAGGTACTTCAGGTCCCTGGAAAGGGTAGCCTGGGTCAAAGCGTAGCCCTGCTTCTCAAGAAGCTTGTTCAACTCATCCTGACTGGATATATTCTTGCTTCCAATGAGCCTTCGAATCTCCATTAATCTTTCGTTCCTGTTTTTCATAGCCGCATATTGTATATTTATACATATGAATTGCAAATTTATGCATTTATTCCAAACCTTAGCTACTCTCTCAGCTTTTTTTTATATTTTTACATGCCGCAAAAAAACCGCCAATTAGCCCATTCACATGAAAGAATCAATCAACAAAGTGGTCGTCCTAGGATCAGGAGCATTGAAAATCGGAGAAGCCGGTGAATTCGATTACTCAGGATCCCAGGCTCTGAAGGCTCTGCGGGAAGAAGATGTATATACCGTGCTCATCAATCCCAATATTGCTACGGTACAAACCTCTGAAGATGTGGCAGATAAAATATATTTTCTCCCCATCACTCCCTATTTTGTTGAGAAAGTTCTCGAAAAGGAGAAGCCCGATGGTATATTGCTAGCCTTTGGGGGACAGACCGCACTGAACTGCGGGGTAGCGCTCTATAAAGAGGGTATCCTGGAAAAATACAATGTAAGAGTATTAGGCACACCTGTCCAGGCCATCATGGATACCGAGGACCGGGAACTCTTCGTGGGCAAACTGGATCAAATCAATGTAAAAACTGCCCGGAGTGTTGCGGTCACATCGGAAGAAGATGCCCATAAGGCAGCGGAAAAACTAGGCTATCCCATTATCATTCGCGCCGCCTATACCCTGGGTGGACAGGGAAGTGGATTTTGCTACAACAAAGGTGATCTGGACAAGATGGCTAATAAAGCCTTCTCCTACTCACCCCAGATCCTGGTGGAGGAGTCACTAAAGGGTTGGAAAGAGGTGGAGTACGAGGTGGTCCGGGACCGCTTCGACAACTGTATTACGGTCTGTAATATGGAAAATTTTGATCCGCTGGGAATCCATACCGGAGAGAGCATCGTTGTAGCTCCGTCGCAAACCCTGACCAACAGTGAGTATCACAAGCTAAGAAAACTATCTATCGATATTATCAGGCATATCGGTATCGTTGGCGAATGTAATGTGCAATATGCACTGGACCCCGATTCTGAGGATTACAGGGTCATCGAGGTCAATGCACGTCTCTCCCGATCCTCTGCCCTGGCCAGCAAGGCCACCGGCTACCCGCTGGCCTTCGTTGCTGCCAAACTGGGATTGGGATTTGGACTGCATCAGCTGCGGAATTCCATAACCAAAACCACTTCAGCCTTCTTCGAGCCTGCACTGGATTATATTGTTTGTAAGATTCCTCGCTGGGACCTCAATAAGTTCCAGGGGGTTTCGAAACTAATCGATTCCAGCATGAAATCCGTGGGGGAGGTTATGGCCATCGGACGCACCTTTGAGGAGTCGATTCAGAAGGGAATCCGGATGATAGGACAGGGCATGCATGGCTTTGTAGGCAACCATGAGATGGAAATTGAGAATATCGATAAGGAACTAGCCGAACCCACCGATATGCGTATCATGGTGATCGAAAAAGCCTTTGCCGAAGGCTATTCCATCGACAGAATCCATGAGCTTACAAAAATTGACAGGTGGTTCCTGGCGAAGCTTAAAAATATATTTAACCTGAGTGAGGAGCTTGAAAAGGTTACTTCCCTGGCCGGACTGGATGATGAACTGCTGCTACAATCCAAGAAAGCAGGATTCAGCGATTTCCAGGTGGCGCGTCTGGTCATGAAGGGAGATGTATCGGCCAATTTGCTGAATGTACGTGAACACCGGAAGAAACGAAACATCCTGCCCAGTGTGAAACAAATCGATACTCTGGCTGCCGAGTATCCGGCACAGACAAACTACCTTTATCTGACATACAGCGGGAGTGAGCACGACATAGAATTCAATGCCGACCAGAGATCTGTGGTGGTCCTGGGATCAGGTGCCTACCGTATCGGATCCAGTGTGGAGTTTGACTGGTGTAGTGTGAATGCATTAAAAACAGTCAACGATGAGGGCTACAGGTCCATCATGATCAACTACAACCCGGAGACTGTTTCGACCGACTACGATGTATGCGACAGGCTCTATTTCGACGAACTCTCTTTCGAACGCGTAATGGATATCTACGATCTGGAAATGCCCAAAGGGGTAATTGTTTCCGTGGGTGGACAGATCCCCAACAACCTGGCCATGCGTCTGCACGAACAGGATGTCCACATCCTGGGCACCTCTCCCGAGAATATCGACCGGGCCGAAAACAGGCATAAGTTCTCTATGATGCTGGATGAACTGGATATTGATCAGCCACGGTGGAAGGAGCTCAGCAGTATAGACGAGATCTTCTCCTTTGTGGATGTGGTTGGGTTCCCGCTCCTGGTCAGGCCCTCCTATGTACTTTCCGGTGCAGCTATGAACGTGGTATCGAACCCTGAAGAGCTGGAAGGTTTCCTGACCCTGGCCGCCAGGGTAAGCAAACAGTACCCGGTAGTGGTCTCCGAATTTATCGTACAGGCCAAAGAGATTGAAATTGATGCCGTGGCACGTGATGGAGAGCTCTTCTCTTATGCTATCTCAGAACATGTGGAATTTGCAGGGGTTCATTCGGGTGATGCCACCATGATTTTCCCGCCTCAGAAGATCTATTTTGAGACGGTAAGAAGGATCAAAAAGATTGCCAGGCAGCTGGCCGAAGCCCTGGAAATTTCGGGACCGTTTAATATGCAATTCCTGGCCAAGGACAATGATATCAAGGTGATCGAATGCAACCTCAGGGCTTCCCGAAGCATGCCCTTCGTCTCCAAGGTTTTGAAAGCAAACCTGATCGATCAGGCCACCAAGATCATGTTGAAGGTTCCCGTTGAAAAACCTCATAAATCCATCTTCGACCTGGACTATATTGGCTGCAAGGCACCTCAATTTTCCTTCTCCAGATTGAAAAAAGCCGATCCGGTGCTGGGTGTGGATATGTCTTCCACAGGTGAAGTGGGATGCATTGGCGATAACTATTATGAAGCGATCCTGAAAGCTATGATGTCGGTGGGCTATTCCATACCTGAAAAGAACATCCTGCTTTCCACGGGCGATATGCGCTCCAAAGTTGAACTTGTGAATTCATGCAAAATGCTCATCGAAAGAGGATACAATCTCTTTGCCACCCATGGTACTCATGAATTTCTAAATCTGAATGGTATTGACTCCGTTGACCTGGCATGGCCTGACGAGGACCGGAAGCCCAATGTGATGGACTATCTGAAAGCCAAGAAGATCGATCTGGTGGTCAACATTCCCAAGGACCTTTCATCCCACGAACTTTCCAATGATTACAGTATCAGACGCGGTGCAGTGGATTATAATATTCCACTGCTCACCAATGCACGCCTGGCATCAGCCTTCATCTATGCTATCTGTAAGATGGAGCTTGAAGATATATCCATAAAGAGCTGGGATGAGTATTAGGTAAAGTACTATCCTTTGAGTGCTTCGGCTCCACCTACTATCTCCAGAATTTCATTGGTAATGGCTGCCTGACGGGCTTTGTTAAACTGCAGGCTAAGCTCTTTCAGAAGCTCGGTGGCATTGTCGGTTGCCTTATGCATGGCAGTCATACGAGCACCATGCTCTGATGCATGCGAGTCCAATATCGCCTTGTAGAACTGTAGCCTCAATGAGCGGGGAATCAGCTCTTGTACGATATACTCCTTGGTGGGCTCAAAGATATAGTCAACGTTGGAAACAGGGCCAGACTCTTCGGCCAGCTCATCCGCCTTGATGGGCAGGAACTGCTCTTCCGTCAGAATCTGCGTTCCGGCATTCTTGAAACGGTTGTAAATTACATCCACATGGTCGTACTCACCGTCGGTGAAAAGACCCATGATCATATTGGCCACTTGAGCCACGCGGTCAAAGGTAAGATCATCAAATATCTCACTGCCATCGAAGATCACATTGTATCCCTTTTTCCGTAGAAAATCTGCACCCTTCTTCCCGATAGCAATAAAATCAATCTGGCGTGCCATCATCTGATTGTCAAAAGTGGTCAGTGCCCTGGTAATGGTGGCTTTGATGGCATTAGAGTTAAATGCTCCGCACAATCCCCTGTTGGAAGTGATCAGGACCAGCAGGATCCGCTCCTTGTCGCGCTGTACGACATACTGATTGTCCTCATCATCCTTTATGCTGTCACCAACACTGGCCAGAATCTCCTGCAGTTTCTCTGCATAGGGCCTGAACTGCACAATGGCATCCTGCGCCTTCTTCAGCTTGGCCGCAGAGACCATTTTCATGGCATTGGTGATCTGCATGGTAGAGGCCACAGAGACCTTGCGCTCACGTATTTCCTTCAAACTAGCCATTGGGAATTACTTAAATTTCTCAACAATTTCTTTAGCCACATCTCCAATCGTACCGGTTATATCATCCGATAATTTGCCCTGTGCAAGGGCTGCCAGTACATCTTTGTGCCTGAGTTCCATATACTCAAGAAACTCCGTTTCAAATTCTTTCACCTTTTCCAATGGAATGTCCGACAGCAAACCCTGGGTTCCACAATAAATAATAGCAATTTGTTTCTCCACAGCCATGGGGGAATACTGAGCCTGCTTCAATATCTCCACATTCTTGCTTCCCTTATCCAGTACAGCCTTGGTGGCAGCATCCAGGTCGGAGCCAAACTTGGAAAATGCTTCCAGCTCACGGTACACGGCCTGATCAAGTTTCAGCGTACCAGCTATTTTCTTCATGGATTTAATCTGGGCATTACCCCCCACCCTTGATACAGAGATACCCACATTAATGGCGGGTCGTACACCTGCATTAAAAAGATTCGCTTCCAGGAAAATCTGTCCATCCGTAATGGAGATTACGTTAGTCGGAATATAGGCACTTACATCACCAGCCTGGGTCTCAATAATCGGCAGCGCCGTAAGCGATCCTCCACCCTTTACCAGTGGTTTCAGCTGTTCGGGCAGATCATTCATGCTTTTGGCAATTTCATCCGATTGGATAATCTTGGCCGCACGCTCCAGCAGGCGTGAGTGCAGGTAAAACACATCTCCGGGATATGCCTCACGTCCCGGAGGCCTTCTCAGCAGAAGAGAAACTTCACGATAAGATACAGCCTGCTTGGAGAGGTCATCATAAATAATAAGGGCAGGCCTCCCGGTATCTCTGAAATATTCACCTATGGAACATCCTGAAAAAGGAGCATAAAACTGCAAAGCAGCCGGATCGGCAGCAGTTGCAGCGACTATAACAGTGTAATCCATGGCTCCAGCCTCTTCCAGGGTTTTCTGGATATTGGCAACCGTTGAACCCTTCTGTCCAATGGCAACATAGATGCAATATACAGGTTCACCCTTCTCGTAAAACTCTTTCTGGTTGATGATAGTATCAATGGCAATAGCGGTCTTTCCTGTCTGGCGGTCACCAATGATCAGCTCCCGTTGTCCACGCCCAATGGGAATCATGGCATCAATGGACTTCAGACCAGTTTGCAGTGGCTCACTTACAGGCTGACGGTAGATCACACCGGGGGCCTTACGCTCCAGCGGCATGTCGAGCAAATCTCCAATAATGGGCCCTTTCCCGTCGATAGGCTCTCCCAGTGTGTTAATTACACGTCCCAGTAGTGGTTCTCCCACTCCAATGGATGCAATTTTCCTGGATCGCTTTACAGAGTCACCCTCTTTGATCAGTTCAGATGAACCCAGCAATACAGCCCCTACATTATCCTCTTCAAGGTTCATAACGATTCCTGTAACTCCGCTATCAAATTCGATCATCTCATTGGCCTGCACACTGTTCAATCCATAAATACGGGCAATTCCATCACCTACCTGTAGGACGGTACCCACCTCTTCAAGTTCAACTTCGCTTTTGAACCCTTCTATTTGCTTCTTTAAAATTTCCGATACTTCGGAAGGTTTAATCTGAGACATATGCTATTACTTTTCAATACTGGTTTGAAGTAGTTGTTTTTTCAATTTCTTAAGGTTGCTTGCTACGCTGGCATCATAACGCATATCTTCTATGGTCAGTATGAAGCCTCCAATGACATCTCCATCCACTGCTGTTGTCAGCTCCACTTCCGAATTATAAGCTTTTTTAATCAACTTGCGTATACCATCCATTTCCGATTCGTCCACCTGCTGTGCAGTGATCAGTGAGGCGATACTAATCCCCTTTTCTTTGCGATAAAGGTCCTTGAAATTTCTGGCAATTCCCGGAAGGAAGGACTCCCGCTTATTCTTGATAACAAGAAAGATCATGGAGAGTGAAAGCTTTGAAATATTCTTTTCAAAAATGCCACGTACCAGCCTGATTTTCTGGCTGGGCTGTAAAGTGGGGACCACAAGCATATACAGGAAATCTTCCAGCTTACAGGTGGAGGTCAGCACTTCCATATCCTTATAAACGTCATCCAGAAGATGCTGTTCTGCTGCACTCTGAAACAGTGCTTTTGCGTAACGTACTGAAATCTGACTTTCGTTCATGCTGCTTCTAATTCAGGTCGGCTTCGTTGATCAGTTTATGGACCAGCTCCTTCTGCGCTTTGCTTTCTTCCAGTTTCATGCGTAAGATCTTTTCAGCTATATCGACTGAAAGATTGGCCATTTGCTCCTTCATATCATTCAGTGCACCAGCTTTCTCCCTCTGGATCGACTCCCTTGCACTCTTAACCAACTTATTGGCTTCCTCCATAGCTTTATCCTTGGCATCGGCAATCAGCATATCCTTCATCTCTTTTGCCTCCTTCATCAGCATATCTCTTTCAGCTCTTGCTTCGGCCAAAATCTTTTCATTGTCAGCCTGTAGTTGGGCCATCTCCTCTTTCGCCCGGTCTGCAGCCTCAAGCGCATGTCTAATACTTTCATTCCGGGCTTTGACTGCCAATAATATAGCTGGCCAGGCAAATTTGCCAAGGATGAACAGCAGAACAAGAAAGAATAAGGTAGACCAGAAGATCATTCCTATTCCAGGCGTTACTAGATCCATAATATTTTGTGTTTAATCGTTTTCAAAGAAAGGCCTGCAACCAACCGTTACAGGCCTGTTCAGTTCTCTAACCTTGTTAACCCATCATGGCAACCACAATGGCAAACAGGGCAGCACCTTCAATAAGGGCAGCTGCAATAATCATGGCAGTCTGAATTTTTCCTGCGGCTTCGGGCTGACGAGCAATGGCATCCATTGCTGATCCGCCGATCCTTCCGATTCCAATTCCTGCGCCGATTACGGCAAGTCCCGCTCCAATTGCTGCTAATGTACCAGTCATAATAATTAAATATTAAAGTGAAAACTAATCATGGTGATGCTCAGGCATCGCCATTCCAATAAATAAAGCTGATAATAAGGTGAAAATATATGCCTGCAGGAATGCCACAAGCAATTCAATCATATCCATAAACAGCACCATCAACATGGAGGGAGCTGCTATAAAAATGGATTTGAAAATAAATATCATGGATATCAGACTCAGAACAATGATGTGTCCTGCGGTAATGTTTGCAAAGAGTCGGATCATCAGAGCAAATGGTTTGGTGATTAAGCCAATAAGCTCAACAGGAATCATAATTGGAGCCAGCCATACCGGCACGCCAGGAGTATTAAACACATGTTGCCAGTGTCCCTTATTACTGCTGAATTGAGTGATCAGAAATGTGATAACAGCCAGCACCATGGTCACAGCGATGTTTCCTGTCACATTGGCTCCGAAAGGAAAGAATGGAATCAATCCCATAAGGTTATTCAACAATATAAAAAAGAAAACCGTCAGCAAATAGGGCATGAATCGCATATATTTTTCTTCACCAATATTTGGTATGGCCACATCCTCTTCGATAAAAATTATTACCGGCTCAATAAAACCAGCCAGACCCTTGGGTTCACTGATTCCCATTTTTTTATACGCTCTGGCCAGGCTAAGAAAAACCCAGAGTAAGATGATGACTGAAAGCATCATCATAAAAACATTCTTTGTTATTGAAAAGTCCAGCGGCAGTCCGGCCTCAACCAAAGCTCCATGCTCATCTACCTCGATGATCTTACCGTTCAGGCTCTTCTCTACAGTCTCACCTTTCTTATTAATAACTTCAATGGTTCCATGACCCATCTGGAATCCATCGTGGGAGTGTCCGTGGGCAATCTTGCTGGACATGAAAACATGCAATCCTGAATGTTTACTGTAGAGAATCACTGGCAAGGGAACACTTACATGATGCCCATCTTTCTTGGTCAGGATATGCCAATCATGAGAATCACTAATGTGTTCAAGGATATATTCCGTGGCATCAAACTCTTCTTCGGCAGCTTCGCTATGCCCGGTTTCATCCTGATGAGCTTCTACAGTTACATGATGCGCATCTTCTGTTTCAGGATGTTCATCCTGTCCATAAAGTAGGGTGCCGGGTACAATGAAGATTAATCCTATCAGAAGGCTGCTTATAACAGCAAGAAATCTCGTGCTCACGTTGGTGTAATTATTTGTTCTTCAGTATCTTAAGCAGGCGTCCTGCTGTGAAAAAAGTAAAGACTAAATATAGTGCAAAAAATGTAACGATAAACGGTTTGGAAAGATTTTTTGTAGCAATCCAAAAAAGCAGAATAAACAGGAGATAAAGAAGGAATTTTACCCCTATTCCACCCAGTAGATAAACCACTCCATCCTTGCTGTTTTTTTGAATTCCTGTATGCATAACAAGAAAGGTAAGTAAGTTTACCAATGTCACCGATCCAAGAGTTATCAGGAATGTCACCGGGGAGATTTCCACGTTGATGCGGGGAAGTAACAACATTCCCAAAAGAGCAAATATGCAAGCAAGAACCAGGAGTTGCCAGATGAATCGTATCCGGTCAATCATCTTTCCTGAATATGAAGTCCTTTAATACAATATAGAGACCAGCGAAAACACCCAGAAGGCTGAGTATTGCAGTATAGGCGGGTTTTTCATTGCCCGCTCTTTCATCAAGTTTGGAACCTGCCCAATAGAAAAGAAGAATAATAGCAACCATCTGAAATCCCATTCCGGAATAGCGGACAAAGGAATTCAGACCTGAATCTTTACCGTCGTTCTTCTTTGAGTTTTGCGACTGGTTCGGTGATTTCTGCTTTTTTTCCACCCATATCACATTTACCAGTAAATGTTGCTCCCGGCTCTATGGCAAGCTTACCAGTCTTAATTTCGCCGTATACCTTCGACATGGAACGAAGCGACAGCAACTCCGTCACGACGACCTTACCATCCACTATACCTTCAACTTCGCAATTTTTACACCTGATTTCACCGGTTACCGTCCCGCTCTGACCAATAAACACTTTCCCCTTGGTATTCAGATTGCCGACCAGATTGCCGTCGAATCTGATATTTTCACTGGAGTTAATACTACCTTCAATAGTGGTTCCAACACCAATCATATTGATCTTGTTGGTACTTTCTGTTTCACCTATTTTTGCCATATGCTGCTTTTTGTGCAAATTTAATCATTATTCTTGTTTCCATCATAGGCCCACTTCAAATAGATGGATCCCCAGGTAAAACCGCCACCAAAAGCTGACAGAATAATATTATCACCCTTTTTTAATTGTGACTCCCATTCCCACAAACAGAGTGGAATGGTCGCCGCGGTAGTATTGCCATACTTCTCGATGTTGATCATCACTTTCTCTTTGGGAATTCCCATCCGGCGTGCTACTGCTTCAATAATTCTCATATTGGCCTGATGGGGTACTAACCATGTAAGATCGTCGGGACTGAGTCCATTTTTCTCCATAATATCGATAGAGACGTCTGCCATTTTTGATACAGCCACCTTAAAGACGGCTTGCCCCTCCTGAAACACAAAATGTTCCTTTCCATCGATTGTTTCGTGGGAGGCTGGTCTGGCTGATCCTCCGGCCTTCATATGAAGATTTTTCATCCCGCTTCCATCCGTTTCAAGAATAGCATCCTTTATTCCCAGGTCATCTTCAACCGCTTCTACCAATACAGCAGCCGCTGCATCGCCGAAGAGGGGGCAAGTGGTCCTGTCGGTATAATCGGTTATGGAAGACATCATATCGGCTCCAACAAATACCACCTTCTTATATTGGCCCGACTGCACAAAACTGGCAGCGGTCTGTAATCCAAAAACAAATCCTGAACATGCTGCCGAAATATCAAAGCTCCAGGCACCTTTTATTCCCGCCTTATCACAGATCAGATTGGCGGTGGCAGGAAAATTATAATCTGACGTAATGGTAGCACAGATCAAAAGATCTATTTCATCCGGAGAGGTCCCTGTCTTCTTTAAAAGACCCTCCACTGCCCGGGCACCCATATCGGAGGTGGCACCTTCCTTCAGGATTCTTCTTTCCTTGATACCTATTCTTTGCATGATCCACTCATCGGAGGTCTCCACCATGGTGCTTAACTCGTCATTGGTAAGCCTGTATTCAGGTACCCAGCCATGAATTCCTGTTATTCCTGCTGCAATCTTGCTCATCTGTCCAGTTCTTCTTTAATCCTGTTTACCAATCCAGCTCCCACTACATCAACTGTATGAAGGAGCATATTCTTTATCGCTTTATCATTGGAGATTCCGTGCCCGATTAGCAGGGAAGCATTTATGCCCAGCACCGGGGTGCCTCCAAAATTTTCAAAATTAAACAATTCAAAGTAACCATTGCCAACACTCTTCAGGGAAACAACTTTATAAAATGCCTCAGCCTGCTTTAACATCATATTTCCAATAAACCCATCGGTCACAATTACATCTGCCCTGGTTGAAACAAACATCTCGTTGGCTTCAATATTTCCAATAAAGTTGTAATTAGAGGACTCCTTCATCAACTGATATGCACTTCGGGTAACCATGTTCCCCTTACTCTCTTCGATACCCACATTGAGCAAAGCTACTGTCGGATCAACAATTTGATGTACTAAACTGGAGTAAATGGTACCAATGGTGCCATATTGGTATAAAACATCCGGACGTGCATCTGGATTTAGTCCTACATCGAGAATTACGGATTGTGTTCCCTCTACATTTGGTATAGTTGCAGCAATAGCTGGACGGATGATTCCGGGAATAGAAGTGATAATTTGCATAGCCCCAACCATCATGGCTCCGGTATTTCCTGCACTGCAAAATCCATCCAATGAACCATCCATAAGTAAGCGCTGACCCAGAAAAAGGCCCGCTTGCGGCTTCTCCTTGAATACCTTGAGCGGATGGTCTTCCATCTCAACAGCATCCTCCGTATGGATATGAGAAAGCCCGCTTACATCGAGTTGGTGTTCCTCCGAGTAGCGGGCAAGGATGTCCTTGTTTCCAATCAATACAATTTCCACATCAACAGGTAAGGATTCCCTGGCGAGAATGGCTCCGCGAATTACAGAGCCGGGAGCGTAATCGCCCCCCATCATATCGATCCCAATGCGCATGGGTTATCGGGCTAATGCCCTAATGAATGTCTTAGCTAAGCTAAATCGGCTTCAGCGTCGATTACGAGTTTCCCTTTATAGTAAAGGTTCCCATCCACGTAGTAAGCACGGTGACGTTCGTGAACTGTCCCTGTAGTTGCACAGGTAGAGAGTGTAGGAGCCTCAGCTTTATAATGCGTTCTTCTCTTGTCTCTTCTGGTCTTTGAAGTCTTTCTTTTTGGATGTGCCATAGTTATTCGTTTTTTTCAATAATTCCTTTAAGTGCATCCCACCTGGGATCAATCTTTTCTTCCCTTTCAGGTTCTTTTGTACTGTGAGCATCCAGTTGTTTCAACATCTCCGGGTTGCAAGTGGAGTGTCCATCAGAATCATCAGGATGAACCTTTTGACAGGGAAGTGCCAGCATAATAAACTCATACAGATACTGACCCACCTCTATCTCGTGATCGCCCCTTGCAATGATCAAGACATCATCCTCAATTTCGCCCGGTGTTTCTCCCACCTTCACAAAAATGGTCTGGGTGGTAGAAATATCAGTCGAAAATTTCTCCAGACAACGGTCACATAGTACCTCCACATTCCCTGTAAGTGAAAAATGGAGAGAGAAGACGCCTGTTTTCTTTTCCAGGGTCACCTCCGCATGTACATTTCCGTTGCTGATATCCGGATGCTCAAATAAAACAAAGAACTGCCTGTCAAGCTCAAATGAAAAATCGTGATCGCCTTCTCCTAAACCCGAAATGCGTACTGCATATGAACCCCGCTTTCTCACAACGCTTCAATTTGGGAGTGCAAAAGTATAAATTTATCTCATATAAAAAAACAAAGATCTCCATTAATTCATGACAGTAAGGAGATTAAAAGGGGAGGCATCAGCGAATCATCTGCTGAATGGTCTCAATGAGTGAGTCAATAAAATAATCGTCTTTGGTCAGGTACCTGTTTGCCCCATTCTCCATGAACTCGCTTAGAAGGGAATCGTCTCCCTGCCCGGTAAGAATAACAACTGGAACATATGTATTGACTTTTCGTATCTCCTTCAATGTATCCAGTCCATTTAGCTTGTTTTCGCCAGCCCCGGCAAGAATATGATCCAGTACTATGAGCCTTGGATTCTGATCCAGGTTCTCCAGGCATTCTTCCCCGGTACGGAAACATACCACCTCATAATCGTGCCTGCTCTGAAAGGTAAATTCCATCAGATTCAGAATCACTGTGTCGTCGTCAATAAAGAAGATTGGCCTGCTCATCAAAGATTATAATCGCTGTTTCAGATATCAGTAAATAAAAGTAGCAAATAATTTTTTACGACAAAACGAATTTGACTATGTCCGATACTGAACGGTCCTTATACGTAAGCGGACACCTTCGTATAAGCATGTTTATGATTAGCAATTGATTATTAATTACTTAACTGATTTGGCACTGCTATTGAATTCATTATAGATTGCATAACCAATAAACGCACACTCTGATGTCACTTTTCAAAAATTACCTGCTTTCCCTGGTTAGAAATGCCGTCCGGGATAAATTTTTTACGCTGTTAAACCTGCTTGGGCTGGCTGTTGGGATCACAGCCTCCATTCTGATCTTTCTCTATGTTCAGGACCAGCTTACCTACGACAAACATAATGAGCATATTGATCGCATTTACAGGCTGGAAGGCGATTTTACCATCAATGAAAACAGGGATCTAATGGCTCTTGTTCAGCTTCCCCTTGCTCCAACGCTGAAAGATGAATATCCGGAAATTGAGGAGTATGTCAGGATTCTTCCCCGGCCAAACCTCTATTTCGAAAAAGGGGAAGACGCCTTTATGGAGGATAGTATCGCCTTTGCCGACTCCACGATTTTTAAAGTCTTCACTATTCCCTTTATCTCGGGCGATCGCAATACGGCATTAAATGATCCCTATACAATGGTGGTAAGCGCTTCCATGGCAAAAAAATATTTCGGATCGCTTGAAGTGATAGGTGAAAGCATGAAGGCCCTGGACGGATCTAACTATACCATAACTGGTGTATTTGAAGAACTCCCGGTAAACGTTCACTTGAGATACAATGCCCTGATATCAACTAAAACCATTGAAGAACAAATAGGTTCCGCACAATTCAATGACAGAAGCGCAATATCGTTCTGGAGGATGGCCACCTACGCATATGTCCTTATGGCAGATAATACCAACCCGGAAATGGTCCTCGCTAAATTTCCAGAATTCTATGACAAATACATGGCGGAACTGGGAGAACAAATCAAAGCTTCTTTTGATCTCAGGATTACTCCCCTGGCCGATGTCCATTTTCAAAAAACCGAATTACAGTACGACCAAGCCAGGGGAAACATGAATTATGTGTATATCATGGGAATCATTGGCGTACTGCTGATCGTTATAGCCAGCATCAACTATACCAATCTGACTACTGCCCGAGCAACAAGTCGCGGCAAGGAGATCGGTATTAGAAAAGTGGGTGGAGCAAGCAAAAATATATTGCGATCCCAATTCCTGGGAGAGTCCATTATGATGGCCCTGGCAGCAGGCATCCTGTCGGCCTTCCTGGTTCTTCTGATTCTTCCACAATTCAATAATCTCACATCCAGCACTTTCACCTGGGCAGTCCTGGTCAAACCCTCAGTGCTCATCTTTATCCTTGGCATTTCCATTCTTACTGGCGTGCTGTCAGGTCTTTATCCATCTATCTACCTCGCCTCATTCAATCCGATTTCCATCCTCAAAGGGAACGGAATTAGCGCAAAGGACCGGGGTTGGATCAGGCACGGACTGGTCGTTGTACAATTCCTGGTCTCAGCAGTTATGGTTATTGGGTCTATAGTGATTGCTCTTCAGATGGAGTTCATACAAAATAAGGACCTGGGATTCGACAGCGAAAACATACTGCTATTAACCCTGAATGATACAACGGTTTTCAATAATGCAAATGCCTTCCGGGAAGAGATTGAAAGACACCCTGCAGTTGTTGAAACCGGTTTCTCTTTTACTGCTCCGGGACGAAATCACGGAAAACAGGTGATGATGGCTGAAGACAACAATGGCGAAATGCAGGAGATGACCTTCAACAACATTATAGTTGATTATGATTACCTGAACGTGATGGGTATGACCCTGGCTCAGGGTCGCTTCTATGACAGAGAATTTGGTTCCGATCAGGCCAATGCCATCGTTGTAAATGAGGCCCTGGTGCGGGAAATGCAGTGGGGTGAAGAGGCCATCGGTAAAAAATTCTTGCTCGCCCCACAAATCCAGGGTGTTACGGCACCAGAGGCGGAGATCATCGGAGTTGTCCAGGACTACAATTACGGATCCTTACACAATCCCATAGAACCATTGGTGTTCATCTGCAGGGAAAATGTACCCTTCCTAAGGTTACTCCATGTAAGGGTCTCAAATGATCAGCTGCCCGAAGTCCTGAGCTGGGTGGAAGAAAAGCGGGAAGTGTTCAATCCATCCTACCCTATTCAATATAGTTATCTCAGTGATGAACTGGATGAATTATATGTAGAGGAAAAAATTGTATTTACCCTGGTGCTTGCTTTTACAATACTTATCATATTTATTGCCGCCCTGGGATTGCTGGGACTCTCTGCATTTATGACGGTGAAACGTACCCGGGAGACTGGACTCCGAAGAGTGATGGGTGCCACACAGAATCAAATTTTGATCCTGTTCCTGCTTCAATTCGCCCGATGGGTGATTATCAGCAACGTGATCGCATGGCCCATATCATATTTTGTGATCAAACCCTGGCTCCAGAACTTCACCTACCGGATTGACTTCCCATTCTGGACCTTTATCATATCTTTGTTGTTATCACTAACTATTGCCGTGATCACCGTCAGCTGGCAGTCAATTAAAGCCTCGCGGATGAATCCGGCTACCTCCATAAGGGTGGAATGATAACAGGAAAGATATTAGGTAAGAAGTATGTTATAAACGGTATATCGGTAAATGCATCGGGCAGTATTCCTGATATGTCTGCCGATATCTATTATGAGGTTGTCAGACTAATTGACGGGAAACTGCTGTTTCTGCATGATCACCTGGAGAGACTTCAACAGTCGATCTCAGGCTCAGAAATATCTTACCCGGGTAATCAAGCGATCATTGAAAATCTGGATCTGCTTATCAATGAAAATTTATTCAAGAAAGGTAACATCCGGATCTGCCTGCAAAATTCCAATGGGAACACACCCTTACTACTATGCTACTTTATCCCCTACTTCTACCCTGATCCAGGCATGTATAAAAAAGGGGTCAAGCTGCATATCTATCCCCACGTAAGGCCCAATCCGGGAATAAAAAAATGGGATGATCATTTCAGGAACTCCGTTTCCAGGTACATCCTGGAACAAGGGGTGTATGAAGCGGCCCTGATAAATTCTCAAAACCAGATCACCGAAGGAAGCCGCTCCAATATCTTTTATATCGACCGGAATGGCAGCCTGATTACCACTCCTGAAAGGAGTATTCTACCCGGGATAACCAGGAAATATGTGCTGGAGATCGCTGCTGGTGAGGGGATTCTAATCGAGGAAAGGACCATTTCAAAAGATGCCCTGGACAGCCTGGTTTCTGTATTTATATCAGGCACCTCCCCGAAGGTTCTTCCGGTAAAACAGATTGATGACTTTTGTTTTGATGTGGATCATCCGCTGCTTCGGCTTCTTATGGATAAGTTTAATCGATTAGTTCAAAATAACCTAACACAATAATTATGAAAAGGTACCTACTCATTCTGATACTGACCCTGGCATTTTTTACCCTGAAAGCACAAAACAAGAATATTTATATGTCCTCGGGAGGTGAGATCATCCTTTCTGGAGCCGATGTGAACTTCAATGGGGTAGATGTAAATACCAATATGCGTTTTACCATCTTTCTTCATGTCCAGCAGCAGATCAACTTTAATTTTACAGACAACCTTGGTCTATATACTGGTTTGTCTATACGAAATGTCGGGCTAATTATGGAGGACTATTATCAGAATGTTGGATATGATGTGGACAATACAGACATCAATTACAATAAAAACACGAAGATCAAGCACAGGAGTTACGCCCTGGGTTTCCCCCTTGCAATTAAAGTGGGATCGTTCGATGATAATTTCTTTGCATACGGGGGTGTTGAATATGAGTGGATGTTTCATTATAAGCAGAAAAAATTTATTGATGGCGATAAATACAAGTTCACCGCATGGAACAGTGACCGAGTGAATACATGGATTCCCTCCTGGTTTGTTGGCTTACAGTTTCCCGGAGGATTTAACCTGAAATTCAAATATTATATGAACGATTTCCTGAACAAGGACTTCGTTGGACAGGATTTTGGTGAGGATGTGGATTACTCGCAGTTTGAATCAACGGGAATCTGGTATATATCACTCTCCGTCATGCTTAAATGGAAGACTATTAAGCGAGAGATAGATGAAAATTTCGATAACAAAGTTGCATACAGGTAATCCCGATTTTTATTAACTTCGTCCTCCGAAAGGGGTGTTAGCTCAGTTGGTTCAGAGCGCTTGCTTGACAGGCAAGAGGTCACCGGTTCGATTCCAGTACATCCCACAAATAAAGAGTCGCAATAAGCACTAAAGCTAATTGCGGCTCTTTTCATTTCCCCTGCGGTATATCTCCTACTGTGTCTGTTGTTGCTGCATGTCTTGATTTTCCATATCCTAGAATGATGCCGGGGGTTCAAAATACGCAGCAACAATACTAATCAGAGTGCAGCCATCCCTGAAGCAGATTAAGTCATTGGGGGAATCATCTCTTTTTGGATATATTTACCCCTTTCAAATCCGAATCTTCAAATTGTCAACCATGAAACCGTATTTCAGATTTTCCATCCTATTCTTACTATCCTTTGCAATTCTCCTTCCCTCCATGGCTCAGTCCGGTAAAAAGGCTGTTCCAGTTTTCGAAAACGGAGAGGCGCAAATTGTTCCTGCCTTTGAAAACCGGGATGACTGGATCAGGCATGATCTCTGGGTGGAGACAGAATTTGATACAGACGGGGATCAGAAGCCTGACAGAATGCATGTGGCAGTCACCCGGCCCAAGCAGACAGACACTGAAGGCCTGAAACTACCAGTGGTGTATGAAACCAGTCCCTATTTTGCCGGAACGGCCGGCTTCCCGGATGGAATGTTCTGGGATGTGAAACATGAGCTGGGGGAGATGGCCGCTGACCGCGTTCACCCGGAGGTCACCCGCAGGGGAAAGCGCCCCATCATTTCAAATTCACAAATCAAAACCTGGGTTCCCAGGGGATACATCGTTGTTCATTCTTCTTCTCCGGGTACCGGATTGTCTCAGGGTTCACCCACGGTAGGTGGCGATAACGAATCGCTGGCTCCCAAAGCGGTCATCGACTGGCTATGTGGCCGGGCCAAAGGCTATTCCACGCCCGATGGGGATGAAACCGTAACTGCTTACTGGTGCACCGGCAAGGTGGGCATGACCGGCACCTCCTACAATGGAACCCTACCGCTGGCAGCTGCCACCACGGGTGTGGAGGGACTCGAGGCCATTATCCCAGTCGCACCCGGTACTTCCTACTACCACTATTACCGATCCAACGGACTGGTCCGATCCCCTGGAGGATACCTGGGTGAGGACATTGATGTATTGTATGACTTTATCCACAGCGGAGATGAATCCAAAAGAGCCTATAATAATGCGACGGTAAGAGATAAGGAAATGAAAGAGGGGATGGATCGCATCACTGGCGATCTGAATGATTTTTGGGAAGGGAGGGACTATCTGAACGATATGGATCCCATGAAAGCTGCCTTGCTCATGTCGCATGGCCTCAATGACTGGAATGTAATGCCCGAGCATAGCTATCGAATCTACACCGCGGCCAAAGAAAAAGGAATCCCCGCCCAGATCTATTATCACCAGAATGGTCACGGTGGTCCACCACCCATGAGCATGATGAACCGGTGGTTTACACGCTACCTCCATGGAATCGAAAATGGGGTGGAGAAAGATGCCCGGGCCTGGATTGTCAGGGAGAATGACAAACCCGCGGATCCCACCTCTTACAAAGATTTTCCCAATCCGGAGGCTGAGCCTGTTAGCTTTTATCTGACTGCAGGTGCTCCTGCCAGGGGCACGCTCAGCATGAATAAAACAGAAGGACAGGGAAGCGAAACCCTGGTGGATAACTACTCCTTCGATGGATCAGCCCTGGCCGAGGCTGAGATCACCAATCATAGGCTTATCTATCTCACTCCCGAGTTAGCCGAAGATTTACATATCTCCGGACTTCCTGAAATCACCATCCGGGTAGCAGCGAATAAGCCTGCCGTAAATCTCTCGGTGTGGCTGGTGTCCTTGCCCTGGCAGGAAGGAAGAAGGCCAAAAATTACCGATAACATCATCACCCGTGGCTGGGCCGATCCACAGAACCATAGTTCTCTATACGAAAGTGAAGCTCTGGTACCCGGTGAGTTCTATTCCCTGACCTTTAAGCTTCAACCCGACGATCAAATCATCCCCAAAGGACAGAAGATTGGCCTGATGATCTTCTCAAGCGACAGGGAATTTACACTCTGGCCTGAGCCCGGAACGAAGCTGACAGTAGATCTGGATGCCACCAGCATAAGCCTGCCTGTGGTGGGAGGAGCTGCAAACATTCAATGGGCCCTGCCTGAATAATGATGGCTATCATTTTTCCTATTTACTTCGAATTCTGCCGTTCCTAAACAGATTCTACCTTCTTTGGTGATTCCCTCCACATAGACTTTGTACCTTGAAATATCATCGGAGGAGAAGAATGTAACGGAAGCTTTACCCTTTTCAGTGAAAATATTGGGATCCCAAAATTGTACAATGCGATGATCAGGTTTTTCTGAATTAATGTTTTCACCTGTATATTTTGGCGTGTAGAACTCCCGCTTGGACGCATAACCCATCAGTTTTTCTGCTATGGTACCCGGGATATACTTTTGTGAGTAGTCAGGAACTCCACCTTTCTTCGTAAAAATGGAGACCACGCCGCTGCCTCCCCTGGTTCCAAAAATCGCCGTTTCAGAAGGATTCTT
>QMPQ01000002.1 GCA_003648635.1 Bacteroidota bacterium | reverse complement strand
AGATTCAGGCCAATCCCAGCCATGTCCTGATTGATTGCAATCAGCTTCTCCAGCAACTTATCCAAAGCCTTCCGGTAATCCTCTTTCTTCACAAAAAGGTCATACACACCCGGTTCTCCGCTCTTTTTATGTTCCAGCAACCAGTTGGTCACATTGTTATAGGCAGATACAACAAAGATCCGGTCGTAATAAAAGCCCTCCGGCGCCTGGCCCTTTACAATATTTTGTAGCACATCTTCAAATTTGGACATTGATGTCCCACCTATCTTATGAACTGTTAGCATATGGTACTATTTAGTAACAATCCGACAAAAATAAGGGATTTTTTCTAGGAACCCTAGCGACAGGTAAGCTTAAGGGAGATTTTTAGCATGTCATGCTGGCCGGCCAGAGCAAAGTAGTCCTGAAGATATTGGATGACACTCTTTTTATGCTTCTGATCGATATACTCAAAATCATTCACCATCTGTAGGATGTCCTCCCTGTACTGATTCAAATGTTCAATGGCTGCCATATAGACTTCGTCCTTCCGGCAGGGGCCCAGGTAATAACGCTCCCTGACGGAGGTGATCCCCAGAGTCTCCCCCGGAACAGCATAGGAGGCATTAACCAATCCTGTATAATCAAAATCATATGGTACTGGAGTATACCCCCCAGTTCCATAACCAGGCATTCCAAGGACTTTCAGATTGTGCCTTCCCGTTACCGAAAAATCACAATTTCCAATCAGATACATAAACAGGGCCACACGATCCATATCCCCCGGATTCATTAATGCCATCGAGAGTTCATCATTTATTACAGCCACCGCATCAAGACGTTCGGCAAGCATCTCTTCCGGTTCAATCAAAAAAGCCCAGCCTTCCGTAATCTTGTTCTTTCTTCCTGTATCCACATAGGTCATCCGGACCAGCCTCACCCTGAAACTGATCGGTGAAATGATATTGTAAATCTTGTAGGCCAGGTACTCTTTCAATACATACTCATTATAGGCCTTGGAGCCCATGCAATTGGTAACAACTTTAATCTTTTTGACGTCCTGCAAATGAACATTCTCCACATCAGCTTTCCGAATATTCAGCCAGAAGGGGGCCAGGCTGCAATGGCTTCTCCTGAACGCTCCACGGGCCTTCATACGCATTTCTTTTTCCAAAACCAGCGTATCATTGAACTCATAAAGAAACTGGACTGGCATATACTCTCCCTTAAATTTTTCCTTCCGGAACTTTTTCAAATCCAGGGTAAGGGTGATCTTCATAGGATCTTCTGTTTCAAAAATATCCATAGAAGTATCAATGGTATCAACGTGCCTAACATCTTGTTGTTCAAGCTGTGAAAGAAGCGACACTGGAACAAAAAGCAGGAGACTAATAATAAGCTGCCGTAAACGGTATAAGAAACGGGAAGTTGTCATACTCAAATATATAAAAAAAACATGCGCGGCGAAACCAATCTTAAATGCAAGTCCTTTGCATGAAAGAAATAAGGTATTTTGGATTTTCGGACAAATCAAAGTACTGCTCAAGGTAGTCGATGACAGACTTTTTATCTTTCTGATTGAGAAACTCAAAATCCTTCACCAGCTGGATGATCTCCTCCCTGCACTGCTTGATATGTTCAACAGCTGCCAGATAGGCCTCAGCTTCTCTACAGGGCCCCAGGTACACACGCTCCCTGACTGACTTGATCCCCACGTACTCCGAAGGCTCCGCATAGTAAGCATCCACCAGGCCCGTGTAATCAAAATCGTAGGGAACAGGTGTATATCCTGCAGTTCCATAACCAGGTAGGCCCAGGAATTTCATGTTTTGACGGCCATAAACTGAATAATCAACATTCCCGATCATATATTGGAACAGCGCAAGTATATCGATCTCCCAGGGCCGTAATAAACTGGTCGTTAAATCATATCTCTTCACCACGTTAGCATTCATACGTTGAGCGAGCATCTCCTCTGGTTCAATCATAAAGGCCCAGCCCTCGGTAACTTTATTATTTCTTCCAGTATCCACATAGGTCATCCTTACCAATCTCACCCTGAAACTGACCGGAGATATGATATTGTATATCTTATAGCACAGATATTCCTTCAACACATACTCCTCATAAGCCTGGGATCCTTTACAGTGGGTAACAATCTTAATCCTTTTGACGTCCTGCATGTCATCGCTCTTCAAATCAACATTCCGGACATCCAGCCAGAAGGGAGCAAGACTACAGTGAGTTCTTCTGAAGTTTCCACGGGCTTTCAGCTGCAATTCCTTATCAATCTGGAGGGTGTCATTCAGATAATAATGAAAGTGGACCGGCATATATTTCCCCTTATACTTCTCTCGCTGGTACTTCTTCAAATCAAGGCTAAGTGTAATATGCATGGGCTTGGTCTCACCAAACAGATCCAGGCTGGTTTCAATGGTGTCAACCTGTCGTACATGCTCCACCTCTGTCTGAGAAAAGAGAGAGCCCGGACTGAGCAATAAGATGCTCAATATCAAAAGGAAAAGTCGATAAATATGGGATGAACCGGGCATGCTCAAACTTACAAAATTTCCACATTCTGCAAAAGTCTGCTCCAAACACCCTGCCGCCCCAAGGATGAAGTGATAATTTGATATTAAAACGGCCTATTTTTTGTCAATTTGTAGCAGAAGTTTCTTACATTTGCGGCTTACGTTACATTTTGACACAAAATGGCAGGAAAAACACTATTTGACAAGATCTGGGATAAGCATGTGGTGGATGAGATCAAAGGAGGCCCTTCGGTACTCTATATTGACAGGCATCTGGTCCATGAAGTAACCAGTCCGCAAGCCTTTGCCGGGATCGAAAGCCGGGGAATCAGCCTGTTCCGTCCGGAGAACACCGTTGCTACTCCCGATCACAATGTCCCAACCATTGATCAGCATCTCTCCATCAAGGATGAACTTTCCCGGTTCCAGGTAAACAAACTGACCGAAAATTGTAAAAAACACGGGGTCACCCTCTATGGGCTGAATCATCCCTACCATGGAATCGTCCATGTAATCGGTCCCGAGTTAGGTATCACACAACCTGGTCTGACCATGGTTTGTGGCGATAGCCACACCTCCACACACGGAGCCTTTGGCAGCGTGGCCTTTGGAATTGGCACCTCCGAAGTGGAGATGGTGATGGCCACCCAGTGCATACTCCAGCCCAAACCAAAGAAGATGCTCATCAGCGTTGATGGTGAACTATCCGAAGGAGTAACAGCCAAAGATGTAGTCCTCTATATCATTTCAAAGATCTCCGCCAGCGGTGGCACAGGCTACTTCATAGAGTTTGCCGGATCGGCCATCAGGAATCTCTCCATGGAAGGTAGAATGACTGTTTGCAACATGAGTATTGAAAGCGGGGCACGGGGCGGACTGATTGCTCCCGACGAGACGACACTTAAGTATATAAAGGGACGTGAATTTGCACCTTCCGGAGCCGATTTTGAAAAGGCTGTGGAGAGTTGGAAGCTTTTAAAGAGCGATGAGGATGCTGTTTTTGATTTGGAATTACACTTCGATGCTGCCGACATTGAGCCCATGATTACTTACGGGACCAACCCGGGAATGGGAGCAAAAATCAAAGCTAAGATCCCCACTGTTGAAGAGATTGATTCAGCTGCCAGGGAGTCGTACGAGAAATCTCTTGCCTATATGGGTTTCGAAGCCGGAAGTCCAATCTCAGGCAGGAAAGTAGATTATGTATTTGTGGGCAGCTGCACCAACGGAAGGATTGAGGATCTGCGGGAGGTGGCACAGTTTGTTAAAGGAAAAAAGAAGGCCGACCATGTGACCGCCTGGATTGTACCCGGATCCAAACAGGTTGAAAAACAAGCCCATAAAGAGGGAATCACGGAGATCCTGGAAGCTGCAGGATTTAAGCTCAGGCAGCCCGGTTGTTCCGCCTGCCTGGCTATGAACGACGACAAGGTGCCTGAAGGAATGCTGGCTGTGGCCACTTCCAACCGAAACTTTGAAGGCAGACAGGGTCCCGGCTCACGTACCATGTTGGCCAGTCCACTTACAGCAGCGGCAGCGGCAGTTACCGGAGAAGTTACGGATCCCAGATCCTTACTTTAATACAACATTTTCACGTTTCCATTGTAATACATTAAAGTAAATCAGATGTCAAGCGAAAAATTTCAAACCATAGAATCCCTGGCGGTACCCCTTCCCATTGAGAATGTGGACACTGACCAGATTATACCTGCACGATTCCTGAAGGCTACCACCCGGGAAGGATTCGGGGAGAACCTGTTCCGCGACTGGCGTTTTGATAAGAGCGGAGCGCCCAAAAAAGATTTTGTTCTGAACAACAATACCTACAAAGGAAGCATCCTGGTGGGAGGTAAGAATTTTGGTAGTGGTTCAAGCAGGGAACATGCTGCCTGGGCCATTCATGACTATGGTTTTAAAGTAGTGGTTTCAAGTTTTTTTGCCGATATCTTCAAGAACAACGCCCTCAACAACGGACTCCTGCCGGTGCAGGTTTCAGAATCCTTCCTCTTAACTCTTATCAGGGCCATTGAAAGCAATCCCTCTACTCTAATCAAAGTGGACCTGGAAGAGCAGCTTATTACCATTACTGATTCAGGAGCAAGTGAAAGCTTCGATATCAACCCCTATAAAAAAGAGTGTCTTCTCAATGGTTATGATGATATTGATTACCTGCTGAGTATTAAAGAGAAGATTGTGGAATTTGAAAAATCAAGAAGCTAAGATCCCAAGGTCATGAAAATAACCATCATGGATACTACGCTCCGCGACGGCGAACAAACCTCCGGTGTATCCTTTACTGCAACCGAAAAGCTCAATATTGCTAAAGTATTGCTTGAAGAACTGAATGTGGACCGCATCGAAGTGGCTTCGGCACGTGTCTCCGAAGGAGAGTACCAGGGTGCCAGAAAAATCTTTACCTGGGCCAAGGAGCATGGACATTTAGAACGGGTTGAAGTCCTGGGATTTATTGATGGGGATATTTCTCTGAAGTGGATCAAAGATACCGGGGGAAAGGTCAACAATCTGTTGATGAAGGGTTCTCTGAAGCACTGTCAGCTCCAACTGAAAAAAACACCTGAGCAGCATATAGCCGATGTAAAGGAAGTTCTTCGGCTGGCCAGGGAGATGGGAATACGGATGAATGTCTATTTTGAAGACTGGTCCAATGGTATGAGAAACTCTCCAGATTACGTATACCAGTTGCTGGATGCGCTAAAGGATGAGAGCATCGAACGGTTTATGCTCCCCGATACCCTGGGGATCCTGAACCAGCAAGAGACCTATGATTTCTGTCTGGATATGGTAAGTCGTTATCCGGAAGTGAACTTTGACTTTCACGCGCACAATGATTACGACCTGGCAACAGCCAATGTCTTCTCAGCCATTAAGGCAGGCATTTCCGGCATCCATACAACCTTGAACGGACTGGGAGAACGGGCCGGGAATGTTCCGCTCTCCAGCGTCATCGGGGTAGTCAAAGATCATTTCAAATATGAGATGAATGTGAAGGAGGACCGGCTCTATCATGCCAGCAAATTACTGGAGTCGTTCTCAGGCATCAGGATCCCTTCCAATAAACCGCTCATCGGGGAGAGCGTATTTACCCAGACCAGTGGAATCCATGCGGATGGCGATCAGAAAGATGACCTCTATTTCAATGATCTGCTTCCCGAAAGGTTTGGTAGAAAAAGGAGCTATGCTCTTGGGAAAATGTCGGGAAAGGCCAGCATACTGAAGAACCTGGAAGAGCTGGGTATTGAACTAAGTAAAGAGGATGCAAGACTGGTCACCGAACGCGTCATTGAACTTGGAGATAAAAAGGAAATTATCACCAAAGAGGACCTCCCCTATATTATCTCCGACGTGCTTCGCGGTAAACGGGTGGAGGAAAAAATCAAAATCAAAAACTTCCAGCTTTCTGTGGCCCGTGGACTCCACTCGGTGGCCACCGTGGCCATTGAGATCGATTGCCAGGTGTATGAAGGGACCGCCTCGGGCGATGGCCAGTATGATGCATTTATGAAGGCCCTCTGGAAAATATATGACAAACTGGAGAAGAAGCATCCGGTGCTGACCGACTATGTGGTCTCCATTCCTCCTGGCGGAAAGACCGATGCACTTGTGCAGTGTATGATCACATGGAACTACGAAGGAAATCTCATTAAGACCCGTGCATTGGATCCGGACCAGACGGTTGCGGCCATCAAGTGCACCACCAGAATGCTAAATATCATAGAAAAAGAAAAGTAGATGGATTGTAATATTGCAGTATTAGCGGGGGACGGTATTGGTCCTGAGATTGTGGAACAGGCCATTAAAGTGCTCAATGCCGTGGGCCTTAAATACAAGCACACCTTCAAATTTACAGAGGCTCTGGTAGGAGCCACTGCCATCGACCAGGTGGGTGATCCTTTCCCGGAAGAAACTTTCCAGCTCTGCATGAATTCTGATGCTGTTCTGTTTGGTGCCATAGGCGATCCTAAATATGATAACGATCCAAAAGCAAAGGTCAGACCGGAGCAGGGACTGCTGGCCATGCGAAAGAAACTTGGTCTTTATGCCAACATACGTCCGGTTACAACCTTTCCATCCCTTATTCACAAAAGTCCCCTTCGAAAAGACCTGGTTGAGGGAGCCGATTTTGTAGTAGTCAGGGAGCTTACAGGTGGCATCTACTTTGGCGAGAAAGGACGTTCAGAAGACCTCACAAGGGCCTTTGACACCTGCGTCTACAACAAATATGAGGTGGAACGCATCCTTGAGCTGGCCTTTGAATATGCTGCAAAAAGAAACAAACGACTTACAGTGGTAGACAAGGCCAATGTGCTGGCCACCTCCAGGTTGTGGAGAGAAACCGCCCAGGAAATGACTCCCTCCCATCCCGACATTGAAGTGGACTATATGTTTGTGGACAATGCTGCCATGCAGATTATCCAGTGGCCGAAGAAATTTGATGTGATGGTGACTGAGAATATGTTTGGAGATATCCTTTCGGATGAGGCCAGTGTGATCACCGGATCACTTGGCTTGCTTCCTTCTGCTTCGGTTGGGATCCATACATCTGTCTTTGAACCGATTCATGGCTCCTATCCCCAGGCTACAGGAAAAGATATTGCCAATCCCCTGGCCACGGTTCTCTCGGCAGCCATGTTGCTGGAAATCTCACTGGATCTCACCCAGGAGGCACAGGCAATCCGGGATGCAGTGGACCGCTCAATGATTGAAGGTGTGGTAACAGAAGATATTTCTGAAGGCAAAGCCTACAAAACCTCTGAAGTGGGAGACTGGCTGGCTGCCAATCTGTAGGGAGGGATCAGACCCGTTTAGGAGCTTGAACCTTTCGTTCCATGAACCATACATCGATCCCGGCCTCGTTATCCTCCCACTTGTGGTACTCTTCAAACCCCACATAATGGTAGAGCTTCCGAACTTTTTCGACCGTGGTCTCTATCAGAATAGGAAGTTGAAGCTTTTCCGAAAGGCCAAAGAGGTGATTCCTGATATCGGCCAGACCGCGAATGCTCGTTTTATTTGGATCGCTACCCAGAATCCAGACATAGATAAAATCCTCATAGTCATAACGCAGACTCTTGATATGTTTTTCCCTTTTAAGGGTAGGCATCAGTTGTGAGGGCCTGATGGCCTTCATAAACATCTTACCATATTTCAGATAGTCAATAAAAGTTCGTTTATACTGACTCTCCAAATAGTAGAACAGCACCGTTGTCTTGTCCGCCGACAGGTATACTCCATTAAATTTCTCCACCAGCTGGTAAGCATATTCTGTCATCAGGCGTACATTTCTGGATGGATCTTTCTTCTTCACCATCGACATAACACGCGGATTCTGCTCAAAGGCATTGGTAACAATAGAGATGATGATCTCACGATCGCTTGGATTCATATAAAACAGAGGTATTAAGATTATTCGGATTCCATCAACGATACTAATTTGCGGAAAATTTCTGTATTCTCATAAACCCCGATGAAATTTTCGGCTCCCGGTCCAAAGGCAAAGACCGGTACCAAAGCTGCCGAATGGTTGGTGCTTGCAAACCTGGGTTCAATTATTGAATAATCGCCGTAGCCGTCATTCTCTCCTGAAGCCCCCAGGGTAAAACCACCAGTCTCATGATCGGCTGTTACAATGACCAGGGTTTCTCCGTTCTTCTCAGCATAGTCCATCACTGCATTGATCGTTCGCTCAAAATCATTGACCTCGGCTTTCATATAATCCACATCATTGACATGTCCGGCCCAATCAATCTGCGATCCTTCCACCATCAAAAAATAGCCTGCTTCTCCAGTAGAAAGAAAATCCACAGCAATGGAAGTCGACCTGGGAAGGAAATCTCCCCTCCCATCCAGCATGCGTGGCATATAATCAAGATCCAGTAAAAAACCATATCTGTTTCCTGGCTCCGGCTTTCTGATCTTCTTCAGCTTGCGGTAATTTACTTCTATTCCATGCTCTTTAAATGGAAAGACACCTGTTGAATCCCGGAAATACTTTGAACCGCCCCCTGCAAAAAAGTCAATATCAGATTTAAGCAGGTCCATGGCAATCTCTTTTTGCATATACCTTTCGGGCTGATGAGCATAGAATCCTGCCGGCGTGGCATCGGTCACATAGGAGGTGGCAATAACACCGGTCATATATCCCTTTCTTGACAAGATTTCTACAATATTTTCGCGCACCACTGTATCCAGATCAACCCCCACAGCACTATTGTAGGTTTTATAACCTGTTGCTAATGCTGTTGCAGCTGCGGGCGATTGCGTTACCACCTCCCTGCCGGAAGATGTTTTTACAAGACCAATATATTTAAAACGGCTGAAGGAAGGCTCCCTGTCAGCATCTTTCTTATCCGGGAAATAGTAGGCAGAAGAGAGTTGTGAGATCCCCATCCCATCCCCGATCATCAGGATCACATTTTTTGGTCTCTCGGTTCTTTCAATCTGAGCCTGTCCATTTAATGGAAGCCATGAAAACAACACTATTAAAAGTGCTGCAAGGCTTGCAGCAGTATATTTTTGTATTTTTTTCATAACTATACTCATCATTACGCAATAACCACACCAAAGCAAAAATGTTTCTTGAAAAGTTGGCTTAACGGCAGGTGGGAGTAATTCTTCTATCAAGAAAAGCCTTCGTTTCAGACTCCTTGTAATAGCTTTCAATGTATTTCAAAAAATCCTGTTTTTCGGACTCCTCCATGTATTCGAAGGAAAGGACCAGGTCCCTGATCTCGTCCTGGTAGGAAGCCAACCATTCTATGGTTTTTCTGTAAACCTCCTCACTTCTGCAGGCCCCCATGTAGTATCTCTCCGTGACGCTTTCGACTCCCAGGTTATCTCCAGGTTCGGCATATTCGGCATCCACCAGCCCGCAATAATCAAAATCATAGGGAACGGGGATAAATCCTGTTGAGCTGTATTCTTTGGAGGTCAGGATCTTCAGGTTATGCCGGCCGGTTACAGAATAGTCGGCTTGACCCACCATGTAGCTAAAGAAGGCCACCCTGTCCATCCATTCCTTATTCACCGTTTTGAGTGATAGCTTATCGCTTTTGATACTCATGCTATTATTTCGCTCGACCATCATGGCTTCCGGCTCGATGATAAAAGCCCAGTCCTCTTTTTCTTTATTCTTCCGGCCTGTATCAATGATTTTAAGTTTGACCAAACGGGTATTAAAACTATAGGGGGAAAGCAGATTCCAGATCTGGTACACCAGATATTCCCTGAGCACATAGTATTCGTATGTATTACTGGATTTGCAGCGTTGAACAACTTTTAGCTTGATTACATCATTCAGATCCTCAGCTTCAATTCCGGCATGCCGGATATTCACCCAGAACATAGGCGCGATACATATTTTCTTTCTTATTTCTCCCCGGGCCCTGACCCTGACCTCATGTGTTACCTCAAAGTTATCATTTACATGACAGGTCATCACCGCCGGAAGGTATTCCTCCTTATATTTTGTTTTCTGCAATTCCTTCACACTGAATTTCAGTGTCAGGTTTAGCGGTTCCTTGATTTCAAAGAGATCCTCGTAAACAGCTATAGTATCCTCAAAGCTAGGCGGTTCATCGTTCTGACCCAATAGCGGCATGCTGATGATTAAAGCAAGATTGGTAAGGAAAAAGTAACGACGCATGAAATCCATTCTAGATAAATATAACCACGCTCTCAGGGAAATGTTTCCCGCATCTTCCAGATAAGAAATAAAAATACAAAATACTCATAGAATGACAATTCGTAAACTTTCTTAATTTAGAGCTTTATTATTTGTACCTAACTGAATCAGAACTCATGAAAAAATTTATTGCCCTTATTTTCTTCTCCGGTCTAATACTGAATATCCATGCTCAGAAACCTGAGGAGACCGAAGATTGGTCAAGAAAACCCGAAGTTGTAACTCCTGGTAAAGGAATGCTGCCACCATCAGATGCCATTGTACTCTATGGAGGAGCTGGAGACCTGGATAAATGGGAGAGTGAGCGGGAAGGTCCTGCCAAATGGACCGCCGGTGAAGAGTTAACTGTGGCTGCCAGAGCAGGTGGTATTAAGACCAGGCAGAGCTTTGGCGACATGCAGCTTCATATTGAATGGCGCTCGCCTGCAGAGGTAAAGGGTGATGGTCAGGGGCGTGGAAACAGCGGCATTTTCCTGATGGGAAAGTATGAAGTACAAGTGCTGGACTCCTACAACAATCTTACCTACTACAATGGGCAGGCAGGCAGTATTTACAAGCAAATCATCCCGCTGGTAAACGCAACTCTCCCCCCCGGAGAGTGGCAGGCTTATGATATCATATTCAAAGCCCCGGTATTCAATGAGGATGGCTCAAAAAAATCATCCCCATATGTGACTGTTATTCATAATGGTGTATTGATCCAGAACCATGTGGAGATCCTGGGGACTACCGAATATATCGGTGCACCCAAGCAAACTGCACATCCCGCCAAACTACCTATCAGTCTGCAGGACCACGGGAATCCGGTCTCCTATCGCAATATCTGGGTTCGCCCTCTTTAGTAACTAGTACTCAGTACTTGATGCTCATACTTAGAAAAAATAACTATTAACTAATAAGCAATTTCTCATGCCACGTCCAGTTACTTTATTCACCGGCCAGTGGGCCGATCTCCCCCTGGAAATTCTTTGTGAAAAAGCAAAAATCTTTGCATACGACGGACTCGAACTGGCCTGCTGGGGGGACCATTTTGAAGTAGACCAGGCCGATGAGCACTACTGCAATGAGAAGCTGGCACTTCTTGGAAAATACGGATTGAAAGTGTTTGCCATCTCTACACACCTGGTGGGACAGGCTGTTTCGGACCGCATTGATGAACGTCATAAAGCTATCCTGCCTGATTATGTCTGGGGAGATGGCGATCCCGAAGGTGTGAATAAACGCGCTGCTGAGGAAGTGATTAAAACAGGTGAGGCTGCTGCCCGCCTGGGTGTGAAAGTAGTTAATGGTTTTACAGGCAGCCCCATATGGCACATGCTCTATGGTTTTCCCCCAACACCTGCTTCTATGATCGACGAGGGTTTCGAGAAATTTGCACAGCAATGGAAGCCCATTCTTGACAGATACCAGGAGCTGGGAGTTAAATTTGCACTGGAGGTGCATCCTACCGAAATAGCCTTTGATATTGCCTCTGCACAGAGAACACTGGAAGCTCTGGACTACCATCCGGCTTTTGGATTCAATTATGATCCTTCTCACATGGGCTACCAGGGAGTCGACTATGTGGCCTTTATAAACAGGTTCAGCGAGCGGATCTTCCATGTACATATGAAAGATGTTTATTGGTCCGATGTACCAGTGGAAGCAGGAGTTTTCGGAGGACATACCGAGTTTGGCACCCCGGGCAGGTACTGGGACTTCCGCTCCCTTGGACATGGGAAGATCAACTTTGAGGAGATTATCAGGGCACTAAACCGCATAGGCTACAAGGGGCCCCTGTCTGTAGAATGGGAAGACGGTGGAATGGACCGGGAGCATGGTGCAGATGAAGCTGCTGAATTTGTAAAGAAAGTTGATTTTCCACCCTCTAATATTGATTTTGATGCTGCATTTGAAGAATAAAAGGATCATCATCTCGCTGTTAAGCATTTTACTGGTTTCAGGCCTACTCTGGTCACAGGAGCCTGGTTCGTGGACCCACTTTCGGGGATCTGACCTGAATGGGATCTCCACCGAAAAGGGATTTCCTTCCACCTGGAACGACTCTGCGAATATCGCATGGAAGGTCCCGGAATCCGGAAAAGGATGGTCCTCCCCGGTAATCTTTGGCAAGCAGGTATGGTTCACCACTGCAAATCAGGAGAGCAGGGAGATGCGTGCTCTTTGTGTGGATCTGGAGACCGGGCTTACACTTCATGACCGACTTATCTTTCATCCGGAGAAGCTCTACCGAATACATGCCATCAACAGCTATGCAACCCCCACGCCGGCCATAGAGGAAGAATTTATATATCTCCATTTCGGCCGATACGGCACCTCCTGTCTTAACACCAGCACCGGTGAAACAAAATGGGAACGCACAGACCTGCAGTGCGAACACATCCAGGGTCCCGGCTCCTCGCTGATGATCTATAAGGATAAACTGATTGTTCATCTGGAGGGGACCGATCATCAACAAATCCTGGCACTGGACAAACTTACCGGGAAGACCATCTGGATCGCAGAACGACCCGCTGAGCTCTACGACCTCATGGCACCCATCGGGAAGAAAGCTTTTGTCACCCCTATCATTGTGAACGTAAAGGGCCGTGATCTTTTAATCAGCAATGGCTCAACGGTCTGTATTGCCTACGATCCTCTTACAGGTATAGAGGTTTGGCGTGTTTCCCAGGGGGACGACTCCACCATTTCCATGCCGGTGGAGGGTGATGGTCTGGTCTTTTTCTACACCAGCTTTGTAACTGGAGAAGATGGCAAGAAGTATGCAGAGCTATTTGCTGTTGATCCGGATGGAGCCGGGGATATTGGAAAAACTCATATTCGCTGGCGAATGAAGGCGCCCATCCTTCAACTCTCCACCCCTGTTTATGTTAATGGCTTGCTTTATACAGTCGATGCAAAGGGTGTTTTTTATTGTTTGGATGCAAAGACCGGAGAGGTGAATTGGTCCGAGAATTTGAAAGGCAAGTACCACTCCTCTCCCATCTACGCCAACGGGCTCCTCTATATCAGTTCCATCCGGGGAGAGACCTTTGTATACAGGGCAGGACCTGAACCAGAACTGGTAGCCAAAAATATGCTGAAAGGTGAAATCTGGGCCACCCCTGCACTTACCGGTGGAGCTATTCTGATGCGAACAAGTGAGTATCTTTACAAGATTGTCGGAGACTGATAACTGTTGACCAGTTCATTTTTCGTGTCAGAGAGTTCCTAGCGGAGGATGATTTTCTCTGTATGTATCAGTAAGGCTGTGTGGATACGTACTATGTAGAGCCCTGAAGGAAGATTCAATCCTTCCATGTTGACCATGCTGCTGCCAGATATTGTTTCCTGGAATAACATGTTCCCGTTTATCCCGTAGAGTTTAAAAGTGGCTTCCTGAGCTTCCTCACTCGCCGGAAGCTCAACATATATAGTGCCCGTACTGGGATTTGGATATAAGCTGATGGACAACGTTCCTGGTTCAGTCGGATTCTCAGCACTTGCAAAATAATCATCAGCAAAGGGAGAACCCCACTTGGATCCGGAATTCCTCCAGTAGACAGGGTCTGAAGGATCTCCATCAGGGATACGGGAGTATGATACAAGCGAATGACCACTGCCATCAGCATATTGGGGCCAGGGAAGATCGTCCGAGTAGGTAAAATTGATCAGACTGTTTCCTTCACTATCTGTCAGTAAAATCTCCTCTCCACTATTGGAAAGATGTCCTTTGTAGTTCCCCGAGGCCACAAATCCGTATGCCCTGTAAAAGGAGGATGGCTTTGAAGCTATCACGTAAAACTGCCCGGGTGCCAGCACTGCGTTGATGGGAAACTCATAGTAGATAGCTGAATCAAGGATAAGACCCGACAGATTGATTGCAGACGGGCCAATATTCTTAAATTCTATAAATTCCAGGTCCGCACTTGGAAATGTATCCCCCTCCAGCACCAGTTCCCAGGGATGATAATTCAATTCGGTAAGTACCAATGCGGAAAAGTCCTCTTCGTCCACCAGTGTGGTAAACTCCGTAAGGGGACTCCACTCCTCTCCTATGCGAATCCTTGCTATAATATGTTCCGAGGTCTGAACTCTAAACAGAAGAGAGCCATCACTTGAAGAAACAGCATCTTTAGAGATTCCGCCGCCCACCATTCTGGGATCCTCGCCATTCATGGTGTAGAAGATCATGCCTTCCCCATTGTTGTTCCTGAGACTGATGGTGGACAATCCCTCCAGGTGAATCACCTGGTTGCTGACCTCTTGGTCGCCATGATAAGCTAAGGGGGGGGGAATATCAGAGTAGAGACCCGCCTGACTCAATTGACCCGTAAGGATACCTCCCCTACGGGGAAAATAGTCATTCCGTAGCTCATCCACCTGTGCAATCCAGTGCTCATCCCGTGTATATACCGAGCTACCGGTCTTTGTATCTCCCCAGCGGGCCGACTCAGCTATTATTGCTTTATCAATCTGTTCAACGCGTGTATTCAGACGATCTATCATCTTGTCGCTGCTTAGGGCCCCGGTTTCATTAAGATGACGATGGGCGCGGTCCTTGAAACGCATCCTGTATTCTTTATTAAAGCTCAGCAGATGGTGTAGCCACTGGGGATGAAAAGAGTGGAAATCGTGAACATCCATATGACTTCCATCGGTTCTGTCTGCCAGGTTTACCCTATCCTCAAAAATACCATTGGCAGGCCAGAATGCATCTACAAACATGGTATGTTCCGCATCATGGGCAAAAAACTGATAGCCCCTGGAGTAATCTGTACGATCGTCAATGGCATAGAAATTATTGGGACCTTTGTTGTCCCCAAATGAGGTAGTTGGAGCATCAAAATTACCCGTATAAAAAATGATCATCATATAATCAATCAGGTTATCAAGATCCAGGTAGATCTTACCTCCCTTCACCGGGTTCCCACTGGCATCCTTACCCTCTAGTTTAAAGTAATTCTCGTTACTATCGAAGCTGTTCAGACACATCTGGTACAGCTCAAACCACCCATCTGTGTTGCCATCAGTGGCTTCAATGCTGTAGCTGAAATATTCGGTATTGACCTTGATCACATCATAATCATCTGAATCGCCCCCAAAATAGGACGCTGCAAAACGTGCTTCTGCCCGCTCCTGGGTCTGAAAAAGGCCCCAATACATACCATTCAGATAAAGGTGGTAGTATCGGCTCCGGGTATAGGGATTGCCCATATCACGCTGGGTATCCCTTGAGAAAACCTCTCGCAAAAAAGTATTGCGATCATCCCCGCTTGACCATGCATAATTTTGCGCCGTACGCAGGTCAATTTTATCAAAGGTATCCACTCCTTCATCCTCAAAAAGAGGATAGTAGAGCTTGGCATCTCCATAGTCGGACCGGAAAAATAGTCTGAAAGCATGTTTTGGAAATCTTGGAAGCCTGCTATATCCTCCCCTGATCCTCAAACCAGCATTTACCCCAAAGCCACCGTTTCCATCGGGGTGTATGAGCTCTACCGAGCACTCACGTTCCCAGGCATGTCCATGATCCATTGCATTTACATAAATACCTGTCTGTGCATCAAAAAGGTGATCGAGATCAGTCACCACTGAAATAGAGGGGATATCAGTCAGTGAAGGAAGCATTCTGGAAGCGTAGGTAGCAGAATTCACAACTTTATTATCCATGGGCAAATCGATAATCTGATCATTGATGCTGGAGTTTGGCCATCCTCCACCCGGATATGCCTGGGTAAGGACTTTATCCAGGAAGATATACGTCCTGGACTCGGGAACAGCAGGTAAGATACCTGCTTGCTCTGCAGAGGCCCTGACTACCACTGCCGGAGTCAAAGGCCTGCCGGCACTACTGTTGGGATCAATCACAATGGTAGCACTACCAGGTGAGCTCAAAGCAGTTTCTGACACCTGTGGATTACTTCCATCAAGGGTATACCTAAGGTTCCATGTGGGATCGGATGTTATGATCTGAAGGTCAAAGGGATCCTCATAAAAGCCTGCTGGCAGAGAGAACATCAGCCCAGTTGTATCCACAAGCATAGGCTCTTTGGCCTCAGCGCGCAAACTTAAATTTATGTGAAAGTCGGAGCTTTCCAAACTGAAATTAAAGACCTGGAGTGCAAGCGTATTCTCTCCCTCCACCAATGCCAGGTCTTCTGGTTCCAGGTTAAAACTCTCAAATGCTCCGGATTCATGCAATTCTGAGGCAAAGCCATCATGTGATAGTATAGCAGGTGCATATCGTGACAGCACCCTACGCCCGTTGATCCATAGCACGAAACCATCATCAAAATCTGCCAACACCATCAAGTCTTCAAGGGAATCAGCTTTCAAAACAGAAAAGGTGGAGCGTATGAAAAGCACCGAGTAGCTATTCTGCATATCATCCAGAACTGTCCCGGCTGTCCCGTCCCCATACCAGAAAGGAGCAGATCCTTCGCTCCAGGAGCTGTCATCAAAGCCCTGATTCATCCAGTCGCCTGCCAGAGATGCGGCATCCTTTCCTTTCAGGTAACGGAATGATGATCCCAGAGGAAAATCCACCTGACCCTTAACATTCTGGAGTTGCAGCAGGAAGAATATAAGTAGAATTATTGCCCTTTTCACAGGTATAAAGAAAGGAAAAAACTTACAATCCCATGAACTGCATTCCTGCACCTGCAAGCAGGATGATGAACCCGGCAAAAAGGTGGAGCTGATGCTCCCTCCCCTTAAACCTCACCAGGGAGAGGCCCTGATAACCCAGGAATACCACCAGCATCATGGTACCTACAGTTGCAATTCCAAACACGAGCGCAACCAGGAAAATACCCATGCCACTCTGATTGGCTGCCGGATAGATCAGCATGGGAATCAATACCTCGCAGGGGCCAAACACAAAGATTAAAAAGAGAATCCATGGAGTGAGCCTTCCCGCTTTATCCTCTTCAATCTCCTTCACATCAAGATGTAAGTCTGTGTGCCGGATAAACTTGGGCCGCAGAAAGGCAGGAAGATGCATGTGAGCACCACGTTTTATGTATTTGAAAATACCATATGCTGTATATAAGACTCCGAATGCGATAAGCATCCAGCCCACCAGGCTACCCCTGCTGGCTTCAAAGGCTTCCAGTTTACTCAGACTGATACCCATTGCGATCCCGATCATCCCCAGTACCACAGAGCCAACCACATGACCCACCCCGGAAATAAAAGTAATCCAGAGGGTACGGGTACGAGTCCATTTGCGAGCCTTACTCAATACAATAAAAGGGAGATAGTGGTCGGGCCCCAGCAGGGTGTGAATCACCCCCAGGCTTGCTGCCGACAGCACAAGTACCATCATTTCACTCATGATATATATAATTATTTCGCAATCAGGTAGGCCTGGCATGCTGCTCCAAACCCATTGTCTATGTTTACCACACTAACACCTGCAGCACAGCTGTTGAGCATGGCAAGCAGCGCCGATACTCCTCCAAAATTGGCCCCATATCCAGCACTACAGGGAACACCTATCACTGGTATATCTACAAGTCCCCCCACTACACTGGCAAGTGCACCTTCCATACCGGCCACTACAATTATTACGGCTGCATTACTGATTATATCCATTCTGTTAAAGAGCCTGTGGATGCCGGCAACGCCCACATCATAGATGCGTTCCACCCGGCTACCCAGGAACTCTGCTGTTACTGCAGCCTCCTCCGAAACAGGCATATCGGAGGTACCCGCAGAAACCACAGCTATATATTTCTCAGGAATAGCTTTCTCTTCAGCTTGATAAACAATGGCCCTGGCCAGCTCATGATAAATGGCTCCGGGTACCTGCTCCAGAACTGCTTCATATTTCTCCCGTGTTG
This sequence comes from Bacteroidota bacterium, assembly GCA_003648635.1. Classification (GTDB taxonomy): domain Bacteria; phylum Bacteroidota; class Bacteroidia; order Bacteroidales. Next base: position 40,940 of record QMPQ01000002.1, on the reverse strand, counting down.
CCCTTGTGGCCAGGATGGGGATTCCCCTGGCATGCAGTCGGCCAGCAATCTCTGCCAGCTGTTGTGCTGTTTTCCCTTCAGAATAGATCACCTCCGGGATCCCCGTCCTCCTGTGGCGATCTGTGTCAAGGGTGGCAAAACCCATCTCTTCCAGTCCGCCCGATGAGAGCTTAGCAGCTGTCTCTTCCAGTTTCAGTTCACCCTTGCTGTAGAGCTCCAGGAGCCTGATAATTTCTGCTTTATCCATTACAATTTCTTTGTTACCTCATTTGAGATCTCTTCCAGTGTGACTCCATGTTCCCTGGCCAATTTACGGCACTGCTCAAATTCCGGTTTTTCATTGACTACTTTTCCATTGAAATAACTGCGCTTCACCTCAATCTCTCCGTACTTTGTGCTTACCACGACCATCTCCCTTCTTAGCATGCTTTTTTTCAGGGTGTGCTCCCTTAAGCCAATGCTGGAAGTTTCTGTAAAGAGGATCTCCTTCATCTTGTCTACCGAATCGCTGCTGCAAAGCACGCTCAGCATGTGGCCGGGCCTTGACTTTTTCATCACTATCGGGATTATAAATACATCGGCTGCACCTGCCTCAAACAACAGGTCCATTACGTGGGTATACCGTTCGGGATTCATATCATCCAGATTACATTCCAGCATTACAGCCTCCTCCTCTTCTACATCCTCAGGCACTCGTTTACTGCCCTCAGCCAGGTAAACCCGAAGCACATTGGGGATCTCCCCATCGCGCTGTCCGATACCATACCCGGTTTTAAGTACCACCAGTTCCATGCGGGACTCGAAGCGATCCACAGTGGCTGCAAGAATTGCAGCTCCGGTGGGAGTAGTTGCCTCATAATCCACCAGTCCGGTTTTCACAGGAATTTCAGCCACAATCTCTGCTGTGGCAGGAGCCGGAACAGGCATCATTCCATGGGCGCATTTTACGAATCCACCACCAAGCTGAACCGGGGAGGCTTGAATCTCATCCACCTCCAGGTACTCCTGGCAGATGGCTGCCCCAACAATGTCGGCGATGGAGTCCAGCGCTCCCACCTCGTGAAAATGAACCTTCTCTTTGGATATATTGTGGACCTTGGCCTCAGCCTCAGCCACCAGGTCAAATATGGCCAGTGATTTTGCTTTGATGGAATCTGAAAGAGAGCTTCCATTTATCAGTTCTTCAATATGACTGAGGTGCCTGTGTTTCTCATTCTCGGGATGATCGACCACAACAGTCACCTTAGTACCGCTGATCCCCTTACGCATATCGGCTTTCACCTCCAGGCGGAAGCCTTCAATATTCAGCTTTCCAAGTTCCCTCTCCAGATGTCCGGCATCCACACCCAGATCCACCAGGGCCCCCAGGTTCATATCACCGCTGATCCCCGCAAAACAATCGTAATATAAAATCCGCTTCATACTATTTGCCGATTTGCCGATTTAACTTTCCACTGACGAGTCCTTCCTCATCAATCACCACTTCGGGGAATCCAATCTCCCGGATCTTCTCCACCACTGAGGCCTTCATCTCCAGCAGCCTGGGGACCTCTTCGCTTCGGACTTCTATTTTTCCATGATCGCCATAGTGGCGCACCCGCACATCCTCAAATCCAAAACTATTCAGCAAATTCTCCGCTTCTTCAATCTCAACCAGTTTTTTCTTTGTAATAGAATGGGCGTAGGGTATTCTGGAGCTAAGGCAGGGACTGGCCGGTTTATTCCAGTTGGGAAGTTCAAAGTGTTTGGCAATTTCCCTGATTTCCTCCTTGTTAATGTTGCAATCTGCCAATGGAGCGTGCACCTCATATTCCGTGGCCGCTTTCATACCCGGGCGATAATCCCCATAATCATCTGCATTGGTACCATTTAACACTGGAAAACCCGGATACTTTTTACTGATGGCCTGCAGATCGGTATAGAGATGATCCTTGCAAAAATAGCAGCGGTCCACCGGGTTCTGATTATATCTGTCATCCTCTAGTTCCTTGGTTTGGATGACCTCCAGGATGATATCAAATTGCTTGCAAAAGGAATGTGCCAGCTGGAAATCCTTTCTTTTCAGACTTTCAGAATCGGAAATCACTCCTATGGCTGCTTGTCTTCCCTGCCATTTCCTGGCCAGAAAGAGCAGCAACGAGGAATCGATCCCCCCTGAGAATGCCACGATGGATCCGGGCTGTTCCTTAAACCACATCTCAAGCTTTAACAACTTTACTTCTGTATCTTTTTTCATTGCTTCCATCTCTAATCAAATCTGCTCATGGTCAGTTTCCCGTGCTGAATCCCCTTTTCAGAAATAAGTTTCTCGGCCAGTTCGGTCAACCTTGCGGAGATCCCGTTTAAAGCGATCACCTCCATGCTATTCTGTTCATTCAGGGTAAAGCGCTGTACAGAAAGAATTTCTTCGGCGTACTGCAGCTGGATATCTCCCAGGTGATTGGCAATGTCGCGCTTATGGTGGTCATAGACCAGGGTCACCGCTCCGGCTACCCGGTTGTTACATTGCCATTTCTTCTCGACTATGTGGCGGTTCACCAGCTGACGCAGTGCCTGGGAGCGATTGGAAAATTTATTTTCCTGTACATATTCATCCAGTGCATCCAGCACGTCCTTCTCAAATGATACTCCAAAGCGAACTACCGACATCGTGTTACTATTTTACACAAAGGTGTTAACAAAGGCAAGATAGGGATTTTTTCCAAAGCACAAAAGCCGTATACTTGACTTCCCCCAATAATCCTAACGTGATACTCCAAGTCATGGACTTTGCTTAAGTTTCTGGATTTCACGAAGTGATAAGCGTGAGAATATGGGGATACTTTCTTAGGAATTTTTACACGTGAATAATATTTGATAGCCGGGTGTTCATTTCACATAATCCGGAAGTAACAGATGTGTTACTTTCTCACAATATGTTACTTAATACGTTTTTTGTCTTTCAGTAAATTTAATTCTAATTACCTGTATAACTGCATAATACAATGGCGAGGAAAATGGGTAATTAAAAAATATGAGTCACAACCTTGTTACAAAGTCACGACTCTGTTACATGTAAAATATCCGAAAATGGGGTAGGCAGGAGCTCTGCATATGATGCAGGATGGCTTCAGATGCGTCTCAAAATGGGGGAAGTCCAAAGAAGTTATTTCTTGACTTCCCCTCTTTAAGGTTGTAACTTACACTGAACCAAAATACTTGAGCCCTATGTCAGACAGCGTTTACAAAGTCATCGAGTTGGTTGGCAGCAGCACCAAATCATGGGACGATGCGGCCGCCAATGCCATTAACAAAGCATCAAAGACTCTGCGGGACCTCCGTATTGCCGAGGTAACCGCCATGGACATTCATTTGAAGGATGGGAAGATTGAATTCTACCGGACCAAAGTGAAGATCTCCTTTAAATTCCAATCCTGATAGCAGGTTCCGGGGCCCAGGAACGGGCCCCGGCTTATTCGTGCTACTCGTACCTCAGGCTTTTCACCGGATTGGCACGTGCGGTCCGTAAGGCATGGAACGTAACAGTGGCCAGGGCCAGGAGTACAGACAGCACAAATACTATTAAAAACACCTGGATCTTCAGTTCGGTAGAATAAGTGAAAAACTTAAAGATGCGCCATAGTACCAGGTAAGCCAGGGGCAGGGCCACCAGGTTGGAAATCATCACCAACTTTATGAACTCGGATAGCAGCAGCCTGACCAAGGATCCTGATTGGGCGCCCATAACCTTGTGTATGCCTATCTCCTTGGTCCTCCTGCTGTTGTTAAACTGTGAGAGCCCGATCAGTCCCATAATGGCAATAAAAATAGCGATGCCCGAGAAGAGCTTAAGGACAAGTGTGAGACTCTCGGTATCTTGCAGCATATTATAATTGTATTTGCTTACATAATCAAATTCGAGCTCATATCCCGGATTGTGATTTTGAAACACCTCCTCAATGGCTGAAAGCTGCTTTGAGGAGGTCCCCGGAACTACCCTTACGAACAAGTAGTCCTGTACAGGCTCATAGACATAGATCAGAGCATCGTTGGAGAATGCATCCAGCTGCATAGGATAGAATTTAATATCCTCGGTAATCCCCAGGATAATACGTTCATGTCCCCATATATACATCTCACGACCCACCGGGTCCTCCCACTCCATATAGTCCACCAGGGAGCGGTTTACCACCACATAACTATAGTTCAAGGTATCACGTTCCTCACTAAAGTAATCACCCTCCAGCAAGTCAATTTCAAAAGTGGAAAGAAAGTCAGCATTGGTACGGATGACCCTGGCAATCTTGTTGTGTTCTCCGTCCCGCTCTCCCCAGTCGATCTCGCCAAAATTTACCTGCACAGGAATCTCCGAAGCAGAACTAACCCCTTCCACAAAGGCGAGCTGCTCCAGTTCCTCTTTGATAACCTGGTAACGGTCCCATACCCTTCCCTTGGTCCGGATATAAAGTACATCCTCGCGGTTAAATCCCAGGTCGGCCTCCCTCATATGGGTAAATTGCCTGATCATGAAAATGGAGACCGTGATAAAAATGATTGAAAAGGCAAACTGGAGTACAATCAGCACACGCCGTGACCTGCCTCCTGAACGCGGTTTCTGAATCCCCTTCCCGGAGAAAAAGGCCAGGGGCTGGTAACCCGAAATTTTAAGGGCTGGATAGAGCCCGGCCAACAGACCGGTCAGCAGGTAGATTCCTGCAATCTGCAGCCAGAATCCCAGGTCCCTGTTCACCTCTTCCTGGTAAAGCTCAACAAAACGAAAGGCATTGGTCGCCATCTCGGCTATGAAAAAACCCAGATACAGAGCCAGGAGCAACAGGATGTATGATTCACTCATAAACTGGGTTACCAGTTGACGCCTGTTGGCTCCGGCATTTTTACGAATGGCAATCTCCTTTAACCTCATGGAAGAACGGGCAGTGGAGAGGTTAATAAAATTAATGCAGGCAATTAGCAGGATCACTACGATCATAATCACGTTGAGCATATATCCGATCCACCCCTGGCTCTCCCCGTGCAGGTGTATGCGGTCCAGGCGATCCAGGAAAAAATAGCTTTCAAAATCTTCTTCGAGATGCTCCTCCACATGTGCATTGATGGAAGCATTTAGTCTGACCAGGTCTGTTCCGGCGGCCAGCTTGAAATTATTGAAGTACATGGTTCCTCCATATTCATTAATCGGGTATCCCAGCTCCTCCATGACATGGAAGCCCAGCAAAGCTTTAAATTGATAAGTGGATACAACGGGTGGATCTGCTGCAATGGCCACCACGGTAAAGTAGCCTCCCTCCCCAATCTTAATCTGCCTTCCCATTGCATTTTCCTCACCAAAAAACTTCTCTGCCAGGCTCTCGGTAATAACAATTTGATCCCTTGCCTTAAAAACCTCCTCCGGGTCTCCCTCAAGCAGAGGAAATGTGAAAAAACTAAAAAAGTTGCTATCCACCATAATCACCTGAGCTTCATCGAGGTATTTCAGAGGCACATCCGCGTCTGCCTCTTTTACAGGAATTCCCAACTCAAACTCTCTGGCTTGGCTGACCCGGCAGCTACTCTCAATTTCGGGGTACAACTCCTTGAAAACCTTTGAGTATACACCGCCTGTCCTCTCGGAGGTATAATCAGAATTATTCATGTTAAGCCGGATATTCAACACATACATCTTGTCAATATCCTCGTGAAATCTGTCAAAACCTGCATCGAGACGGATCACGGTCAAAATGGTCAGGAACATCCCAAAACCGATGGCCATACCCACCAGGTTAATGGTAGTGATAAATTTGTTTCTCCAGAAATTGCGAAGTGCGCTTAGAAGGTAATTTCGAATCATTTGTTCATTATTTACCCTTCTAATGACAATATTGTGCCATAAGAGCTATCTTGTTGTATTGCTGGATTTTGACAATGTCATTCGAAATGTCGATGTCGGAAATTCCGACACATCGTGTGCATGAATCCAACAATGTCTTAAATTTACATCAAACTGCATGAAAAACTTATAGATGGCCAGGAAAGAGGGTTCCATACTGATTGTGGATGACAACAGCGATCTGCTGATCGCTCTCAGACTGATTCTGTCGCGTACCTTCACCACTATCGACATCCTGAAAAACCCCAACCTGATCCTCTCCACGCTGGAGAAGCAGGCCTACGATATCATCCTGCTGGACATGAATTTTAAAGCCGGACAAAATACAGGCAACGAGGGAATTTTCTGGATGAACAAGATCCTGGAAAAGGACCCGGAAGCCACCGTGGTTTTTATAACCGCTTACGGGGATGTTGAGCTGGCCATCAAATCCATGAAAGAGGGAGCGGTGGACTTTATCATGAAATCCTGGGACGAACAAAAGATCCTTTCCACGCTGCAGAGTGCCTTTGAACTAAGGAAAAGTAAGATGCAGGTATCCCTGTTAAAGAAAAAGCAGGCCCACCTGTCTGCCGAACTGGAAAAGGACCATTTGGTCTGTTACTGCCACTCCTCCTCCATGAAGGCACTCAACAGTCTGGTGTCTAAAGTGGCTGGCACCGATGCCAGTGTGCTGATCCTTGGAGAGAATGGGACTGGTAAGGAGGTGGTGGCCCGGGAGATTCACAGACTTTCCAGTAGAAAGAATGAGATATTTATGAAGGTGGATCTTGGAGCCCTGCCTGAAACCCTGTTCGAGAGCGAGCTTTTCGGGCATGTAAAAGGCGCTTTTACCGATGCAAAGGAGGAGCGGGATGGCCGTTTTGTTATCGCTTCGGGTGGAACGCTCTTTCTGGATGAGATCGGTAATCTTCCCCCGGGGCTGCAGAGCAAGCTTCTTTCGGTACTTCAGAACAATGAAATATACCAGGTGGGATCCTCCATTCCTAAGCCTATAGATGTCAGGATCATTACAGCAACCAATATGCCCCTGCAAAAAATGATCGGGGAAAAAACTTTTCGGGAGGACCTCTATTACCGGATCAATGCCATTGAAATGGAGATCCCTCCCCTGAGAAACAGACAGGAGGATATTCCCGTACTGGCTGAATTCTTCCTGAGGAAGTACAGCGATCATTATAATAAAACCGGACTTAAACTATCTGATAAGGCAATGGAACAACTACTCTCCCATCCCTGGCCGGGCAATATCCGGGAATTGGAGCATGCCATGGAAAAGGCGGTGATCCTGTCGGAAAAGGAGGCGATTTCCAATTTTACACTCACACCCAGGCCAGAAAGCAGCAAGGCATCATCATCGCCAGCCACCCTGAACCTGGAAGTCCATGAAAAAATGGTGATTCAACAGGCAATGAGGGAGCAGCAGGGGAATATCAGTGCTGCAGCAAAAGTACTGGGCATCAATCGTTCCACCCTTTACCAGAAGATGAAAAAATATGGTGTTTAGCCGTTTCATATGGTCCATCCTGGCCTTTGTAGCGGCCATTGTACTGACTGCCATAGGCCTTGGCATCTACCTTCAGAAGCCCGAATTCCCGGTGACCAACTCTTTGTTTGTGCTTGCCCTGATCCTGGAGACTGCCGCCCTCTTATGGTACCTCACCCGAATCAGACGGGATCTCTTAAAATTGATTAATGCCCTTGTAAACGATGATCCGACCATGCAATTTTCAAGAGTGCGCCGGGATCCCTACTTCAATGCCATCCATGCGGGATTTAATTCTCTTATAAGTGATTTCAGGCTGGTCAGGCTCGACCGTGAAGCCGAGCAGCGCTTCTTCGAAGAGACGGTTAACCATGTGCAGTTTGGCCTGGTGGCCTTCAATGAAAATGGAGAGGTAAGAATGATAAACCGCGCTTTCCTGGAGCTATTCGGCATCACCGCCTTGGATCGCCTGGATGTTCTGGAAGATGTAGCACCGGATCTACCCGCTTTTTTTAAACAGTTTTCGCCGGGCAAAGAGACCTTAAAGAAGATATCTCTTGCGGATGGCCAACACCACCTTATTTTCCTTGCCTCCGGCTTTGTCCTTAAAGGAGAGAAGATCACCCTGCTCTCGGTGCGTGATATCAGCCGGGAGATAGACCGGAACGAACTGGATGCATGGCAGAAATTACTTAGGGTATTGCGGCATGAAATACTAAACTCCCTCAGCCCAATTAAGCTGATTGCCGGTAATCTCTCAAAAAGACTCCAGCCCGAAGGGGAAATGGTCCCTCTTGAAGGTCTTAGCGAAAAAGAAGCTACTGATATCAAAACCGGACTCGATACCATCCACCGACGTGCTTCAGGACTCTCTGTTTTCCTGGATGCCTATACCAACCTATACAGAACTCCAGAGTTCAAGCCGGAAGCAACGGAGATAGCCCCCCTTCTCCAAAGGATCATTGGGCTTTTCAAAGAGGAAGCAGAAAATCTGAAGATTCAGCTGAAGCTTGAGCAGGCCAACAAGGGACTCGAACTCCTTATGGACGAAAGAATGATTGAACAGGTGCTGATCAACCTGGTCAAGAATGCCATGGAAGCAGTGAAAGAGCGGACTTCCAAAACCATTAGCCTTTCGGCTTTTAAAAGTGATTATGCGACGGTAATATCAGTAAGCGACAGCGGCGCAGGTATTCCGGAAGATCAACTTGAGAGTATCTTTATCCCATTCTTCTCCACCAAAGAATCGGGAACCGGCATCGGACTCAGCTTCTCCCAACATGTAATGCAACTGCATGGAGGACATATCAGGGTACACTCTACTCCCGGAGAAGGAAGCGTGTTTCATCTGAGGTTCGGCACCAGCTAGGTAAAGTCAAGTAATCTCGTAATTTTGCAAACATATGCGATCCGTTTAAGTTATACTTTGAAATAAACCGCCATGCCTATTAACGTACCCACAAACCTTCCGGCTATCAAGGAGCTGAAAAAGGAGAATATCTTTATCATGGAGGAGAACCAGGCTCTTCACCAGGACATCCGGCCATTACGTGTTGCCGTGTTGAACCTGATGCCGGTTAAGATGGTTACTGAAACAGATCTACTGAGGTCACTTGCCAACACACCCCTGCAGGTGGAGCTGGATTTGCTCTATATGGATGAGCATTTGTCAAAAAATACTCCCCGGGAGCATATGGAGGTATTTTACAAAACCTTTGATCAGATCCGTGATCAAAAATACGATGGACTGATCATCACGGGCGCCCCGGTGGAGCTTATCGAGTTTGAAGAGGTTGATTACTGGAAGACCCTGTGCGAGGTCCTGGAATGGAGCAAGACCAATGTAAGCAGCACGATGCATATCTGCTGGGGAGCTCAGGCGGGACTCTACTATCACTATGGCATTAAGAAATATCCCCTTCCATCTAAGGCATTCGGGATATTTGATCACCAGATCACCGACCGGAAACACCCCCTGGTACGCGGATTCGACGACCTCTTCCCTGCCCCTCACTCCAGGTATACCGAGAATCGGCTGGAGGATATTAAAAAGCATCCCGATCTGATCCCCCTTGCATGGTCATCCGAGGTTGGATCCAATATCGTCCTTTCAAAAGATAACCGCCAGATCTTTATTTCCGGACACCTGGAGTACAATCCGCTCACCCTGAAAGACGAATTTGAAAGAGACTGTGCCAAAGGGCTTGATACAGCGGTACCTGAGAACTACTTTCCTGACGATGATCCCTTAAAGGATCCCGTAATACGCTGGCGTGCTCATGCCAGTCTGCTCTTCTCCAACTGGCTGAACTACTACGTCTACCAGGTGACCCCCTACGACTGGAAGTAAAAAAAAGCAAAGTAGGATCGTGTTAATGATTTTAGATTTTACCTTTATGGGTGAACGTATAAACTCATTTAACTACACCATCATGATCAGAAAAACTGCCTTTCTTATGGCCCTTATCATCACGGCTATCAACCTGAATGCACAGACTGGGAAAGTACACGACGAGCTCACAATGGAGAGTAAAATCCTGAATATGGAGCGCAAATACGCCATTTATCTGCCCCCCGACTACGAATCATCAGAGCGAAGCTACCCCGTACTTTACCTGCTGCATGGTGCCGGCGACGATCAGACTGGATGGGTGCAGTTTGGTGAAGTATTGCATATTGCCGATAAGGCCATATTGGAAGGATCGGCCACACCAATGATAATCGTCATGCCGGACGGGAACAGTGGGAAGCGTGGCTATTTCAACGACATGCAGAATGAATGGAGGTACGAGGACTTCTTTTTCGAAGAATTTATGCCATACGTGGAATCGACCTATAGAATCAAAGGTGAGAAAAGGTATCGAGCCATCTCCGGACTCTCCATGGGCGGAGGCGGCACTTTTATTTATGCCCTGCACCATCCTGAGCTGTTTTCCTCAGCCTGTCCCCTCAGTGCCTACTGCGGACCACTGAGCCTGGAAGATATGGAGCGGCAATTGAAAAGGCGTGGTACGGAACCGGGAAGCAAGGAGGAGATGGAGACCTGGTATAAGCGTCACAGTGCAGTGGAGCTGATCAATGAAATGCCGGATAAGCAAAAGAAAGCTGTAAGGTGGTACATCGATTGTGGAGATGATGATTTCCTGTATGAAGGGAATTCCCTGGCCCATATTGCCATGCGCAAAAAGGAGATCCCACATGAATTTCGGATTCGCAACGGGGGGCATACCTGGACCTACTGGAGAGAATCCCTGCCGGAGGTACTATCCTTTGTCTCAGATGCTTTCCACCAGCATTAGCTTTACACCCCATGATACAGGTTCAAAACCTGACCTACAGCTACCCGGGTACCGAAAAGCAGGTATTAAAAGATATAAGTTTTGAGATCAAAGAGGGAGAGATTTTCGGTTTCCTGGGTCCCTCAGGAGCAGGGAAAAGTACAACTCAAAAGGTCTTGAACGGATTGCTAAAGGGTTTTGGAGGCTCAGTGCATATCAATGGAACTGATCTCTCAAAAATGAAGCGTTCCTTTTATGAGAAGATTGGGGTTGCCTTTGAGTTCCCCAACCTCTATCTGAAGCTGACTGCCCTGGAAAACCTGCAATTGTTTGCCTCCTTTTTTAAATCCAAGACCCGTGATCCGGATGAACTCCTGAAGATGGTTCAGCTGGAAGGTGACCGGGACACACGTGTGGAGGCATTCTCAAAGGGAATGAAGATGAGACTCAGTTTTATCCGCTCTCTGCTGAACCAACCCGAACTGCTTTTTCTGGATGAACCCACCGCCGGTCTCGATCCAGGCAATGCCCGTATCATGAAGGATATCATCCTGGATCTAAAGCAGCAGGGTGTTACCATCTTCCTTACCACCCACCATATGGACGATGCAGGTGAGCTCTGCAACCGACTGGCCTTTATGGTGGAAGGTACGCTTCCGGTCATCGACTCCACCCAGGAACTTCGGCTTAAGCACGGAAAGAAAACTGTAAGACTGGAATATATGGAGAATGGGATGACTCTTTCTGATGAGTTCCCCATAGACCAGCTGGCTTTCAATCCAACGTTTAACGAGATATTAGAGAACCAGGAGATCCTGACCATCCATACCCAGGAGGCCTCACTGGAAGATATTTTTATTAAGGTCACCGGTCAGCAGTTAAAACAGTAAATAGCTTAGAAAAATGAAGCTGCTGCTGAAAAAAGAGATCATACTTCAATGGCGCCAGGGCTTCTGGCTGGTCTATTTTGTATTCACAGCCATCTATGTTACCGTCCTTTTAAGTCTTCCGGAAAAAAACCGGATGCTGGTGAGTCTGATTCTGATTCTCTCCGACACCACCATGCTGGGGGTTATTTTTATTGGGGCGCTGGTCTTGCTTGAGAAACAGCAGCTTGTGATCCAGAGTCTGTTTGTGACCCCCCTGGAACCTTCTCATTATATCTGGTCTAAAACCCTCTCCCTTTCACTGATTGCCATAAGCATGAGCATACTGGTCTATTTGCCTGTATGGCACTTCAGTGCATACACCCTGCTCCTGCTGGCAACAATTGCTTTCACCGCGGGCACTTTTGTGCTGCTGGGCCTGGGACTTGCTGCACGAATCGATACCATCAATCAATATTTTGGTCTCCTGATGGGAGTCTCCATGCTATTGATCCTCCCTGTACTTCCCTATATGCTTCTGGAACAACATCCCGTCTTCCTGATTCTACCCTATGTGGCCTCGCTGGATCTGATGCTGGGCACCATGAATCCGCTACCCTTTTGGAGGATCCTTTTGGATATTGTCCTGCTGGTAGTCTGGGGATTCATAGCCTACAGATATGCCATCCGGCGGGTCACACGATATCTTGTATTTAAATAGTATGCAGTGAATTGGAGTGCTATCCCATACGACTATAAACTACTGAAAGGTGATCCCATGCTGATTCTCAGCCTGCTGGTTCCCTTTATTCTCTGGGCTCTGATGCATCTCCTCTTTCCCTTCCTGGAAGTTCTGGTGATGAAACAATGGAATGTGGATATCTCACCCTATTACAGGCAGACCGGAATATTCTTTCTTATGCTTATCCCAATGATGATGGGAATGGTCTACGGATTTATCCTGCTTGATGAACGAGATGGGGGAATCATCACTGCCATTTCGGTCACCCCCACCGGAAAATTCGGCTACCTGAAACTAAGAATGGGCATCCCCCTTTTCCTCAGCTTTGTTTTTATCATCCTTTTCCTGTTCCTTCTCGGGCTCACTGGCACCCTGAATATCCTGCAACTGATTGTGATTTCACTCCTGATATCAAGCCAATCCCTGATCCTGCTGCTTTTGCTGGGGGCCTTTGCCGATAACAAAGTAATAGGTATGGCTATCTCCAAGGGATTTGGAATCCTGTTGATGGGACCCTTACTTGGTTTTGCCCTGCCTGCACCCTACAACTGGAGCGGAGCCTACTCTCCTCTCTTCTGGGCCAGCCGATCCCTTCTGTCAGATTCCCAGGATACTTTCTGGCTCTATGCCAGCATCACGTTCCTGTTTCATCTTTTTCTTGTTTGGATCCTATTTCGTAAATTCACCGCCCGAAGCGACTAACCATTAACTTATATTTACTACTATGAAGAATACAGTTTCAATCCTATCCCTCCTTGTTATTTTTTTCCTTGTCAGCAGCTGCAACAACAGCAGCAATGTAAGTGAAGCAGGCATTCCTGTGATCTTCGATACCGATGCCAATAATGAACTGGACGACCAGCATGCGCTGGCCTATCTGCTGCTAAATGATCAGAGCTTCAATATACTGGGCATCACCACCAACGCCACTTACAATGGCGGAGAAATTGATGAGCATATGAAAGAGGCCCAGCGCGTGGTGGATCTGGTGGGATGGAAAGATAAAGTTAGGGTGATCAAAGGTGCCAATGGTGATTTCGAAGAGATAAGAGCTCAGCTTAAGCAGGAGGAGTTCGATGGATCAGAGGCCGTTGATTTCATCATTCAGGAGGCCATGAAAAAGCGAAAAGAGAAGCTGGTTCTGCTTCCTGTAGGAAAACTCACCAATGTGGCCCTGGCCCTGGAAAAGGAACCTGCCATTGCCAAGAAAATTCGGATTGTCTGGCTGGGTGCCAACTATCCCGCTCCGGGCGAATACAACCTGGATAACGATATTGCATCCATGAACTACATCCTTAAAACAGATGTGCCTTTTGAAATGGTAACCGTTCGTTATGGAGAAACTTCGGGCACAGCATATGTGATGGCTAAAAGGAGAAACATTTATGCCCGCATGCCAGGGATGGGACCTGTGGTGGACGAAGCGGTTACAGGAAGGCATGGGGGTGCCTTCACCTGTTTTGGAGACTATTCGGTGGACCTGTTCCGAAACATTACCTCCCTTGAGAATGGCTGTTTCCGGTCGCTTTTTGATATGGCAGCAGTGGCCATTGTTAAAGATCCCTCTTGGGCTGAAGCTTATGAGATTCCGTCTCCCCTCTATCTAAATAATGAATGGGTAGAACAAGGCGGAAACAGCAGGGTGATTACCGTCTGGGAGAACTTCAACAGGGATGCCATCATGACCGATTTCTATTCTACCCTTGAGAATGCATCAGCAGCTGAAGCGGCGGTTGAATAATTTGACTTATGGAAAGCAATTTCCTAACTTGGCTTAAAACCACGAGACATGAAAAGAAGAAAATTCATTGAAACTTCAGCTATGAGCGTGCCACTGATCAGTATGTTCCCCGCCAATTTATCAGCTCTTATCCGTGAAACAGCAAAGGGGAAAATTGAAAAACGGGTCCTTGGAAAAACAGGTGAAATGTTGTCAATGATTGGATTCGGAGGCATTGTTGTTGACAAAGCTACCACGGAACAGGCAGCCAGCCGGGTCAAGGAGGCCATTGATCATGGTATTAACTATTTTGATGTGGCTCCATCCTATGGCAATGCCGAGGAGATGCTGGGTCCCGCCCTGGAACCCTACCGGAAAGATGTTTTCCTGGCTTGCAAAACCGGTGAGCGAAAAAAAGACGGATCCCGCCGGGAGCTGGAGCAGTCACTAAACTACCTCCATACCGACCACTTTGATCTCTACCAGTTGCATGCAGTCACCACTCTGGAGGATGTGGATACTATATTTGGAAAGGGTGGAGCCATGGAGACTTTTGTAGAAGCACGTGATGAAGGCAAGGTGAAATACCTGGGATTTTCAGCCCATTCGGTGGAGGCAGCCCTGGCCCTGATGGAAGGTTTTGATTTTGATACCATTCTCTTCCCCTTCAACTTTGCTGCCTGGTACAATGGGAATTTTGGCCCGCAGGTTATGGAAGAAGCACAGAAAAGAGGAATGGGAATCCTTGCACTAAAAGCAATGGCCTGGAGAAAATGGGAAGAGGATGAAGAGCGAAACATAGACAAAACCTGGTATAAACCACTGACCGACAAAGAGCAGGCCCGGGCAGGACTCAGGTTTACCCTTTCACACCCGGTTACGGCTGCCATTCCTCCCGGTCATGAAGACCTCTTTTCCATGGCCCTTGGTCTGGCCACAGAATTCAAACCCATGGATAAAGATGAGATTGCGGCCATCAAAGAGAAAGCCATGAAGACCGATCCCATCTTCAGCTATCCCATGCACGGGCAAACTTAGGAACGCTTCTGGTACGTACGTGTTAATCAGAAAATAAAAACATGTATTCGGATCTGTATTCAGGGTGCCCAAGCACTTCCAGATGAAGGATGAAGCCATCTGATTTCCAACGTGGTAGTATGGCTTTCAATACGGGCCCTTCCAGGTTGGAATTGGATTCTACACGCCCAAACTCCCAGCTACCCAGATCCAGGACCTTTTTCCCGGCTATCAGGGTAGCTTTTACCACTCCCGATTCAAGGGTCTGGTAGCGATCGTTCAGTATCCATAACTGAGTTGAGAACGGCTCATCCCGCCTCCATGTCAGCTTGTAGTTACGAGCACTTGCAAGAACAGGTCTGCAGGCATCCCGGACTGCGTAGAAAGCAGGCTTGGGCAAGCTGGGCCAGTTAATAATGCTGTTATTGGCGGCTGTGGGCCAGGGCTCATTGTAACACCAGTTCAGGGCCATGGAGCAGTAAGGTTTTTGTCGCCTGGCCTCTTCATAAATGGCTTTATAACCTTCACTTTGCAGCAACTGCCCCATCTCCACAAGCTCCTCAAGATGGGTCGCACGACCAAAATAATCTTCAATCATATCCTTCATCAGCCAGGTATCACCCACCCAGGCATTGTAAGCATGGTGACTCTCCCAGGAAGTGCCAGCTTGTGGGGGCCAAAGCTCCTCCTCGGGAATAATGGTCTCCAGGATCTCCACCGGTGAAGGACCAGGCATCCCAAATTCGGTATAGGCAGTATTATGAGCACGCATCATCGTCTCGTAGACCTCATCTCCTGTCTCCTGATCACGAAACACATAATGCCCGTGTCCCATTCCCATCAATGGGGAAGTACTAATAAAGGGAGTATATGGGTCCAGCTCAAGGCATAGGGCATTCAGCAATCTTATAGCAAATGATTGGTCTGTCATCCCGCTCCATGCATTAAATAGTTCATTCCCACCTGACCACATGGCCAACGAAGGATGAAAGCGAATGCGTTTAACAATCGACTCTGCTTCCTGCTTCAGTACCATCAGGTATTCCTGAGTACTCTTATAATTGTTGCAAGCCAGGGGAAACTCCTGCCACACCAGGATTCCCTTCCTGTCACACAAATCATAAAAGGACTCCTTGTTAACAATACCTCCTCCCCAGACCCTGAGCATATTAAAATTGGCCTCCAGGGCAAGATCAAGAAGCTCTTCGTACCTTTCTTTGCTTATTATCCCTGGGAAAATTTCCGGATTCACCCAGTTGCTTCCCTTGCAGAAAATCTTTAGCCCATTGATCTCCAACTGGATGGGAGCTACGCTCCTGGTCTTTGGAAATCCCTTTGGTTCTGCCCAGGCACCTTCGTTCATCACCAGCTTCACCATCCTAAAGCCCAGATGACCCCCGTAGGTCTGCAGCGTAAGCCCAGACTGATCCGCCAACTCTAGGGTGTAGGTATACAGGTAGGGCTCCCCGTGGTCGTGTGGCCACCATAACTCCGGATTGACAAGTTCGGTAAGGAGCACTCCCTTATCATTGTATGATTTCAGGTACCCCATATCAACCTTGCTCCCGGAGGAATCCGCAAGACTCCAGCTTATATTGCATGCTGTCAGATTCTTACCCGCAGTCTCCACTCTTATAAATGCCTTTGTCAAATCCTCATTCAAGGTATACTGCACTGATACTTCATCAAGGTGTGATTCAGGAAGTATCTCCAGCCATGTATCATCCCAAATACCACTTGGAACCAGGCGGGGATGCCAGTCCCAACCATAAGAGACTGCTGGTTTGACCGAAGCTGCTGCCTGATTGCGATCGGCCGATTCCGAATCTTTCTTTGGTATGGGAAATACCCTGATCCGGAGCTCATTATTAACCCAAAGCAAGTTGGTCAGGTCAAGCCTCACCGGAGTAAACATGCCCTCCTGGCTAAGCAATTTCTTTCCATTGAAAATAATCTCAAATTCGTAATCTATGCCCAGAGAACGAAATACCAAACGCTCTCCTTCCTTCATGCTTGGTTTGATAAAATTGCTTACATACACGAATTCCCGGTCCTCCATCCAGAGGTAATCTTTCCAATTCTCTCCATAGTAATAAGGACCATAGCCCTCATTCTTTGCAATATCAAGCTGAATAGCTCCCGGTACAGTTGCTTCCGCTATAAGCAGATTCCCGGGAGCATTCTCGTCCTCATAGGAAACTGTCCAATTAAGCTCCAGGGGATCCTGTGCCACAAGGTTTCCCAAAAAAACAAAGCCTATTATAATCAGAAGAGATCTGTACATTTTTCAATCCTTAAGTTAATCATCCCTTCAATAAAGAAGTTTTTGTATAAGCTGAAGGGCAAATCCAAATACCAAAATTATTGGGAGGAAAGCTAATCGTTTCATACATCAGATTTTAGGTTCGTAGCTAAATGTAAGGGAAAAAGAGAAAGGATGCAACTTGTTGAAAGATCGGAGTCTAGGCCCTCTCCTCTTTTCTTATTCGCTCCTGAATCCTCCGAAGTGATGAAAGTACCAGATTCCTGGGCAGGAAGCGCGGCGCCAGGGAAAGCAGTTTATTGGAAAAACCGGGGATGATCCTGATCCGTCCCTTCATCATCCCCTTCATGGCAGTACGAGCCACCTCTTCCACCGTGGTGGTAACGATCTTCTCCTTTTTTTCCGACGATCCGGAATAGCTGGCGGCAGTGCTGGCAAAATTGGTATTAAAGAGTCCCGGCAAAAGAACCGTAACCGTAACACCGGTTCCTTTTACTTCATTTGCAAGTGCTTCCGAAAAGTAGTGTATATACGCCTTGGATGCATAGTAAACATTCATTAGGGGTCCGGGTTGAAAGGCTGCCAGGGAGGAGACATTCATAATCCTGCCCGATCCCCTGTGGATCATCTTTTGGACCACCAGCTTGCACAGGTGAGTCAGGTTGAGTACATGCAAGTGCAACATGCTCTCTTCGAACTGCCAGTCGGTCTCTGCAAAAAAACCGAAAAGACCAAAGCCGGCACTATTAATGAGGATATCAAATTCGTAGAGATTCACCTCTGCGAATAACTCTTCTGCAGCCCTGTTAAGGCCCAGGTCCTTCTCAATGATTTTGATCCCAGCACCATAGGCATCCTGAATCGATTTGGCCGCTTGTTCCAGGCCATCTCCATGCTTATCCACCATCACCAGGTCATAGGAGTCAGCGGCAAGAAGTCTGCAGAATTCCAGCCCAAGCCCTGATGCTGCCCCTGTTATTAAAGCCTGATTACGGATCATAGAATCTAAAAGTTATGCGCTATATTTAAAGACTACAATATAATTACTATGATGAAATATTTCTTCTCCCTCCTGTTCATCTTCCTGCTTGTGTTTAAAGGCTGTTCTCCGGATAAACAACACACGATAATCGGAGCCAAAATCTACAAACACAGCGGACCCTATCCGCTGCTGTTCGAACAATGGAACCAACTGGGCATCAACACAGGATTTTGCAGCCAGGACCTGATATCTGATTCGGAATTTATGAAAGAGGCCATGGAGCATCAGATCTCCACCTTTGTGATTTTCCCGGTCTTTTTTAATCCCGAAGCTCTAGCCGAAGAGCCTGATCTCGCAGCCATAAACCGGAATGGAGAAGTGGCTGCAGAGGAGTGGGTTGAATTTGTCTGCCCTTCCCGGGAGGCTTACCGGCAGCAGGTCGTAGCACATGCCCGCAGTATTGTCCGTGACCATCAACCCGACGGAATCAGCATCGACTTTATCCGTCATTTTGTATACTGGGAGAAGGTATATCCCGACCGGGACCCGGCTTCTCTTCCTGTCTCCTGCTTCGACTCGGTTTGTCTGAACCATTTCCAGCATGAAACCGATATTAGTATCCCTGATGAGCTAAGTGGTATCCCGGAGAAAGCAGACTGGATTCTAAATGAGCATGGGGATGCGTGGACCACCTGGCATTGCCAGCTGATCACTTCCATGGCAAAAGAAATTGCAGAAGCAGCCAGGGAAGAGAAGCCCGATATCCTGGTTAATATCCACCTGGTTCCCTGGGCTAAAGAGGATTTCAATGGAGCAATTCAAAAGGTGGCCGGACAGGATATTAGGGCACTTTCAGAATTTAGCGACTACCTCTCTCCCATGACCTACGCTCATATGGTCAAACAAGCTCCATCCTGGGTACATCACATCGTGGAAGATATATATATGCAAACAGGAGGAGCTATCCTGCCTAGCATCCAGGTGGGGAAGGCCTACCTGAAAACAGAATTTGACCTTGAGGAGTTCAGGCAGACCCTTGAAGCAGCTCTGGAAGCTCCTTCATCCGGAGTAGTGATATGGTCCTGGGAGCGTTTACTTGCCGAACCAGCAAAGGTCGACCTGTTCAAGGACATTGTCACAGCTCATTGAATAATTCATACATTTATCGCTCTGAAAAAACGTATAGATCATGAAAAAAACTGTTCTTTTTCTTTCAATCCTTGGATTATTAAGCGCATGCCAGGTAAAGGTCCAGCAGGAGACTGACTCGCCGCTCATTGGCAAAAACCTTTTAACACTGAGTTCCGATATCATGAGCCCTGAAGTCCTGTGGTCCTTCGGCCGCCTGGGTGATGTGCAGGTATCGCCCGACGGACAACTTATCCTTTATGGAGTAAGTTACTACAGCATTGAGCAAAACCGGAGTAATCGCGAACTATTTGTGATGAATAGCGATGGATCGGAAAAAGTTCAACTTACCGAAACACCCCAGAATGAATTCAATGCCATCTGGCATCCCGATGGAGAGCAGATTATATATATCAGTTCAGCTTCCGGCAGCCTCCAGGCCTGGCTTATGGGAATAGATGGCTCCGGGAAAACTCTTATATCCGATGTGGAGGGAGGCATCACCGGACTGGTTTTTTCTCCTGACGGAACTAAGGTCCTGTATACACAGGAAGTTCAGGTGGACAAGACTACCCAGAATCTTCACCCCGACCTGCAGAAGACAGATGGACGTGTCATCAATGACCTTATGTACCGTCACTGGAACACCTGGGAAGATGGCGCTTACAGCCATGTGTTCATAGCTGATTTTGATGGAACAATCTCCGATGGAACTGACCTGATGCCAGGCGAGGCCTTCGACTCACCCATGAAACCCTTCGGTGGACTGGAGGAAGTGGCCTGGACACCCGACAGCCGGGGTATTGCATACACCTGTAAGAAACTGGGCGGTGTGGAATACACCTTCAGCACCGATTCGGACATCTACCTTTACGACCTGGAAAGCGGACTTACCAGCAACCTGACTGAAGGGATGCCCGGTTACGACCGCGTGCCTTTCTTCTCTCCCGACGGAAGCAAGCTTTATTGGCACAGTATGGAAAGAGCCGGGTATGAAGCCGACAAGGAACGTCTTTTTGAAATGGACCTGGCCAATGGCGAAAAACGCTACCTCACTCCTGATTTTGATTACTCCCCCTTTGGGGAAAGCTGGGCTGACGAAGGCGAGAACCTTTATTTTGTTTGTGCAGTGAATTCAGAGCACCAGATCTTTAAAATGAACGTAAAGACCACCGAAATCACTGCCCTGACTGAAGGCATGCACGATTACCATAGTGCTGTCCCCGCTGGCGACAGGCTTATAGCCACCCGGGTCGACATGAGCAAACCGCAGGAGATTTACAGTGTTGATCCTTCTACTGGGGAAGCCACCGAATTGAGCTTTGAAAACAAACACCTCCTGGACCAGCTGACCATGCCCAGGGTAGAAAAACGCTGGGTGACCACTGTCGACAACAAGCAAATGCTGGTCTGGGCCATTTACCCGCCCCATTTTGATAAGAGCAAGAAGTACCCGGCCGTCATGTTCGCCACGGGTGGACCGCAGGGTGTGTTGGGCCAGTTCTGGAGCTATCGCTGGAACATGAGCCAGATGGCCTCCAATGATTACGTAGTGATTGCCCCTGCCCGACGGGGAGTCAGCAGTCACGGACAACTCTGGACCGACCAGGTTAGCAAGGACAACAGCGGACTGGCCATGCAGGACCTGCTTAGTGCCATTGATGATATCAGTGCAGAACCCTTCGTGGATCAAGAACGTCTGGGTTGCGTCGGTGCCAGCTTCGGTGGATTCTCCGTCAACTGGCTGGCCGGCAACCACGAAGGGCGCTTTAAGGCCTTCATATCCCATTGTGGTGTCTTCCAGGAGGAGATGATGTACTTTACCACCGAAGAAATGTTTTTCCAGCACTGGGAGACCGGGGGAGCCCCCTGGGAAAAGGACAATCCTGTAGCGATGAATTCTTATGCCGGATCACCCCATCACTTCGTAAAGAACTGGGATACACCGATTATGTTCATGCAGGGGGAGCACGACTACCGCATTCCCTATACCCAGGGCATGGCCGCATTTAATACAGCCCAGATGCTGGGCATTCCCAGCCGCATGCTCTTCTTTCCTTCTGAAACACACTTTGTACTCAGTCCCCAGAATGGCATCCTCTGGCAGAGGGAGTTTAAAGGGTGGTTGGATCAGTGGTTAATGGAATAGTAAAATATGCTTAAACAACTTTTACTGATAGGTGCCGGAGGATTTATCGGGAGCGTGGCCCGCTTCCTGATTTCCCGGCTTAACACCCGCATCGATTGGCTCTCCATACCCATTGGTACTCTCACTGTGAATGTTCTTGGAAGCCTGCTTATCGGATTCCTGATTGGGATCTCTGAGAAGAGTCCTGTCCTGACCGTAGAGTGGAGGATGTTTCTGATGGTTGGTCTGTGTGGAGGATTTACAACCTTCTCCTCCTTCACAGGCGAGAACCTGGTTCTCCTGAAGAACGGACAGATTCTTCCCCTGCTTCTTTATACAGCCTTGAGCGTTTTCCTTGGATTCGCAGCAGTTTACCTGGGATACATTTCTACCAAGTTAATGGCTTAAAAAATACGAAAAAATGACACGGGATTCCAAATACAGCAGGCTCAAGATCAAAGCCAGTACCACCGATAAGATTGGCACCAAACCGCTCTACCAGCACCTGGTTGAACTGGCCAAAAAGAAAGGAATCAGCGGTGCTACTGTATTCAGGGGCATCATGGGATATGGATCCAGCTCTGCGATTCACTCCTCGAGGTTCTGGGAATTAACCGAAAAGTTACCTGTGGTAATTGAATTTGTGGATGAAACAGAAAAGCTTGAGCTCTTCTACAGCGAGATTGAAGAGGAGCTGCAAAGCATGCCCAAAGGATGCCTGGTGACCATAGAACCCACCGAGATTCTGCTGCAAAAAAAAGGAACTTAGCGACCGGCGAAATGAGCCATCATCAGAATGGCACCGGCTGTTCCATCCATGGTGGGTTCGTTGGTGGAGTAATCGCCCTTATCGTCGTGGTAAACCACAAAGGGATTCTGCACAGCTGCAAATTCATCCGGGTCGTTCAGGTGCAGTCCTTTCAGCGACCTGTAGATGGTCCCATACACCGGTCCGTCTACCAGTCCCCCGGCCACTTCCATCCCTGTTAAAGCATAGATACTGGTATGAACATCCACCGGGTACTCACCTCCCTCCGGGATCCCCGTAAACATGGAAGTTCCCCAGGGATTCCGTCCAAAAAGCCAATCGCGCTGCTTCAGTAAGAATCCGGCATAACGCTTATCGCCGGTCATATGCTCATACAGAATCACCTGTGCAATAAGGCTGGTAAGCAGGTTGTTGGAACACCAGATAAAGGGGATCCCGATCCCGTAAGGATTCGTTCCTGCCCTGGCCAGGCAGCTTTCAATCCCGGCGCGGTAATAGGCGACCAGGCTGTCTTTTTGCGCTTCATTCACAGCATCGTAAAGTGCATAGTGACCCATATTAATAAAGGGGTAGTACTGGTAGTGTTCTGTAGTGTCCAGGGGCATCCAGGAGACTGCTCCTGCCATCCTGGCGTACCTGAGGGCATCTTCCAGATAGCTTCTTTCTCCGGTGGCTTTATACAGCTCAGCAGCCCCCCACTCCATATCATCGGCCCAGCTTTGCTCGCCATAACGATATGGTGCCCCATAAGAATTGCCCTGTTGAAATCCCTCCTTCAACCCACCCAGCTTGTAGAGGGTGATAGCGGCCTCCAGACAACTATCAGCAAACGGGGGATCTCCCAGCTCCTTCTTCCAAATGCGCGCAGCAAGTGCCATGGCCGCTGCAGAGCGACCCGCCAGATTGGCGACCCCTGTGGCCTCACTCTGGTAGCGCTTAAGTCCCTGGGGTTCCCCGGTGGCAAAATAGGCCGGCCGGTAAGAGTTCTCCCCCCAGCCGTAATCGGACCGATCCTGGTCGGGCATCTTCCACCCCATATGATCGCGATCGTCCGCCACCTGGTGTACCAGCTGATCTGGTGCGGGGTGCAGTTTATGGATCCAGTCAAGTCCCCACTTTGCCTCATCCAGCACATCAGGAATCCCATTGCTTACTGGCTGCCCCAAAGCATTGCACCTGTCCTCAAAGCGATCGGGATACAGTTCATAGGTCAGCAACATATGAGCCGTAGCATAAGATCCTGAAATCAGGTATTTGAGCATGTCTCCAGCATCATGCCAACCTCCGCTTACATCCACGAAAGTTGAATCGGGCATGGGACCATAAAAGGAGCGGCCATCATGCTGATGACAGACCATATCCAGGGTGGGGTTGTATCCACAACGTTGCTGACGCATAAAACCAAGCAAGTCTTCCTGAAGGTGATTATAGGCAGAGTCCGATATTTGAAAGACCGGACTCCTGGTTCCGCTTTTGTCTCCCACTAGAAAAAAGGAGCCCTGCTCTGTCACACGGCTAAAATCGCAGGTATAGTAGTATTCAAAAGCACCCCAGGTCTTTTTTTCAGACCTGAGAGGCCTAATGGTAAGCAACGGCTTTCCCGATTCTGCATAGGTCAGCGTAAAGGTTTCTTTAAGCTTTTCAGACGAAAAAAGAATGGCCTGCTTCTGTTCATCGCATCGGTAACCCACCTGGTTTATACGAATGTATACTTCAGCTGGTTTTTCTACCGTTCCTGGTTCTGACCACAGGGGCAGGCACAGGAGCCATATCTGAAGAAAAATACTTAGCATAGTCTATAAAGTTATGTAATTTTCATGCTAAATTGCATGCACTCACAATACTTTTCTGAATCATGAAACAATTTATCTGGACACTTTTCTTATTGCTGATAGCCTCTTACGGACAGGCTCAGTATTCAGGCGGAGGAGACCTGAATCCCGACCTGCTTACCAGGCAAAAATCATTGAAGGAATTCCAGGAGATGCGTTTTGGCATGTTCATCCACTGGGGTCCTGTATCATTAAAGGGAGAGGAAATCTCCTGGTCCAGAGGCAGGGAAATTCCCAAGGAGGAATATGATCAGCTATATAAGGAGTTCAATCCGGAATTATACTCTGCGGCAGAATGGGTTGGAGCGGCCAAAGCAGCCGGGATGCAATACATTATTATTACCAGCCGGCATCATGACGGATTCAGTCTCTGGGACAGTGAATATACCGATTATGATATGTCGGCCACTCCCTATGGCAAAGGTATCCTGAAGGAGCTGGCAGAAGAGTGTGAGAAACAGGGAATTAAGTTCGGGACCTACTACTCCATCTGTGACTGGTATCGGGATGATTACCCTGTGGATTATCCGGCACCGGACTACACCTTCAATGAAGCCAGGAGCATGGATTCAGCAACACAGGTGCAAATGGAGCATTATATCACCTTTATGAAGAATCAGCTTAGAGAACTGATTGAAGACTATAATACCTTCCTAATTTGGTTTGATGGAGAATGGGAATGGGCCTGGACCCATGAAATGGGAACGGATATGTACGCCTACCTCCGGGGAATGAAGGATGATATTCTGATTAATAACCGGGTGGACAAAGGAAGAGAAGGGATGGAAGACAAATCCAGGACTGCCCGCTTTGCCGGCGATTTTGCCACTCCGGAGCAACAGATTGGTGCCTTTGATAATAAATTTGCCTGGGAAACCTGTATGACTATCGGAGAGCAGTGGGCATGGAAACCCAATGACATACTAAAATCAAAGAAGGAATGCATTCACACCCTCTTACAGACTGTGGGGGGGGATGGAAACCTCTTATTTAATGTAGGACCCATGCCCGATGGCCGCATTGAGGAAAGGCAGGTGGAAATACTGACAGAAATAGGCCAGTGGCTCTCCATCAACCAGGAGGCGGTATATGGAACACGTGGCGGCCCCTTTCTGCCCACTGAAAAGATTGTCAGCACACATAAAGGAAATAAGATATACCTCCACCTGCTGAGCAAGCCTGGCAAAAAGCTGGTTCTGCCTCTTGCAGAAGACGTCACTGTCAGGAGTGCCCGGTTCCTTCAGGATAACTCAAGCCTGAAGGTAAGCCGGGACGATGAAACACTTACCCTGAGCCTGCCCAAAGAACTGCCTGATAAGGTGGCCAGTGTCATCGAATTAACACTGGACAGGCCTGCTTCAGAAATTGACTTAATAAAATTATAGAACTCATTTTACAAACCGATCAAGATGAAAACTAACCTGAGACCAATCCGTTTACTGTTGCCCCTATTCATCATTATAATTGCACTGGGAGCATGTGTTCCTGCTGAAAAACAGGGCGAAGAAACCCTGTTTACGGCCAGGGAACTGTTCCCTGAACCTCCCAGACCGGAAGGGCAAAGCGATGTGATCGAACTGCGTTGCGATCCCATAGATACTGTTCATGTGGCTTTTATAGGTCTGGGCGGAAGAGGCAAAGGGGCTTTACGCCGCTACACCTTTCTTGATGGAGTGAAAATTGTGGCCCTTTGTGACCTGGTCCAGGAGAATCTGGATAAATCGCAGGAAATTCTTCAGGAGGCCGGATTTCCAAAAGTTGATAGCTATTCCGGTCCGGAGGACTGGAAAAAGGTGTGTGAAAGAGAAGATGTGGATCTGGTGTATGTTTGCACCCACTGGGACCTGCATACACCCATCGCGGTTTATGCCATGGAGCAGGGCAAGCATGTGGCTAGCGAGGTACCCATAGCCATCTCTATCGAGGAATGCTGGCAGCTTGTAAACACAGCAGAAAAAACCAGGCGCCATTGCATGCAACTTGAAAACTGCAACTATGACTTCTTCGAACTGGCAACTCTGAATATGGTCAGGCAGGGACTCCTGGGTGAAATTGTACATGCTGAGGGGGCTTATATTCACGATCTCAGGAAAGGTGTTTTCAATGAAACGAATGGGTACTGGGATATGTGGAGGCTAAGGCACAATGAGACACGAAATGCCAACCTCTACCCCACCCATGGATTCGGTCCAATCTGCCACATTCTGAATATCCACCGGGGAGATAAAATGGAGTACCTGGTCTCCGTAGCCAGCAATCAGTTTGGCATGACCGAATTTGCTAAAAAGAAATTCGGAGAAGACTCAGATTATGCCACAAGGGACTACGCCAGGGGAGATATGAATACCACCCTGATTAAAACAGCCAAAGGCAAAAGCATGATGATCCAGCACGATGTGACCAGTCCGCGTCCCTACAGCAGGATTCATCTGCTCAGCGGCACCAAGGGCTTTGTTCAGAAATGGCCCATACAGGGAATTGCCCTGGAGCCTTTTACGCACAGTTTCATGGAAGATGAAGAGATGGAAAAACTTCTGGCAGACTATGAGCACCCCATCACCAAGGAGGTAGGAGAGCTTGCCAGGAAGGTTGGCGGACATGGAGGCATGGATTTCACCATGGATTACCGCTTGATCCACTGTCTGAGGAACGGCCTGCCTCTGGATATGGATGTGTATGATGCGGCTGAATGGTCTTCCATCATTGAGCTATCCGAAAAGTCCATAGAAAATCAGGGGATGCCGGTGAAGATTCCCGATTTTACAAGAGGTGCATGGAATAAGGTTGATGTAGTCACCTATTACTAAGCCTGTCTGCTTCGCCTGACTATTGAACGGATAATTAAAAACAGCAGTCGGAGGATACCAGATCGGCAGCCTCCACATAACCCTCCTGAAACAATTCCAACTGTTCCATGATCTCAGCACGAATTGCCGGAGATGCATTCCCTTGATCGTAGAGATAGAGGTTTTCCATTTATCTCCACATTATACCATTCATCTCCTGTATTTGCAGTTTCAGGCAGATACTTTTTTTTCTGACTCAGGCTGTTCATAATTTTACATTATCAAAAATTGTGAACTGATGAGACATTTAAGCACAATACTTCTGATACTTCTGACCGCAAGTGCCGGAGCCCAGCAGCACCTCGCAGGCAACATCATGGACCGTAAAGGCAGGCCGGTATCATTTGCAAATGTCTATCTGGAAGGATCCTATGACGGATGCACCTCAGATACCACCGGTGCATTTAAATTAACAACCACCCTCACGGGAAGACAAGTATTGGTTGCCAGTTTCATAGGTTTTGAAAAACAGATGCTGGAGGTGGACCTCGACACCCTTCGCTGGCCAGTCGTAATCATCCTGGAAGAAGCTGTGAGTGAACTAAATGAGGTAGTAATCACCGCAGGAATCTTCAGTGCCAGCGATGAGAAAAAATCAGCCACTCTCTCTTCCTATGATATTGCCAGCACAGCCAGCGCGGTGGGAGATATCTATGGCGCCTACGCCACCATGCCCGGTTCCCAGAAAGTGGGCGAAGAAGGGATGCTATTTGTTCGCGGAGGCGAGAGCTATGAAACCAAGACCTATATGGATGGCATGGTGGTTCAATCGCCCTTCTTCTCCAGTATGCCTGATGTTCCCACCAGGGGGCGCTTCTCGCCCCTGCTCTTCTCCGAAACCCTCTTCAGCACCGGGGGCTACTCGGCCGAGTATGGTCACGCCCTCTCCTCCATTGTGGACCTGACTACAAACGGACTGGAGACAGAAGACAAGGCCAGTGTGGCAGTGATGAGTGTGGGGCTAAACGCATCCTGGGCAAAACGCTGGGAGAAGAGCTCGCTGGCTGTGACCGGTTTGTATGCCAACAGTACTCTCACCCACAAACTATTCAAACAACATGTGGACTGGACCAAAGCTCCTGTTCTTGGTGATGGGATGCTTATGTTCAGGCAGCAGATCGGAGAGAATGGATTGCTAAAATCCTTCGGCTCCTTCAACTCCATAAGCATGGGAATGAATTATGACAATTTTGAGGCTGGTACTATGGATAATATGAAGATGGACAATCTAAACTTTTATACCAATACCAGCTATACGGATCAACTATCTGAGAAGTGGTTGATCCGCACAGGAGTAGCCTACAGTCGTGATAGCGAGAAGATCAACTATGCCGGTATTCCGGTGACCACTGTGAACACTGGAGCTTCCGTGAAATTAACATTCACCCATCTGACTACTGAAAAATTCAAGACCCGTTTCGGTGGAGATTTTAACAGGGGCTGGTACAGTCAAACGATCACCAGCGACAGCACCATCAGTATGGAGATGATAGATAATCTGCCCTCCCTTTTCGCGGAGACAGAGTGGAAAATTTCAAAAAAGCTGGCACTTCGCACCGGGATCAGGGCAGAGTACTCCTCACTACTCCAGGAACCGGCATTACTGCCACGAATATCTGCGGCATACAAAACCGGAACCTACAGCCAGTTCTCCTTTGCCTGGGGCAAATACCGGCAAAAACCGGAGAATGAATATCTACAGTTCGCACCCGATCTTTCTCCTGAAAAGGCAGATCACTATATACTCAACTTTCAATACCGGAAGCATAGAAGGACCTTCAGGGTGGAGGGCTATCTCAAATATTATGACGAGCTGGTGAAATTTGCCTCACTTTACAGTCTTGTGGCTGCAGATTACAACAACGATGGTTACGGAAGGGCACAGGGCATCGACTTCTTCTGGCGTGACAGCGAGAGCCTGCGGGGTTCCGATTACTGGATCTCTTATAGTTTTTTGAACACCTCCAGAGACTACCAGGATTATCCTGAAAGTGTCATCCCCTCATTTGCTTCGGCCCACAACCTTTCGGTGGTTTACAAGCGCTTCTTCGAACGTTTGAAAATCCTGGGTGGAATCACCTACTCTTTCGCCAGCGGCAGACCCTATAATGATCCGAACAGTCCCGTTTTTATGGATGGGCGAACCCGGGCCTACAACGATATCAGCCTGAACCTCACCTATCTGACTACATTGTTCAGCAAAGATTGCATCATCCACCTGAACATCACCAATCTGCTGGGCTTTGATAATGTATTTGGCTACAGCTATGCCGGAACCCCGGATGAGAGCGGGACATATCCATCCCAGGCCATTGTACCAACCACGGGCACCATGGCCGTATTAATGTTTATGATTTCACTTTAAAACACATATTATGAAAACCAAATTAATGATTCTGAGTATTACCCTGATTTCCCTTGTTGTATGGAACATGCAGGCAAAAGGACAGCAAGATCCTTACACGAGTGCCATGAAGAGTGCCATCGAGCTGATGGAACAGGCCTTAGAACCCGGTGAACTTGCGGAGAGCGCAAACCGCTTTGAACGCATTGCCACGGCAGAAAAGAGCAAATGGATGCCCTATTATTATGCCTCATATTCCCTTGTTTCGATGAGTTACGATGAGGGCGACGGCGCGCAGAGAGATCTGATTCTGGACAGGGCCCAGGAATTGCTCGACCAGGCGCTGGAACTGGAGCCCAAAGAGTCGGAGCTCCATGTCCTGCAGGCCTTCCTCTATCCCTCCAGAATCCTGGTCGATCCCATGGGCAGAGGCATGACCTACATTGAAAAGATGTTCGCATCGCTGGAGAAGGCCAAGAGCCTGAATCCTGAAAATCCACGCAGCTATTTCCTGGAAGGAGTTAACAAGCTGAACCTTCCCCCTTCCTTTGGCGGAGGAGCCGATGTTGCCAAACCGATTCTGGAGGAGGCCCTGGTCAAATTTGAAGCTTTCACAAACGAAGACCCTCTCTGGCCCAGCTGGGGAGAAAAGGACACCCGGACCGAACTGGAAAAACTGCAATAAGTTAAGATCAAATAAGTATCTTGTGTTGCCCTTGACAAGCACCTTATGAATCGGAAAAAGGCCATTAGAACCTTTCTGAACCTGCTCAGGGATCTGCTGATTCTGATCCTCATTGGCAATGTGCTGTCCATATTCACCATCCCAAAGGAAATGTGGAATCTGGAGACAGTAATCCGCAACTGCATATTTTCAGTGGCCATCGGCTATCCTGCCTGGAAAGGGATGATGTGGATCACCCTGGTCCTGGAACGGAGAATTCCCTGGCTTAAGTCGCCTATCAAAAGGATGATCTACCAGGTAGCGGCCCTGGGCCTCTTTTTTGCACTGATCATATTTATCGCATTTTTTGTATGGGTAAATCTGGTGGAAGGAATTAGCTTCAAAGCAATCATGAGTGATGGGATCCGGAGCCTGAAAGTGGCCTTCACCTTTATGCTCCTCTCATTGGTTCTTGGGAATGCCGTGCTATTCTTTAAGAACTGGAAGAAATCGGCCATCCAGCAGGAGGAGTTAAAAAGGGCCCACCTGGCCCTGCAATACCAATCGTTGAAAGACCAGGTAAGGCCACACTTCCTGTTTAACAGTCTCAGTTCACTGGCCACTCTGATCAATACAGATACGGAGAAGGCCACTCTCTTTGTGCACAAGCTATCCGATGTATACCGCTATGTGCTGGAGCAGCGCGAAAACGAGCTGGTACCGCTGAAGGATGACCTGAAATTCATGGAGGATTATATTTTCCTTCAAAAGATCAGGTTCGGCGAAAATCTGCAGGTAGAAAACAAGCTGGAGCTCAACCTCAAAAGGATGGTAATCCCCCTATCACTGCAAATGCTGGTGGAGAATGCCATCAAACACAATGAGATTTCCAGGGAACATCCTCTGATCATCGAAATCACCTCCACAGGCAAGGGGCATGTGATTGTTAGGAACAACCTTCAACGAAGGGAGGTCTCCGAGCCCTCACTGGGCACCGGACTTGAGAACCTGAGAAAGCAGATTACATATTTTTCACCCGATCCCTTGCTGGTACTGGAAGAAGCTGATGCTTTCGTTGTTAGAATGCCCACCCTTACCAGAAAAACAGGAGCGTGATGAAGGTCGTAATTATTGAAGATGAACATCTGACTGCTGAACGAATCGCCACCCTGCTCCGGCAAATCGATCCCGGAATTGAGGTCCTTGGCATCATCGATTCGGTAAAACGATCGGTGGAATGGTTTAAGACCGATGTGAAACCCGACCTGGTATTTATGGATATCCAACTGGCAGATGGTCTCTCCTTTGATATTTTCAATGAAGTAAAAATCGAGGTTCCTGTCATCTTTATCACAGCATTCCAGGAGTATGCCATCAAGGCTTTCAAGGTGAACAGTGTAGATTACCTATTAAAGCCTGTATCGGAGGAGAATCTGCGTGCCGCTCTGGATAAATACAAGCGTTACTACAATCGAGAATTAAGCATACCTAACATTGGGGGAGATATTTTGCAGAACATCAGGGATATGATCAGCAGGCCCCATAAATCGCGTTTTATGGTCCGGGTAGGTGATCATATCAGGACAGTAGATGTGGGGAGTATTCTCTATTTCTACAGCCTTCAGAAAGGAACCTACCTTCATACTTCTGATAAACACAATTATGTGGTTGATTATACGCTTGGCAAATTGGAAGAGCTGCTGGATCCGCTCCTTTTCCACCGGATCAACCGGAGATATCTGATTACGCATGAGGCCATTATCGACACGATTACCCTCTCATCCAGCAAATTAAAGGTGAACCTGACACACTCTGATGATGACGAAATTTACATAAGCAGAGAGCGTGTAGCAAGCTTTAAGGAGTGGCTCGACAGCTAGTATTCCTACAAAAAACCAATAAAATCTTTACCCATGAAAAAAGCTCTATTTCTTATCCTCCCGGCCTGTCTGGGGGCAATGGCCCTGTTAATTTCCGGATGCGAAAAAGAAACGGTCCAGCCACCCAATATCCTTTTTGCCATTGCGGATGACTGGGGATGGCCCCATGCAAGCATTTATGGTGATCCGGTGGTGCAGACTCCTGCCTTTGACAGATTGGCCGAGGAAGGAGTTCTCTTTAACCATGCCTATATCTCCTCCCCTTCATGCACGCCATCCCGGAACGCAATTCTAACGGGACAGTACCACTGGCGGCTGGGACCAGGAGCTAATCTCTGGAGCACCCTGGATCCTGCCACACCGGTCTATCCCCTCTTACTGGAGGATGCAGGATACAAGATCGGGCGCTTCCGAAAAAGCTGGGGCCCTGGTGATATCAGTGACTGGGAACGTCATCCGGCAGGTCATGACTACACCAAAACCGGATTTGAAACATTTATGGCAGAGCGTAAAGATGACCAGCCCTTCTGTTTCTTTTTGGGCACTTCGGACCCACACAGACCCTACGACACAGGAAGCGGTGCACAGAGTGGCATGGATCTGGAGAAAATCCGCCTCTTTGAGTGTTTTCCCGATAATGAAATCGTACGTAGCGATGTGGCTGATTACTACTACGAGGTACAGCGTTTCGACACCCTGGTGGCCAGTGCCATTAAAATCCTGGAAGAGTATGGGGAGCTGGAGAATACTATTATCGTGATGACTGGCGATCATGGAATGCCCTTCCCCCGTTGTAAATCCAATAATTATGATTCAGGAGCCAGAATCCCTTTTGCCGTACGCTGGGGTTCCGGAATTAAAAATCCCGGTCGCGTGCTGGACGATTTTATCAGCACCACCGATCTGGCCCCCACCTTCCTGGAGCTGGCGGGAGTTGCTTTACCTGAGGTGATGACAGGACAAAGTTTCATGAAGCTCTTGCAAAGTTCAGAAGAGGGAAAGGTGGACATGGAGCATCGAGGTTTTGTTTTACATGGAAAGGAGCGGCATGTACCCGGACAGGAAGAAAATATGGGAGGCTACCCTGTTCGTGCCATCCGTACCCATGACTACCTCTACATCCGGAACTTTAAAGAAGAGCGCTGGCCTTCGGGGACTCCCAACTACAAGGAAGCGGCCATCCCTTACTGCTGGCTGGGCGATTGCGACAATGGCCCCACCAAGAGTTACATGGTGGAAAACAAAGACAGGGATCCGCAACACCAGGAGCTCTATGAACTGGCCTTTGGCAAACGTCCTGCTGAAGAACTTTACGATTGCCGGAAGGATCCGGAGCAGCTTGTGAACCTGGCAGACGATCCCAACTATGAAGAGATCAAAGAGAAACTCTCGGCTCAGCTAATGGAACAATTACTGGCCACGGGCGATCCCAGGGCCACAGGAGGCGGGGATGAATTTGATATGGTCCCCTACCTGGGTTATGGCCCCAGGCACCCTTCCTACAGGCCTGAAGAGGAATAAGCCTGTCCACATAAGGGGAAAACATAATGGGAAATTCTCCCTTTTAGGATTAGGTTCTACGCAACCCATCGTCCAGCGGGTGCATCTTAGGAGCAGTATCAATCCTTAAAACTCTCAAGATGAAAAATCTATGGATCTTGCTGACGGTCATGGCACTTTCAGCTTTCTCCTGCTCCGAGCCTGAATCTGTGATGAACGATGGGCTCTACTCAAAAGCCGATGGCCTGTATGGATTAACTAACAATGGGTATAGTGGAGGCGAAGGCGACCAGTACACTGATTTTGGTGAAAATCCATTTATCAATGCAAGTGAAGATCCGGTTTCAACTTTTGGCATTGATGCTGATGGGGCCTCCTATGCCAATATGAGAGGGTACGAGAGTGACGGTTACAGGATCCCCCCGGAGGCAGTCCGGGTGGAAGAATTCATCAATTACTTTAACTTTGACTATCCCGATCCATCCTCTGAGCATGTATCCATTAACAGCGAAACTGCAGTATGTCCCTGGAACACGGAGCACTACCTCCTGCGGATTGGCCTCAAAGGCAAGGAGCTGAACGGGGACCGTCCCCCTGCCAATTTTGTTTTCCTCATTGATGTGTCGGGCTCCATGGCTGGCGAAGATAAGATCGGCGTGCTTAAATCGGGTTTTAAGAGACTGACCGAACAACTTACTGAAAATGACCGGGTAGCCATTGTAACATACTCTGGAAGTGTTAGTGTGGCCCTGGAGTCAGTAAGCGGATCTGAAACCGATCAGATCAAAAAGGCGATTGATAAACTAACGGCCGGAGGAAGCACGGCCGGAGGCGCAGCCATGGAAATGGCCTATGAAATTGCCACAGACAACTTTATAGAAGGCGGCAATAACCGGATTGTGCTGGGAACCGATGGGGACTTCAATGTGGGGGTCTCCTCCACCAAAGCACTTATTGAGATGGTACAGGATTTTCGTGAACTGGGGGTCTTCCTGACCATCTGCGGAGTAGGGCATGGCAACCTGAATGAGTCCATGATGGAGCAGGTGGCCAACAAAGGAGACGGCAGCTATGAATACATCGACAACGGGGATCAGATCTACAAAGTGTTTGTACAGGAATATGACAAGTTCTTTACCGTGGCCAAAGATGCTAAGATCCAGGTTTCATTCGATCCCACCTTTGTGGATTCCTACCGGCTTATCGGATATGAAAACAGGGCGCTTGAGGATACCGAGTTCGAAAATGACACGGTCGATGCCGGGGAGATCGGAGCATCCCAGACCATCACAGCATTTTACCAGGTAGTTCCCAGAGGCAGCGCATCGGGTAGCTTTGGGGACCTTGAGTTCAGGTATAAGAGGCCCGGACAGGAGCAGAGTAGGTTGCTGGTACACAGCCTGAATAACAACAGGGATGAATTTGCACTTAGCTCCGAGAACATGCGTTTCGCGGCTTCCCTGGCCGGATTTGGAATGCTGTTAAAAAACTCTGAATACAGTGGAGAAGTGAGTTATGACCAGGTGAAAGAGTGGGCCAGCAGTGCCCTGTCCTATGACCCCTTCGGATTCAGGGAAGAGTATATCGAGCTTATCGACCGGGTAAGAAGCCTGGACTAACTTCAGCCGGCTGGCCGCTTGCGACCCCGGGCCACCAGACATCCCCGCAAACTAATCTCCGAAACTGGTTGCGAGGTTCCTGGCGGTGACCACCCATGAATGATCCGGGGGTACATAGTTGATTTTCCCGGCTGTGTCTCCCATCGGAACGGCTCTGGTGCTTTCGCCATCAACTGCTACCATAATCCCGAACTGTTCCTCCTTGATATAATCGATGGCAGCTGTTCCAAGACGTGTGGCCAGCATCCTGTCAAGTGCTGAAGGAGTCCCTCCTCGCTGCAGATGCCCCAGGATGGTTACCCGGGTTTCAAGTCCTGTGATCACCTCCAGTTCCCGGGCCATCTCCATAGTTGATCCCCGGTACTCGTTATCCAGAGCTGATAACTTTGCCTTAAGTTTGGCACGCTCATCCCATTCTGTGCCATCCAGTTTTTTCTCAATAGCCCGGATCTTATTAGATCCTTCCACGGTGATGGCCCCCTCAGCCACTGCAACGATACTGAACCTCTTTCCGCGGCTAACCCGCTCCAGGATACTGTCTGCCAGCTTATCGATGGTATAGGGGATCTCTGGAATCAGGATCGCATCGGCTCCACCGGCCATTCCGGCGCCAAGGGCCAGCCATCCCACTTTGTGGCCCATAATCTCCACGATAATAATCCTGTGATGACTGGAAGCAGTACTGTGCAAACGGTCGATAGCATCCACTGCAATTCCCAGGGCTGTATCAAAGCCAAAAGTCACATCAGTACCAATGATATCATTGTCAATCGTTTTAGGAAGATGAATGATATTACACCCCTTTTTGGAGAGCCTGTAAGCATTCTTCAGGGTACCTCCACCCCCCATACAAACCAGGGCATCAAGGTGGTTCTTATGGTAGTTTTCCACAATTACATCTGTCATATCCACCAGTTTTCCTCCCATAGGCATCTTATGAGGTTTATCCCGGCTGGTTCCCAGGATGGTTCCTCCCAGGGTAAGAATTCCCGAAAGCATACTATTGTCCATTCGAACCGTGCGGTTTTCCATTAAACCCCGGAATCCATCCCTGAATCCGATCACCTGCATGGAGTTTGCTTGTGAAGCTGCCTTCTTACCAATTCCACGAATTGCTGCATTTAATCCGGGCGTATCGCCACCGGAAGTGAGAATCCCTATGTGACCTGAGCGAATCTGTTTACTCATCATACGAACGCTTAAAGTACCCGGAGAACATCCTCCAGGGTGATTAGCTGACCTGGAGTGGTTGCCAGGGACGCTTCACTGGAGGCAAATCTGAGCTCCAGGGTAGAGCCCAGTTTTGAAAGAATCTGCAGCTCGCTCAGCTCTCCGTCACTCCAGGCCATATCTATCTGGAATCCTCCCCGGGCCATCAATCCGCTTACACTGCCGTTCTCCCACTCATCCGGAAGGGCGGGTAGCAGCTCAACATAACCCGCATGTGACTGTAAAAGCATCTCGGCTATCCCGGCTGTTCCCCCAAAGTTTCCATCGATCTGGAAAGGAGGATGATTATCAAAGAGGTTGGGGTGTGTGGAAAGCTCAAAAAGCTTCTGAACATGGTAGTAAGCCTGTTCTGCATCCTTTAGACGAGCATAGAAGTTGATTATCCAGGCCCTGCTCCAACCGGTGTGTCCACCCCCATGCTTCAGGCGATAGTCAAGCACCTTTTCAGCAGCCTCCATATATTCCGGGCTATCGGCCCAATTATATTGAGGGGAAGGATAAAGGCCGTAGAGATGTGAGATATGCCTGTGTCCGGGTTCAAGTTCTACCAGGCCCTCTTCGGACCACTCCAGTATCCTGCCGTCGCTGCCAATTTCCACAGGGGCCAGTTGCTCCACCTGGGCTTCTAATACAGCTCTGAACTCAGCATCCTTGTCCAGTACCTGACTGGCTTCGATTACCGAAGTGAAAAGATGCCAGATAATCTGAAGGTCCATGGCCGGACCCATGTTAATGGCAGCAGTATCGCCCGCCGGTGTAATGAACCGATTCTCAGGTGAAAGTGAGGGTCCGCTTACCAGCTTGCCCGTTTTTGGGTGTTCCACCAGGAAATCGGACATAAAGAGGGCAGCTTCCCGCATAACATCATAACCATAATCCATCAGAAAAGTAGTATCACCGGTAAAAAGGAAATTCTCCCATATATGGGTGGCAGACCAGGCAGCTCCCATGGGCCACATGCCCCAGTTCGGCGAACCAAACAACTGGGTCTGATGCCAGACATCGGTGGTATGGTGTGCCACAAATCCTCTGCAATTATAAGTCTTCTGAGCTGTCTCCCGTCCATTCTCCCTAAGCTCTCCCAGGAACTTCAGATAAGGTATATGGCACTCGGAAAGGTTGGTGACCTCGGCCGGCCAATAATTCATCTGCAGGTTGATATTGATATGATAATCCGAGTTCCAGGGTGGCTCCAGATGCTCGTTCCAGATTCCCTGCAGGTTGGCTGGCAGATTGCCCTCTCGTGAGCTGCTGATCAGCAAATATCGCCCGTAATTAAAATAGAGTGCCGCCAGTCCCGGATCATCCTTCCCTTTCGAAACAAGCTCCAGCCGCTCATTGGTTGGACGATCACAATAGCGAGACGATCCCAGGTCTAAACTTACCCTGTTGAACAGACCCTGGTACTCCAATATATGTTCTCTCAATACCCGGGTGTAATTGCATTTCATGGTCTGATGCATACAATCCTCGCACTCTTCCCATCTCGCTTCGCCAAAATAATCTGTGGCTGCGAACAACCTGATTTCAAGATCGGTAGTTCCATGCACCTCTAAACCAAAACCAGTTGAGTGGATATGGCCATCTTTCAGGAGCACCTTTAGCCTTGCTTCGTAGAGTACGCCCTGACCATTGTCCACATGCTGCTTCATAAAGATCATATCGTCTTTATACATAACCACCTCACCATCTCCGGGTCTGGATAGCTGGATGGTACAGTCGATCTTTCCTCCTTTACTGGCTCTCTCCTTGTATACAATAACTTTATCCACTGCCGATGAAAAAATCTCACGATGGTAGTCCACTCCGCTCCTTGTATAGTCTACATGAACCATTGCACTATCCAGCAGAAGTGTCCTTTTGTAGTCCGTAACTTCCGCGGAATCCTCGTAGATGATTGTAATATCCCCCAGTGTCTGGTAAGCATTGGTTCCGGTGGGAAGTCTTTCCTGCAAAAGCTCCTGCACTGCGAGCTCCTGGGCTTCCTTGTACTTTCCATCAAACAGCAGCTCCCTTATCGCAGGAATAGCTTTGCTTCCGTCAGCATTTTCATAAGCACCCTTTCTGCTCCAGAGCGATTCTTCGTTCAACTGGATCCGCTCCACATCCGTTCGGCCGAAAACCATGGCTCCCAGCCTTCCATTCCCAATGGGAAGAGCCTCTTCCCACACTTCAGCAGGCTCATTATACCACAAACTGAGCTCGGGACCTGAATGTACCGGCTCCTCCTCAGTACAGGAGTGAATAAAAGCCGGAATAAGAAATCCGGACAATAGAAGCACTCTTAGAAATTGTCTATTCATGGCCGATTCAGAATTATAGAGGAGTATACAGGCAATATAATGCTCTTTTGGGAAATAACCACAGCCTTCGCTGAAGAATAGAAGGGTTCTGAATAGCTGTTTAATATGTACCTACTCAGGTTTCAGGGGCCACTTTACAGGCATACCATCTCGCGTGGACCGGTAGATAGCTGTAAAAATCTCAACAGTGACCCGGCCATCCTCGCCGGTAATCATCGGTTCTCTTCCCTCCAGAATGGCCTGGAGGAAATCCTCGATATTGCGCTCATGGAAATAATCCATCTGCCTGGGAAGACCATTAAAAAAGTCCGAGTCCTCTTTTATCCACTCTTGCAGCATCTGCTCCTCTCCCGGAACGGTCCAGATATCATTGACCGGTGGTTCCAGGATGGCAGACATTCCAGCCACAAACATGGCTCCCCCATCGGTCTGTACACCCACAGAGGCACCGTTCTCTCCATGTACATGGACCTTTCCGAAGATTCCAGGTTTTTGAGAATTGGAAACGATGATATTGGCTACCGCCCCACTCTTAAACTTCAGGATGGCATTTGCTGTATCATCCACCTCTATATAGGGATGATTCAGGTTGGACCAATGTCCGTAAAGCTCATCAATTTCTCCCATAAACCACTGGAGCATATCCAGTTGATGCGGGGCCTGGTTCACCAGCACACCGCCGCCCTCCCCTTTCCAGGTTCCCCTCCAGGGGTCGCTTTCATAATAGGCCTCATCACGCCATCCCAGCATATTCACGGTACCAAAAACCGGTTTCCCTATCTTGCCGGCATCAATGGCCTCTTTAACCCGCATGGCCGGATGGTACCATCTGCGCTGGCATACCACGCCAATCTGCTTACCGCATCTTTTTGAAGCTTCAATCATGGCATCACAATCCTCAAGTGAGGAAGCCAGGGGTTTCTCAATCAATACATGGGCACCTGCTTCCAGTGCCGCGATAGTTGGTTCTTTATGATTGGGATGGGGTGTATATAATTACCACATCAATCTTCTCATTCGATACCATCTCGCCAACATCTGTATAAGCCTTAATGTCGTATTTAGCAGCATAAGCTTCTGTCTTCTCTTTGCTTCTGCCACAAACAGCCGTGAAGTGAGATTCCTTCAGCTTAACCAGTGCCCTGGCGTGCATATCAGTCACCTTTCCAACACCAACCAGAGCTGTTTTTAATTGTTGAATCATTGTAGTCAGGGTTTTAAAACGACCTTAATCAGTCCGGGTTCCTTATTATATAGACGTTGAAACCACTCCGCCCCTTCAGAGAGAGGGGCCTCTGCACTGAGGATCGCCTCCACATTAACCTCTCTTCTGGCAATCATATCCAGCACAGCCGGGTATTCACCACAGATGGCGCAGCTTCCCTGGAGCCTGATCTGCTGTGTCACTACAGCCTGCAAAGGAATCTCTGCCACCGGGGCAAGGTTCCCCACCAGGGTCACCGTAGCACCTCGTCGAACCGAATCGATAGCAGTTAAGACCGATTCTGAGATTCCAACCACTTCAAAGGCCACATCGGCTCCACGTCCTTCCGTAAGGGCCTCCACTTCTTTGTGGATATCATCTCTTTTGGGATTGAAGCCCGCATCTGCACCTAATTCTTTAGCCAAGGCAATCTTATCATCCTCCAGGTCGATGGCGATGATATTACCACAGCCCCTGGCCCTGAGCACCTGCACCACAAAAAGTCCGATCATTCCGCATCCCACCACCACTGCTGTATCGTTTAATTCCAGTGGGGTCAGTTCCACAGCATGAGCAGCCACAGCCACCGGCTCCACCATGGAGGCCTGGGTAAATGTGACGCTGTCGGGAATCCTGTAGAGGATATGCTGCGGTACATTCACATACTCAGCAAATGCTCCATGGCGGCGATAATCTCCTGGAGACACCCCCAGCACCATACGCCCGTCACCCAGGTTGTACATACCTTTGCGGGTATACCAGTCATCCAGTTTATAGATTGTTGAGTCGAAGGTCACACGATCGCCCTCTTTCCAGTCCTTCACGTCTGAGCCAAGCGATATGATGGTACCTGCGGCTTCATGGCCCATCACAATAGGCGGGATCCTTCTTCCAGTACTGCCATCCATACCATGTACATCTGAGCCACATATTCCCACAGCTTCTACTTTGATAAGGACCTCATCATCTCCCGTAATCGGGTCTGGAAAATCTTTATACACAAGCTTTTTGTACGCCTCTAATACCAGTGCTTTCATAGCTTCAGTTAATGTAAATAGTAAATATACACAATCGTAACACGAATTTGTTATCCCCCTCATTAATGCATACATTATGGCTCCCAAACTGATTCAACTATAACTAATCAGATATGAATCTTAAACCCATGAAAAAACTAACCCTTATTCTAATTATCGTAATAATGGCAATGATAAGCTCCAATACAATGGCACAAAGTGAATTTTCCAGCGGCCTCATTGGCGTAGGTGTGGTT
>QMPQ01000001.1 GCA_003648635.1 Bacteroidota bacterium | reverse complement strand
CTTAGCTATGCGGGGAACCTGGAAAACCTGAAAGACATTGAGAGTGCTTCCAACTACCACTTTGTCCGGGGAGACATTACAGATGCTGCTAAGCTTGAAAAACTCTTTGGTGATGAGAAAATTGATAGTGTAATTCACCTGGCAGCTGAGTCACATGTGGACCGTTCCATTGCCGATCCCATGGCATTTATAAATACAAATATTATTGGAACGGTGAACCTGCTGAATGCCTGTAGAAAAGCGTGGACCAGTTTTGAGGGAAAACGTTTTTATCATATTTCCACCGATGAGGTTTATGGCAGCCTGGGGGATGAAGGCCTGTTCACCGAAGATACCGCTTATGACCCCCGGAGTCCCTATTCAGCATCCAAAGCCAGTTCTGACCACCTGGTCAGGGCCTATCACCATACCTACGGCCTGCCTGTGGTGCTATCAAACTGTTCCAATAACTATGGACCCAATCAGTTTCCGGAAAAACTGATACCACTCTGTATTCACAATATTCAACATATGAAGCCCTTGCCTGTATACGGGAAGGGTGAAAACATCAGGGACTGGCTTTATGTGGAGGATCATGCTTCGGCCATCGAAGAGATTTTCCACGAAGGTGCTCTTGGTCGAACCTATAATATCGGGGGACTCAATGAATGGAAGAATATCGATCTCATTCGTGCCCTCTGCACTATAATGGATCAAAAACTCGAGCGTGAACCCGGCTCCTCGGAGAAACTCATCACTTTTGTAAAGGACAGGGCCGGACACGATCTCAGGTATGCCATCGACAGTTCCCGAATTGAAAAAGAACTGAACTGGAAGCCTTCGCTTCAGTTCGAAGAAGGGCTCGAAAAAACGGTGGATTGGTACCTGGAAAACCAGGAATGGATGGAACATGTCACCTCCGGTGCTTACCAGTCTTACTACAAGACTCAGTACGAAGAGAGGTAGACTACAAGCCCCCGGATCTCTATTCCACCGTTACTGATTTGGCCAGGTTTCTGGGTTGATCCACATTGCATCCCCGCATCAGGGCAATGTGGTAGGCAATTAGCTGTAAGGGAACTACAGCAGTCAGCGAGACCAGTGATTCGTCCGATTTTGGAATCTCAATTACATGATCGGCAATCTCCTTGATAATGGAATCCCCTTCAGTCACAATGGCAATTACCACACCGTTCCTGGCCTTGACTTCCTGGATATTGCTTACAATTTTTTCGTAAGAACTATCCTTTGTAGCGATAAAGACCACCGGCATTTTCTCATCAATAAGGGCAATGGGACCATGTTTCATTTCTGCAGCCGGGTACCCTTCGGCATGGATATAGGAGATTTCCTTCAATTTAAGAGCACCTTCCAAAGCCACCGGGAATGAGACTCCGCGACCCAGGTAAAGTGCATTAGATGCATCCTTATACATTTCTGCGATATGCTTGAACTCTTCATTCAGTTCCAGGATTTTTTCGATCTGACCAGGTACATCATTGAGCTCCTTAAGAAGCTGACTAAAACGCTTCTCCGATAGAAGCCCCTTTTCTTTCCCTATCATAATAGCCATCATAGTCAGCACGGTCACCTGTGCGGTGAAGGCCTTAGTGGAGGCTACTCCGATCTCTATTCCGGCATGGGTATAGACGCCGGCATGGGTTTCACGGGAGATACTAGAACCCGCCACATTACAGATCCCCAGCACTAATGCTCCTGCTTCTCTGGCCAACTGGATGGCTGCCAGGGTATCGGCAGTCTCCCCACTCTGACTGATGGCCAGAACCACATCGTCGGGCCCGATCATAGGATTACGGTATCTGAACTCGGAGGCATATTCCACCTCTACCGGAATCCGGGCCAGGTCCTCAATCAGGTACTCGCCAACCAGCCCGGCATGCCAGGAAGTCCCACAGGCAATCACCACAATTCGTTTGGCATTTACAAGCTGATCCTTCACATCCAGTAGTCCACCCAACCTGATCTCATTGGTTTCTGAGTTGATCCGTCCCCTGAAAGTATCCATTATGGAGCGTGGCTGTTCAAAGATCTCTTTCAGCATATAGTGCTCGTACCCTTGCTTCTCC
The DNA here is from genome assembly GCA_003648635.1 of Bacteroidota bacterium. Lineage (GTDB taxonomy): Bacteria > Bacteroidota > Bacteroidia > Bacteroidales. Next base: position 82,129 of record QMPQ01000001.1, on the reverse strand, counting down.
ATCTCGGAGATACTCATATCAAGGGTTTTGATATTGACTTTAGTGGACTCGCTAACCAGATTCTTAAGGACCAGCTCGTCTCTTCTGATCAGTGCGATATCGTCATTGTTCAGGTAAATGACCCGATCGGTATATTCCACAATGGGTGTCGCATCGGAAGCGATAAAATACTCATTGCTTCCAAGGCCGATCACGAGCGGACTGCTGCGCCGGGCTGCAATCATCAGGTTGGGATCTTCTCTGGAAATAACAAGCAGTCCGTAAGCACCAACCACCTTCTGTAATGCCAGGCTTACTGCCACCTCAACGCTTATATCCTCCGAAGTATATATATACTCAATCAGGTTGGCAAGCACCTCGGTATCTGTCTCGCTGTAGAATTTCATTCCCTGGTCCATCAGAGTCTTTTTCAACACCGAATAGTTTTCGATGATTCCGTTGTGGATGATGGTAAATAGCCCCTTCTCACTTTGGTGGGGATGTGCGTTCAGATCGCTGGGCTTGCCATGGGTGGCCCATCTTGTATGACCTATTCCGATGGTGCTAAGGGTCTCCTTTCCCCTTACATAGGCTTCAAGTTCACTTACCTTCCCCTTCTTTTTATAGATGGTGGTATCGCCATTGAGCAAAGCCACTCCCGCAGAATCATATCCGCGATATTCGAGTCTCTTCAATCCTTTGATCAGTACAGGGTATGCATCCCGGTTACCTATATATCCAACAATTCCACACATGACAATAAAAATTAGAACATGAAGACCTGCGCTAAACTGATCTATAGCTTAAGGTACACTATTTCTAACCTTATACGTCTTTTATTGGCAGGAAGGTTACTCCAAAGTTTGGAATATAAGGGATTGATCATACCATCATCCAGCTGAAGAATAAAATCATTATCATTTTTCTCCCCATCCAACATGTATTGAAAGTGAAGTCCCATGTTGAAGCGGTAGGTGTAGGTAGTATCGCTGAACAGGCCCTTTGACTCGGCTTTTTTATATCCGCCAAACCTGCTGGCCGTTTGGTTGGGATCGCTTGACAGCAACACAAAATAGTCATAAACGGGCTCATAGTCATCATCCTCAAGGACGGTCCCCATCATCAACCTGAAAGGCAGATCATCATAAAGAATCCCACTCTCCTCCTCCGGGACCACATCAAATACCATGGTGGCACTGTTGATAATCAGAGGATTTTGATCTATCCACTCTTGTAGATTGGCAAAAGAAAAGCGGGTATTGACTCCAGACATACCCTGTGTATAGAGATAAGGAGAATTTGATTCTTCATCATCGATGATCTCCTCAACAGCGGTACCGGTATAATCATGCTCAAACATATTGATTTTCTGAGAGGAATACTGATCGATGGTAAAGTGTGCATAGGAAAAATCACGCTCGGCTGTGGAGTCCACATCCGTGGAATCATTGGCATATTTCATGGTCAGCCTCGTTAGTGAACTGGCAAGCTGAATCCTGGCCATGGTTCCATCGGAAGAAACCGGTTCTGCGGTAATATAAAATCCGTTAAAATAATCCTTGAAGATGGAATCGTTATAAAAAATATTTGTGTCTGCTTGAACGGCCATGAACTTATCGATAAATTCCTGATCTTCAATTAAGAGCTCATAGGTAGTCCCATTTACAGGAGCGATGGTTTTTTGAACAAGGGGAACCGGATTATACTTCCCGGTTATATCATAGTCGGAATAGTAACTATGGGCAGTATCCAGATAAATACGCTCTGTAAATTCATAGACACTCAGATTGATATCCTGCTCCATTTCTCCTAAGAAGTCATAAATATGAAGGGCAAGAAACAGGGAATCAATTTCTAAATTATTAGCCACCTGATAGCTTGAAGTTGTATTATATTGTGTGACCGCCTCGGCCGTTGACCGACCAATAATGGTATCATGCAGTGAACCCAGAAGCATCAGGCGTGTGGCAGAATAAGTAACCTCAGAGGTTCTAATCGGTTTGCCAGTCATCGTATAGGCATCAACTTCAAATATGGTATCGTGATATACAACTACATTGTCGCCTGGAGGAAGTATATCTGTTCCCAGTGAGTTTTCATTATACTCGCACGACACAAGTACACCAATCAATCCAGCGATGATCGCCGCGCTTAGCCACCTAAACTTCTTGTTCATTTGAAAATTAGTCTTATTCGTTGATGATCCTGTCATAAAAAGCGGTAAACTCCTTCACATATTGCTCTTCACTCGCATAATTCAAATAGGGTTTCCCGGATTTCTTCAGTACTTCGTCAACATTAGCAGGCAGGTCAGCACTCCCCTGGATCAGTCCATCTGAATAAGTGGCTGCCAGGTTGGCCAGATTTTCATACCCCGGATTTTTAATCATGGAAAGATGTTCCTCAGAAACACCATCCACCAGAATCTTCTTTGAGAAAGAAGCATCCAGAGAATCATCAAAACCATTATTATAGAACGAGAAGACCACCTTTGAATCTGCAAACAGCGGGTCTTCCCGGTAAGCTTTTTTAATATAAAGAGGCACCAGGGAGGTAAACCATCCGTGGCAATGCACCAGATCGGGTGACCATCGTAATTTCCGAACGGTCTCAAGGACTCCACGGGCGAAAAAAATCATGCGCTCATCATTGTCCTTAAAGTGCTCATCCTTTGCATCAACAATCGTATGTTTCCTCTGGAAATACTCCTCATTATCAATGAAATACACCTGCATCCTGGCAGCCTGAATGGAAGCAACCTTAATGATCAAGGGATGGTCCGTGTCATCAATAATCAGGTTCATTCCTGATAGTCTGATGACCTCATGCAACTGGTTCCTTCGCTCATTGATAATCCCGTACTTCGGCATAAAGGTCCGGATTTCCTTACCGGTCTCCTGTATGGCCTGGGGAAGTTTTCTACTGATTAAGGAAAGCTCAGATTCGGGCAAATAGGGTGTAATCTCCTGAGAAACAAATAATACCTTTTTACTCTCCATTATGCAAGCCTCATTAAAGAAATCATGCAAATTTACTAAAAATAATTGATACCATTTTATCTATCTTTGTTCTCTTTGCCGTGGCATGATAGTATACAGAACCAAAACCGATCTCACCGGGCATCTCCTCTCGTTACAAAATGAGGGAAAATCCATTGGCCTGGTACCCACCATGGGAGCACTCCACCAGGGACATATGTCCCTTGTTGAAAAAGCTGCGGCCGAAAATGATGTAGTGGTGGTAACCATCTTTGTGAATCCCACCCAGTTCAATGACCCTTCGGACCTCGACCTCTATCCCAGAACACTCGACCAGGATTTGGAGCTGCTTCGACAGCTGGAGGCCGACCTTGTTTTTGTTCCCGCAGTTAAAGAAATGTACCCGGATGAGGAAACGCAAGTCTTTGACCTGGGCGGACTTGATAAAGTGATGGAGGGCAAGCATCGGCCAGGTCACTTCAATGGTGTGGCACAGATCGTCAGTAAACTTTTTCTGATGATTCGCCCACACCGTGCCTATTTTGGGCAGAAAGATTTTCAACAACTGGTCGTTATCCGTCGACTGGTTGAGATCCTGGACATGAATCTTACCATTGTTTCTTGCCCCATCATCAGAGAGAAAGACGGCCTGGCGATGAGTTCTAGGAACACCAGGCTTAGCAAAGAGGAACGAAAACTTGCACCTTTTATATATGAAACCCTGGTACATGCCAGCGAGCTTTTGGATGCTCTAAGTCCTTCACAGTTGAAGGAGTGGGTGATTCTCCAGTTTAAAAAGCAAGGTGCTTTGGAGCTGGAATACTTCGAAATTGTTGAGGATAAAGGGCTTATACCGGTTAATAAGTGGGACGAAGAGGTGAACAAAGTGGCCTGTTTGGCTGTTCTTTTAGGGGGAGTGAGGTTAATAGATAATCTGATTTTTGATTAAATTTGTGAATTAACTCAAGGGCCATGCATATTGAAGTAGTAAAATCGAAGATTCACAGGGTTACAGTCACTGAGGCTGATCTGAACTACGTGGGTAGCATTACCATTGATGAGGATCTGATGGATGCTGCTAACCTCATTGAAAATGAGAAAGTTCAGATTGTCAATATCAACAATGGGGAGCGTCTGGAAACATATGTTATTACCGGCCAGCGGGGAACCGGGCAAGTCTGCCTGAACGGGCCTGCAGCCAGGAGAGTTGCAGTTGGAGATATCATAATCATTATCTCCTATGCTTCAATGGAGTTCGAAGAGGCAAAATCCTTTAAACCAGTATTGATTTTTCCTGATACCGCCTCCAACAAGATAAACTGATCCCCCTTTGAAAAAACTCGTAGTTCAAATTCTGAAAATAGCCGCATTCCTGGCACTTGGAATTCTCTTGCTATATTTTGCTTTCAGAGGAGTGGCCTTTGATGAACTGGCTACAACCTTTCAAAAAGTCAATTTCTGGTGGATCGGACTATCTCTGTTATTTGCCTTCATCTCATTTTTCAGCAGGGCACGCAGATGGATGCTTCTCATAGAGCCGCTGGGTTTTGAACCTTCCTTCAAAAACACTTATCACTCCCTGATGGTAGGCTACCTTTCCAACTATGCCCTGCCGCGTCTGGGTGAGGTTACCAGGTGCGTTACCCTGGGAAAAAGAGAGAAAATCCCCGTTGATTCGCTTTTTGGGACAGTGATTGTAGAGCGGGTGGTCGACTTGTTGATGCTGATGCTGATTCTGCTGGTCCTCTTATTCAGCTGGATGGAGAAGTTTGGTGCTTTTTTTGGCGAGCAGGTATATGGGCCCATACAACAAAAGTTTACAGAGCTCTTCGGAGGTACTCTGGTGTTCTGGTTGATTGTGGTTTCGACTGTGTTGCTCATTCTCCTGCTTATCTACCTGTTCAGAAAGAGGCTGGCCCGCTTCTCCCTGCTTCGTAAAATCAAAGCCATCCTAATTGGAATTCTGGATGGATTGAAGACCATTTATCGCATGAAACGAAAATGGGAGTTTTTACTCCACTCCCTGCTGATCTGGTTCCTTTATATCCTGATGACCTGGGTGGTAGTTTACGCACTTGAGGAGCTTTCGGGGCTTACCTTTATAGATGGTATGTTTTTATTGGTGATCGGTGGACTGGGCATGTCGGCACCAGTAACAGCCGGTATTGGTGCCTACCACTGGATTACATCCCGGGGATTAATGTTCGTTTATGGTTTCTCCCTGGAAACCGGAAGCGCCTACGCCATCCTGGCTCATGAATCAAACTCTCTGCTCACCATACTCCTGGGAATCTTATCTTATACCCTGTTGATAATCTCCCAAAAAAGAATCACCTCCAATAAACCCGAATCCTGAAATGCTCACCTACGAACAGATCATACAAAAAACCATCACCCTGGATGAAGCCGCCAAACTGTTTGGCCCCGCATTCCGAAGTGAGAATAAAATCGTTTTCACCAATGGTTGTTTTGACATTTTACACAGGGGCCATATTTACTTACTCTCCAGGGCCAGGGAGCTGGGCGACCTGATGGTTGTAGGGCTTAACAGCGATGCATCGGTCACCAAGCTCAAGGGTCCCGACAGACCGGTCAACAGCCAGGAGTCCAGGGCAGAAGTGCTTGGAGCCCTGGCCTTTGTGGATTACATTATTGTATTTGAGGAAGATACGCCCATGGATATGATTATTACCCTTGAGCCTGATATACTGGTCAAGGGAGGTGACTATAAAATGGAAGATATTGTGGGACACCGTGAAGTTAGCTCCAGGGGAGGCCAGGTGATATCCATACCCCTGCTGGAAGGATACTCAAGCTCTTCGATAATTGACAGAAACAATCCCTAAATGGCGAAAATTAAATCGGTATATGTGTGCCAGAGTTGTGGCGCTGAATCAGCCAAATGGATTGGCCGTTGCAATGCCTGCGGAGAATGGAACACCTATGTGGAGCAGAAAATTCACAAAGGACCGGTCCGCACAGGTATGTCGGAGAGGCGGGATTATGCCCAACCGCAAAAGCTGGAGGACGTGGCTGCTGCCCCTGTCTCCCGTATCGACCTGAAAAATGGTGAATTTAACCGGGTTCTGGGAGGTGGAATTGTTCCGGGGTCTATGGTGCTGATCGGTGGCGAGCCGGGGATTGGGAAATCTACTCTTGCCCTGCAAGTGGCTCTACAGATTGATAAACAGACCCTTTATGTCTCCGGCGAGGAAAGTCCACATCAAATCAAATTACGTGCCGACCGGCTTGGAGGAGGAAACGGAAATTGCCAGGTCCTTGCAGAAACAAGTCTGCAGGCCCTTGTTACACAGCTTGAACAAAGCAGACCGGAGCTGCTGATCATCGACTCCATTCAAACCCTCTATTCTGAGGCCATTGAATCTGCTCCTGGAACCATTTCACAGGTCAGAGAGTGCGCAACACAGCTACTTCGACTATCCAAGGAAAGCCATATGCCCGTAGTACTCATCGGCCATATTACGAAAGATGGCAGTATTGCAGGACCCAAGGTGCTGGAGCATATCGTCGACACCGTGCTTCAGTTTGAAGGCGACACACACCATCTCTACAGGATCCTTCGTTCCATAAAGAACCGTTTTGGGTCGACTTCGGAGATCGGGGTTTTTGAAATGACAGGTGAGGGGCTGCGTGAAATCCTGAATCCTTCCGAATTGCTGATTAACCAGCAACCTCCCGATCTGAGCGGATCTGCCATCGCTGCCAATGTGGAGGGCATCCGCCCCATATTGATCGAGGTCCAGGCCCTTGTGAGCTCGGCCGTATACGGAACCCCGCAGCGCACCTCTACTGGATTTGATACCCGCCGCCTGAGCATGTTGCTTGCTGTGCTGGAAAAACGGGCCAGTTTTAAACTGGCCAGTAAGGATGTATATATCAATATTGCAGGCGGACTCCGGGTGGACGATCCCGCCATTGATCTGGCGGTGGTTGCGTCCATTCTTTCTTCCACAGTGGATATTCCGGTGGATCCCAATACCTGCTTTGCCGGGGAGGTGGGCCTATCAGGCGAGATCCGTCCGGTAAACCGGATTGAACAGCGTCTGGGTGAGGCGGATAAGCTGGGCATGAAAAGAATCCTGATGCCGGCTTTCAACCGGCAACGCATCGATCCTGCCAGATTCAGCCTTGAGATTGTCGAAGTAAACAGGGTTCAGGATCTGCCCAAATACCTTTTTGGCTAAAGGCCTTTAGAATTCGTCATACACACTGCCACCGGTGGTCTCCGTAATATTGGGACAATCCATATCCACATAGAAATCCAGCGGTCTATTAAATTCATCCTCCACGGTGATTCCAAGGGTTGAGTCGGCATATACCCGCTTCAGAAATTCCGCATAAATGGGGAGGGCCATATTGGTCCCTGAACCCATAGTGAGGTTATCGAAGTGTATGGATCTGTCTTCACCGCCCACCCAAGCTGCAGCTGTAAGCCTGGGAGCAAGGCCAATAAACCAGCCATCACTCTGGTTCTGGGTGGTTCCTGTTTTCCCGGCCAATTCACCCTTAAATTGATATCTCCCGCGAAGCCTGCTGGCGGTCCCATAATAGGGCTCTCCACGGTACCTGCCAGTCATATCCACCACATTCTTCAGTAGTGAAAGCATTAAATAAGCAGTTTCCTGGCTAATCGCCTCAGATTCAACCGGGTGAAAAGAGGAGATCACATTGCCATAGCGGTCCTCAATGCGGGTTGCATAGACCGGGCTCACGTATATACCACTGTTGGAGAAGGTGTTAAAGGCTCCCACCATCTCCTCCAGGGAGATATCGGCAGGACCATAGATCATGCTGGGTACAGGTGCAATGTAAGAGGTCACTCCCATTTTACGCATGAGGCTGATCACATTTTCAGGATTGAAATTCTTAAACAGCCAGGCAGAAACCCAGTTATGGGAGGTGGCCAGTCCCCATTTCAAGGAGACCATCTTTCCGGCAAAAACATTACGGCCGGGAGCTGTTGGGGTATAGGTGGAATCATTCACTACATCCTTAAATGTAATAGGAACCAGCGGAATCATTTCACAGGGTGAATAATTTTCCTGCATTGCCAGCAGGTATAAAAACGGTTTGATGGTAGATCCCACCTGGCGGCGACCCTGGTAAACATGTTCATACTGGAAGTAGCGGTAGTTATGTCCCCCCACAAAAGCCTTTACATTTCCATTGGCAGGATCCATGGCCATAAAACCAGCCCTCAGGATATGTTTCATGTACCTGATGGAATCCAGCGGTGTCAGCATGGTATCTATGGGGCCGTCCCAGGAAAACAGGTTCATTTCAGCCGGCTTATTAAAAGCCATCAATATGGAATCCCAGGGAGTCCCTCTGGCTGCCATGGACCTGTACCGATCCGTCTGTCTTAATGTGCGATTAAGGATCAGCGTGCTCTCCTCACGGGAAATATCTTCGAAGGGTGCATTGGCTCTTCCTTTCTTTTCTTTAAAAAATTCAGGTTGAAGGTAGTCCTTCATCTGTGCTTCAACAGCCTCCTCGGCATATTGCTGCATCTTATAATTAACTGTTGTATATATCCTCAGCCCGTCGCGATAGAGATCGTACTGTGTGCCATCGGGTTTGTAATTCTTATTGATCCAGCCATAGAGCTTGTCATCTGCCCAGCGTAAAGAATCCCTTCTGTAACGTTCCCATGACAGGACACCGGCATCCTTGTTTGGCGGAGTCGGTTTGGATCTATTCACAAATTTCGAAAGAAATATTCTGAAATGCTTGCCATGACCGGTCAGGTGACTGGCCAGGTTATAATCAACACTGATGGGCACCTGCTTTACCGAATCAGCCACTTCCTGGGAGAGGCTCCCATACCTCACCATCTGGTTAATAACTGTATTTCTGCGGATTATGGAGCGATCCGGGTTAATCCTTGGGTTGTAGGCGGTGGGAGCTTTTAACATTCCCACAAGGACTGCTGCCTGATCGATGGTCAGAGAATCTACATTAGTATTGAAGAAGGTCCTGGATGCCGATTTGATGCCCACAATCGATTCGCCCCCAAAGGGAACCGTATTCAGGTACATGGCCAGAATTTCGTTCTTGGAATAGCTTCTTTCAAGTCTTACCCCGGTGTTCCACTCTTTGAACTTATTAATCGCCAGGTGACCCATCCTTCCAATCTTTGTTTTATTAACAGTGGTATCCCTGGGGAAAAGATTCTTTGCCAGCTGCTGGGAAATGGTACTACCTCCTCCTTCATCCTTGCCAAGCAGAACTGATTTTACAAGAACCCGTGAAAGACTTCGCACATCAATCCCCGAGTGTCTGTAATACCTCACATCCTCCGTTGCCACCAGGGCATCCACCAGGTGGGGAGCCAGATCCTCATAATCAACATAGGAGCGATTCTCAATAAAATACTTCCCCAGCAATTCCCCATCCTCGGTAATCAATTCGGACGCCAGATTGGATTGTGGATTCTCAAGTCTGGCAAAATCGGGCATAAATCCCATTTTTCCATGACCTATTAAAACCATGATTACAATGAACAATAGCACCGCAAGAGTGTATAGTGTCCAGAGGATGTATAAATATTTTGTAGTTTTGCCGGGTTTATTGTCCATGGCCAGCTTGATTTTGGGTCAAAAATAGTAAATATTAGGTTATTTTGTATTCTAATGGTAAACGAAGGAAAAGAAGGAAAATGATAGAGAATCTTGTTATTGTTGAATCACCTGCCAAGGCGAAGACCATTGAACGCTTCCTTGGAAAGACATTTACAGTCAAATCCAGTTTTGGCCATATACGTGACCTGGCTAAAAAAAATCTGGGAATAGATGTTGAGGGAGGTTTTGCCCCTCAGTACATTGTCCCCGCTGATAAGAAAAAAATTGTCAAGGAACTTAAGAGCCTGGCCAAGGAGTCCAATATGGTATGGCTGGCCACTGATGAAGACCGTGAGGGGGAGGCCATTGCATGGCATTTGTTTGATGAGCTGGGGCTGGAAAAAGAGAAGACCCAGAGGATCGTTTTTCATGAAATTACCAAAGATGCCATCCTGAATGCTCTAAAGAGCCCGAGGCAAATCGATACCCACCTGGTGAATGCCCAACAGGCAAGAAGGGTACTTGACCGTCTGGTTGGTTTTGAACTCTCACCATTATTATGGAAAAAGGTAAAACCATCTCTTTCTGCAGGAAGAGTGCAATCGGTAGCCGTAAAACTGATTGTTGAAAAAGAAAGGGAAATACAGAAGTTTACTCCCCTTAAGTATTTCCGCGTCACCGGAAAGTTCCTGGTCCCAAATGGAAAAGGGGGAGAAACTCAACTGAAAGCTGATTTGTCGAAGCGTTTCGATAATCTGAAAGATGCAGAGTCCTTTCTCTCTAAGTGCCTGACCAGTGAGTTCAGTGTGGATAATGTTGAGAAAAAACCTTTGAAGAAAAATCCAGCAGCTCCATTTACCACCTCCACCCTTCAGCAGGAAGCCAGCCGAAAACTGGGTTTTTCAGTGAACCAGACCATGTCAGTGGCACAACGGCTCTATGAATCAGGAAAAATTACCTATATGAGGACAGACTCTGTTAATCTGTCCAAATTGGCCATCGGAACAGCTGCAGGAAAAATCAAGGAGGATTTTGGTGAAAAATACCTCAAAACCAGAAACTTTACCACAAAAGCCAAAGGTGCTCAGGAGGCTCATGAAGCTATCAGACCCACCTATATGGATAAATCTTCCGTTGAAGGTAGCAGGCAGGAACAGCGGCTCTATGAATTGATCTGGAAAAGAACCATTGCCTCCCAGATGAGTGAGGCACAGCTTGAAAAAACTACCATATCCATTCTGGTCTCAGGTGCACCCGAACGCTTTATTGCCACTGGTGAAGTGCTTATATTTGATGGTTTCCTGAAAGTCTATATGGAATCCACTGATGATGATCAGGAAGAAGAGGCCAAAGGACTGCTTCCCCCGGTAAAAGCCGATGATAAGCTAAGTCGTGATATCATTGAGGCCACCGAAAAAACAAGTATGCAGCCGGTCAGATACACTGAGGCCAGCCTGGTTAAAAAAATGGAGGAGCTGGGAATTGGCCGGCCCTCTACCTATGCTCCCACCATCTCAACTGTTCAAAACAGAGAGTATGTGGTTAAAGAGGATCGAAATGGTGTTGATCGTGAAATGGCCCAGCTGGTCCTCTCAGGGGATAAACTTTCGAAGCAGCATATTACTGAGAAGTATGGCTATGAGAAAAGTAAGCTGTTTCCCACCGATATCGGAATGATTGTAAACGATTTCCTGGAGCAGAACTTTCAGAACATCATGAACTTCAATTTTACGGCTTCTGTTGAAGAGGAATTCGATAAAATTGCAGAGGGAGATAAGGATTGGCCCAGCATGATCGAGCGTTTTTACACACCCTTTCATACCAAAGTAGATACAGCCACACAAACTTCGGAACGGTCCAAAGGAGAAAAAAAACTGGGTGAAGATCCCAAATCGGGTAAGCCCATTAGTGTAAAAATAGGCCGCTTTGGACCCATTGCCCAAATTGGTGAAGCCAGTGATGAGGAAAAACCCAGGTTTGCCAGCCTTTTAAAAGGCCAGAGCCTTGAAACCATCACACTGGAAGAGGCACTTGATCTCTTTCGACTGCCCCGCACACTGGATTCCTTCGAGGAGGAGGAACTGGTTATCGGTGTTGGAAAATACGGTCCCTATGTAAGACATAAAAGTAAGTTTTACAGCCTGTCAAAAACTGATGACCCCTTTACCATTGAATCGGAGCGTGCCATTGAGATTATCATCGAAAAGCGTGCCCAGGAGGAGAACAGGAATATCAAACAGTTTGATGAAGAGCCTGGACTTCTTATTCTCAATGGTCGATATGGCCCCTATATCTCTTTTAACAAGAAAAACTACCGGATTCCCAAAAGCAGGAAACCTGAAGAACTGACTCTTGAGGAATGTCGTGAAATAATTGAAAAAGCTGGTTCCCGCACTAAGAAATAAAACATAAGAATCACACCCCATGGATCTGAATGGATATTTCGACCCCGTTAGCCTGGAAAGGCCCGAATTCGAATACCTGGATAATAATGAATCTTTCAGCCACCATATTTCAGTCCATACGCCTGATCATCCCATTCGTGAATTGGATAAACACCAGGTGGCCCTTATGGGAGTCCCGGTTGATAGCAACGGTTTTATTAAAGGGAGTAAGGATGCCCCCAACCACATTCGCAGCAAGTTATACCAACTCCGAAAGATTAATAGGAACCTGAAGATCTATGATCTGGGAAATGTAAAAATTGGGGGGGCCATAAACGACACCTATTTTGCCCTGAGAGACATCCTTCTGGAACTCAGGGAACGGGAGATCACCACTGTGATATTCGGAGGTTCCCAGGATCTGAGTCGTGGCGCCTTCCTGGCCCTCGAAAAACATGAGGGACTACACCAGCTGCTTACCATTGACTCCATGCTCGATTTCTCCCTGAACGAGGATCAGTTAAATTCCCGAAACTACCTGAACCAGGTGGTAAACAGTACCGGACTCAAACAATTCAGCCTCACCAACCTGGGGCATCAGGCCTACTTTGTTAGTGAAGAACAACTCCAGCAACTGGATAAATCCTACCTGGAAAGCATTCGTCTGGGGGAGGCCCGGAAAGAGATCAAACAGGCCGAACCCCTGATACGGGACTCCGAATTCATCAGCATCGATATGGGAGCTGTAAGGCATGCTGATGCTCCGGGTGCCTCAACACCGTCGCCAAATGGATTTTTTGCCGATGAACTATGCCAGATCACGCGATACGCGGGATTAAGCGAACAGACCAACATCCTTGGTTTTTTTGAGCTCAATCCAAAGTCAGATATCAATGGCCAGACGGCCCACCTGGCTGCCCAGTCTACCTGGTACTTCCTCGAGGGACTAACCCATCGCATCCGTGAAAATCCAAAGGACACCCCCGAGCACATAAAAAAGTTTATCGTCACTCTGAATGCCGCCGGACATGACATTATCTTTCATAAAAGCACCCTTTCCGAAAGATGGTGGATGGAAATTCCTGTAAAGAATCCTGCCACAGGGTACAACTTTTTTGTCTCCTGTTCGTATGAAGATTACCAGCACGCCTGTAATCAGGAAATACCAGACCGCTGGTGGCGCTTTTTACACAGATTGGGTAATGAAAAAGATTAATCCACGTTTAATTAAAGAGGATGCAGGTCTAAATTTTTTGTTAAATGACCTGGAACCCTTGATTTTATTGACATTATGGTATTGATAAATTTTTGTGATCTCGAACTATTTTTAGTTATTTTAACACTGTAAAAGAGCCATAGAAACGAAGCTCTGGATTGAGTTAGACAGACAATGAGGAGATTGGTATATATATGTATTTTTGGAGCTGTTTCGCTGAATGTTCTGGCGCAACAGGATCCGAAATTTAGTCAGAACATGTTCCTGGCTCCGTTCTTCAATCCCGGAGCCGTTGGAAGTTCAGATAAAATATGCCTGGCAGCTGTTTTCCGCAATCAGTGGACAGGGCTACCAGATGCGCCTATTACTACTGCTTTTACTGCCAATATGCCGATTCATCTCCTGGGAAGAACCCATGGTATTGGAATCAGCTTAATGAATGACAACCTGGCATTTAACAATGATTTTCTGTTTAGTGCCGCCTATGCCTTCCGAATGGACCTTGGGCAGGGAAGCCTGGGTATTGGCGCCAATGTAGGGCTGGCCAACCAGGCCTTGTCGCCGAATTGGAACGGCGCCGATGTGATTACTCCTGAGACGGATGATGCCATCCCTAAAAATGGAGGAAGCGCATTTGGTTTTGATATGGGCCTTGGGGCATTTTATAACACGGATAATCTATATGTTGGTATATCAACTACGCATCTGAATCAAACCTCTTTCGATTACCCTGAGGATGTTGCTGAATCGAAACTGATCAGACACTATTACCTTATGGCCGGATATAACATCCAGTTGGCCAATCCAATGTTTGAAATTATACCTTCAGTGATGATCCAGACCGATGCAAGGTCGCACCTGATCTATCTGAATACAAACCTTCGATACAATAAAAGGTTCTGGGGGGGAGTTTCCTATTCTGTAGGAGGTGCGTTAACAGCTCTTTTTGGCATTGAAATGATGAATGGGATCAAAATTGGATATTCATACGATTTTGAACTTTCGCCCCTTATGAATTACAATAGTGGGTCTCATGAAGTCACTGTTCGATATTGCTTCGATCTCAGTGTTGACAAGAGTCCCCAAAAATATAAGAGTATCAGGTTTTTGTAATTGATTAATTATCTATAATAAAATGTTTTTGTCTAAAAACAGTACGTATAAAGTTTGGTTTGCATCTTATAAGCGATATGCTATGAAACGAATAGGGATATTAGTTGTTATTGCGATATTCATCGGAGGTTGTGGTTCATACAACACCGGTGAGCTGGTTGGAGTTGAAGGTAGAAAAGCTTATGCTGAACCTGATCCATTTGGAATGGTGGCGGTCCCCATGGGATCATTTGTCATGGGCGCCGGTGATCAAGACGTCACCTGGACGCAGAATACCATGGCTAGGACCGTGGCTGTTGATGCGTTTTGGATGGACGAAACTGAAATCACCAACAACGAATACAGACAATTTGTATTCTGGGTTCGCGACTCCATTATCAGGAAAGAGCTTGCTATGAATGGCGTTGAGGATTATATCAGGAAAGATCGTGAAGATCAGCCCTATGAGGACGCAAATGGAGACCCCATCATCGACTGGGAAATGCCACTTGACCCATCCAAGGATAAGGAAGGAAACATCAAACAGACCATTGAGGATCTGGGCATCTATTATTCAGGGGAGGACCGTCTTTCGCTGTATTTCGCGGAGATTAATCCAACAAAACTTATTTATAACTATTACTGGATAGACCGTGTTCAGGCAGCTAACCCTGCCAATGGTTTCCGCCTCGAATATTCAGGTGGCAACGCTGATCCGGTGGTACAGTACGGAGGTACAATCACCAGGCCCAATGGTGATCGGGAAGAGATCACAGGGCGTTCTTCATTCGTAAACAAAGACTGGGTTCTGGTTTACCCCGATACCCTGGTCTGGGTCAAAGATTTTACTTACTCCTTTAATGAGCCCATGACCAACCTCTATTTCGCTGCCCCTTCCTACGACAACTATCCGGTAGTTGGAGTTACCTGGAAACAGGCCAAGGCATTTTGTATCTGGAGAACCAACTTCCTGAACCAGGCACTTATTAACAATCAGGAGCCCATTGTACAGGACTTCAGGTTGCCCATTGAAGCTGAATGGGAATACGCGGCCAGGGGAGGACTCGATCACAGCATGTATCCATGGGGTGGAGTCTACCTGAGGAATAAACTGGGTTGTTTTATCGCCAACTTTAAGCCATTGCGAGGCAACTATACTGACGATGGTTCTATGTATCCTGCCAGGGTTGGATTCTATGGCGTTCCCAATGAATATGGCCTCTACGACATGGCAGGTAATGTAGCTGAATGGACCATTACTGCTTATGATCCTTCAGCCTATGTATTTTCGCATGATATGAATCCTTATTATAACTACGAAGCCTCACCTGATGACCCACCGGTAATGAAGAGGAAAGTGATCAGGGGTGGATCCTGGAAAGACATTGCCCGTTACCTTCAGGTAAGCACGCGGGATCACGAATACCAGGACTCTACAAAGTCATATATTGGGTTCAGATGCGTTCGTTCATATTTAGGTGATCAATAATTAAATACTTAATATAATGGGAATTACAGAAATAGTTCAAAGTTCAGGCTGGAAGAGTTTCACGGCCAAACTCTATGGCTTTGGAGCCTCCATTGTAATTATTGGAGCACTCTTTAAAATCCAGCACTGGCCAGGAGCAGGTATTGCATTGGCCACAGGACTTATAATTGAATCGATTATCTTCTTTTTCTCAGCTTTTGAACCGCTGCATGAAGAATTGGACTGGACCCTGGTTTATCCTGAACTGGCAGGCATGTCCGATCCCGATGAGATCGACGAATACAAGGAGCAAGCCATTGCAGACCGGAACGTCGGACTTCAGAAATTCGATGAACTTTTTGAGCAATCCCAGATCAATGCAGAGGATGTGAGAAGTTTGGGTAAGCACCTGAACACCATCTCCACCACTACGGAGACCATTGGTGATATTACTTCAGCCTCACTGGCTACCAAGGAGTATTTCAACAAGATGGGGACTGCCGCAGAGAAAATGGACAATGTGGCCACAGCATATGGTACCAATACAGGTGAGTTAAATGAATCTGTAAACACCCTGGCGGCTTCATACAAAAATACTGCCAACCTGATCGATGAAAAAGGCAAGGATATTGCAGATAAATTTGCTGAATCAAGTTCCAACCTTACTGCAACTTACGAAGCCATGTCGGGCGAAGTAAAGCAGGAGCATACCAATATTTCACAGAGTCAGAAACAGTTCAACGATCAACTTGAGACACTAAATAAAAATCTGGCCGATCTGAATATCTCCTACTCCGACCAGGTGAAAGGAAGTAAGGAACACCTGCAGGGGACTGCCGGGGTTTACACCGGATTGAATGAGATGATCACCAGTCTGAAGGCTTCTGTTGATGAGACACAGAAATACAAGAACGAGATTGTGAAACTCAGCGAGAGTCTCTCAGAATTGAACAATGTATACGGCAATATGCTCACAGCCATGAGCATTAGAAAGAAATAATAATATTTAATCTTGCTCTATGGCACACGGTAAAGAAACACCGAGACAAAAAATGATCGGCATGATGTATTTGGTGCTGACAGCGATGCTGGCATTGAATGTATCAAAAGAAGTGCTGGATGCATTTACCCTGGTGGATGGTGGTCTTACAGTAACTACTCAGAATTTTGCAGCCAAAAACGATGGTCTTTATGACAAGTTTAATATGGCATTTGAGCAGAATCCCGAGAAGGTAGGTGACTGGAAAACCCGGGCAGATGAGGTGAAGGCCCGATCCAATGAATTGTACGAGTTTATGAATGAGTGCAAGGTGGAGATTACTCAGGTGAGAGATGAGGATGCCATTCATGATGGAGAAGTACATCTGGCCGATGTAAGATCCAAAGATGACACGAACACACCTGGTGAGATTATGATCGTGGGAAAGAAAGGCACCGAGCTCAAAGCCAAGATCGAAGAGCACCGTGAGTTCATGCTCTCCATGATTGAGGACAAAGAGAAATATACGAATACCGTGGAGTCTGTTGAAAGCATCTTAAGCACCCATGTTCCTGAAAGCTTTTATCATGGCAAAAAGAAAGGTGTGACTCCTACCTGGGAATCCACTTATTTTGAGCACCTTCCGCTTGCATCGGTTATTACACTGCTTTCCAAAATGCAGGGTGATGTCCGGAACGTGGAAGCAGAGATGATCAACTTCCTGCTGGGACAGGTGGATGCAGGCGACTTTAAGGTCAATGTGATTGAGCCGGTTGTTATTGCCAAGTCAAACTATGTCTTCAAGGGAGTGCCCTACCATGCCGAAGTATTTCTTGCAGCTTATGACTCCACCAATATACCTGAAGTCAAGCTTGAGAACGGGACTCTTCTGGAAACTCACGGGGGGAAAGGGATTTACGAAATTTCCTATAACAGCATAGGTATTAAGAAATGGGGTGGTGTTATCTCCATTGAAAAGGATGGCCAGGTTACCAGTAAAACATTTACTGCTGAATTTGAAGTGGCCGAGTCCAATGCCACAGTATCAGCCACCGCCATGAATGTATTCTACCGCGGCATTGCCAATCCCGTTGAAATTTCGGTGGGTGGCGTAGCGGAAAGAGATGTTATAGCACAGATCTCCTCGGGCAATATAAGACGTGTTAGTGCCGGAACCTACCAGGTCAGGCCTGGTGTTGGTAAAAATACAGCTACAGTAAGTGTATATGCCAATATCGATGGTTCAAGAAAGCTCATGAGCCGCGAAAATTTCAGGGTTTACGATCTTCCCACACCCGATGCGGTTGTGGATGGGATTCCAGGTTCATCAGGAGCTCTTACGGTGGGTAAAATGTCCCAGTTGCAAAATGTAAAGGCCGAAGCCAAAGACTTTGTATTTGAAGTAGATTACAAAGTGCAGTCTTTTGAAATTGCTTTCCAGGGTTCAGGTGGAATCTGGGATTCCATGCCCTCGAGCAGCGATCGTTTTACCTCTCAGCAAAAAACCTTATTCCGCCAGCTCAGAACAGGGCAGCGGGTTATGATTGAAAAAATCAAGGCCACAGGGCCTGATGGTGTTTTAAGAAATCTCAATAATATTACCATAACTGTACGATAAGATGAAGGCAAAAAGGTATATATTCGGAGCAGCAATTCTGGCAATATGGACATGTTCCCTATCTGCGCAGAATGTAAATACAACCGTTACCCCGGGAAATGCACCGGTAATCACAGCATATACTCCCTCAACGGATGTATATAAATCGGAAACTATTATTCCGGAAAAGAAACCGGTTCCTTACAGTTATATTCGTGAGGCAGATGTCATATGGGCAAAAGATGTCTGGAGGACCATTGATCTCCGGCACCGTCAGAACATGCCCCTGCGTTATCCCCTCGAAGGACACATGAGCGGTGGTGAAAGGTACAGCCTCTTTGGCCTCCTGATGGAAGGGATCAAAACAGAGGAGATTACTCCCTATGAATTCAACGTGATTACAGCATGGAAAGATCCCTTCGCAGTGGTATCCAGTCTGGATGAGATATATCGGAAGACCGAAGGTGATTCCATCTATGATGTTGATGGCAATTTCGAAAAGATGGGGCAAAGTATGACCAATATCCTCCAATTCCAGATTCAGGAGCAGTGGTTCTTCGACAAGAAACACTCCACTATGCAGGTTCGTATTGTGGCTATTGCGCCGGTTTATTATTCATACTATGATGAATTCAACCAGCCATTGCCCTCGCCAAGGCCCGGTATTCCTTTTGTAGTGCATTTTCCGCAGTGTCGCAGGTTATTTGCTACCCATTCGATATACAATCCGAAAAATGATGCCCAGGCCATGTCCTTTGATGACCTCTTTATGCAGCGCCGCTTCTCAAGCACCATTATCGGGGAATCCAATGTATTTGGAAACCGCCTGCTAACCGACTACAAACTGGGTCAGGATGTACTGCTTGAAGCTGAAAGGATTAAAAATGATCTGTTCATCATGGAGCATGACCTCTGGGAATACTAATAAGCTCTAAACTCATAAAAAAACCGCTCTCTTTACGAGGCGGTTTTTTTTATGTCTCAATATTTACACCTGTTCGTATATATGTTTTCAGGCACTGAAGCCTTCGCCAGCCGAAGGCTGGGTTCAACAGGCTTGCCTAGAGGAGAATATCTTGGTGTGCAAGCCTATAAATGTTCACGCAGTCAAGATTTTAAGCTGCGAAACAAGATATGCGACTATACCATATCTTCCCCTATCTCGGTCTTGATATCGGTCACATATTGCTTAATCTTCTGTTCATCCTCACGCTTGCAGACCAGGATGATATTCTGGTTCTGTACAACGATATAGTCCTCCAGACCTTGCAATACGACCAGCATATTATCCTGAACATTTACCAGGGTTCCTGAGGATTCATACATAAAAACATGCTTCCCTGAAACTGAATTCTGGAGCTCATCATGATTCAGTTGTTCATATAGGGAGCCCCATGTTCCCAGATCCGACCATCCAAAATCCGAAACCAGTACAAAGACATTATCAGCCTTCTCCATGATCCCATAATCAATGCTAATGTTCTTGCAGTTCCCATAGGTTTCATGAATGAATTTCTGCTCATCCTCTGTTCCATATACTTCCACTCCCTCCTTAAACAGGGAATGAATTTCCGGAAGGTACATCTCAAATGAGTTCATAATGGTTTCAAGTGACCAGAAGAAAATACCGGCATTCCAATAGAAGTCACCGCTATTGATAAACACCTTGGCAAGGTCAATATCGGGTTTCTCCGTAAAGGTCTTCACCTTTCTCAGGCTTAGTGTCTCATATCCTTTTACCTTTTTCTCAACGGACTGGATATAGCCATAGCCCGTCTCCGGTCTACTGGGAAGAATACCAAGGGTTAATAGGGCATCATTTGCTGCCACAAACTCAAGACCCTGCTCTACCGAACGAAGAAACTCCTCCTCTTTCATAATGAGGTGATCTGAAGGAGCTACTACAATTTTGGCATTGGGATTTTTCTGATAGATCCTGAAATTTGCATAATCAATACACGGAGCCGTGTTCCGGCGCAAGGGCTCCAGAAGTATATTCTCCTCCGGTATCTCGGGCAGTTGTTCAGCAATTATCTCCTTATACTCCAGGTTGCTTACAACATAAACATGATCCGGGGGCATGATTTTTTGAAATCTGTAGAAGGTCTGTTGCAAAAGTGTTCTTCCGGTTCCAAGAATATCCAGGAATTGCTTGGGGCGTTCTGTTTTACTCAGGGGCCAGAAGCGACTCCCAATGCCACCAGCCATGATCACACAATAGTAATTTTTGTCCATTATCTTGATGGGAAAATTTATATGCTTATTTAATCTATTTACAATAAATATACTCGCTTTTTAACGAATAGTTCAGACACTCAAGATGTTTTATACAATATTAATTATATTAGATAAAAATGTTGGGGCCCATGAAGTTGTTCGCACATATAGGAACCTACCTTCTTCTGATGAGGAGAACTTTCGGTCAGCCCGGAAAGCACTCCATTCTCTACCGGCAGGTCATGCGGGAGATCGAAAAGGTAGGCATCAACTCTTTTGGAATCGTGGTGATCATTTCTATTTTTGTGGGAGCAGTTATTACAATTCAAGTCAATTTTAACATTGAGAACCCTCTGCTCCCCACCTATCTTGTGGGCCTGACGGTGCGTGATTCACTTCTTCTGGAATTTTCCTCCACCATGATGGCTCTGATCCTGGCTGGAAAGGTGGGCTCAAGTATTGCCTCAGAGCTAGGAATGATGCGCATAACCGAACAGATTGACGCCCTGGAAGTGATGGGAATTAATTCAGCCTCCTACCTGATCCTGCCCAAAATGATTGCTGCAGTGATATTCTTTCCCATCCTCTGCTTGCTCAGTATTATCGTTGGCCTCTTTGGAGGTTATCTCGCATGTACCCTCGGTAATACTATACCTCCTTCAGAATATATAGACGGTATCCAGTATGCTTTCCAAGCTTATTATATAAGTTATGCCCTGACCAAAACGGTTTTCTATTCCCTGATTATTACCTCGGTCTCTGCCTATTTCGGCTATCATGTAAAAGGCGGTGCTGTGGAAGTAGGAAAAGCCAGTACCAAGGCTGTGGTACAGAGCAGCATCTTAATCCTGTTGGCAAATCTGATTCTTACCAGAACCATACTCGGATGATCGAAGTAAAAAATCTTTTTAAAAGCTTTGAAGGCGAATTTGTGCTCAATGATGTGAGTGCCCGGTTTGAGCCGGGAAAATGCAACCTTATTATTGGACGAAGTGGTTCGGGAAAAACGGTATTGCTTAAATCCATCGCCGGCCTGATTGAGGTAGATCAAGGAGAAATCTGGTATGATGACCAGAAATTCAGTCACCTGAATGCGAGCTCAAGACAAGCAATACGCAAAGAGATGGGTGTGCTCTTTCAGGGAGCAGCACTGTTCGATTCACTCACGGTGGAAGAGAATGTCCTCTTCCCTCTCGATATGTTCACCCATCAAAACCGTAAAGAGAAACTGGATCGTGCCAATTTCTGCCTGGAACGGGTAAAAGTAACAGGTTCCAATGGAATGTTCCCGGCCGAATTAAGCGGAGGAATGAAAAAGAGGGTCGCCATTGCCCGTGCCATTGCGCTTAATCCCAAGTACCTGCTCTGTGATGAACCAAATTCTGGTCTTGACCCTGAGACCGGGATCATTATTGACAACCTGATCAAGGAACTCACCGTGGAGTTCCAGATGACCACCATCGTAAATTCACATGATATGAATTCCGTTCTGGAGATTGGTGATAAGGTCATATTTATCTTCCGGGGATGCAAAAGTTGGGAAGGCTCCAGGGAAGAGATCCTGAAGACCGATAATGAAGCACTTAATAAGTTTGTTTTTGCTACGAATATGGCCAAGAAAATTAAAAAGCCCTAGACCTCAGTCTGATCAATATACCAGGGGCCTGTCCCCGTCCAGCTCCAAACACTTCTTATATCCGAAAATCAGGTTCACTCCGAACCAAAAATTAACTGCTCGTGCTTCTGCTGTCCAGAATATAGCATTCAGTGTATTATCTGAGATTAGATAGATATTTACAGGACCAGCGTTCAGAGAGATCCCGGCTCCGATATTCTTCCAATAGGTAGTCGTGTATGTATAGCTCAAGGTAAAATTAAGTACTCGACCGGCAGCAAAATTGGCTGAAGCTGTGAGCTGTTCAAAAATAGTCTCTCTGAGAAAATCAGTTCTGGAGAGCAATCCGAAATTAATACTCGGGGTCGCCCACCAGGAGGCTCCTACATACAATTTGGGATTGAGGTGACTATTGTAGGCCCCTCCGGCGGCAAATTCAAGTCCCCCTGCCAGTGAATCGGCCATGGCTGAAAAAGAGCTGTCCACATAATCGCCAAATGAGAGATCACCCGCAAATTCAAAGGGGTTCACTTCCAGACCTGTATAGTCATAATCTGTCTTGAAACTTACTTTATGAACTTCATCTGTCCAGTGAATATACCCGATGTCCAGCACACTTGCACTAAGCAGCCAGCGGTCTGTGGGTCTGTAATCAACACCCAGATCAACACCCAGTCCAAAATTTTTCGCATTGAATGACTGCTTGAATAAGGCTGCAGGACGCATATTACTTATTTCCTCCTCGACGATAATGTCCTCTATATTCCCATCTTCATCATATACAAGCTCTGCAAAGGGTAAAGAAGCATTAAATTCCATATCTGCGTGAATATTCCAGAGCTCTTCCGAAGTGCTTACTTCAAGCTCTGAGTGGGAGGTGGAAAGGTCTCCAAAACCAAATAAGGCCTTAGCCCTGACTCCGATCTTCCAATGGCTTCCAATGGCTCCCGACCAGCCCAATGCAATTTCATTAAAGCCAGTAAAATCTGTTCCCGTACCATCCATGTTATAGACTCCACCTTCATCGGCACCCTCCAGAACCAGTCTGGCCAGGTCGCCCGGGATATAGAGATTCGCTTCAGCCCTGGTTGCAAGATCCAGTGAAAAAAATCCGGCCTCGGTACCAAACCCAATAGATAAAACTGAAGTTCTTGTATCAGCAGTCACTACATTTAAGGGCTTTAGCTTATTCAGAAAGGCCTCCTGGTCGCCCAATGGATGAAGGAAGGTGATCAGGGAATCCTCCGTTGGATGGGGATAGATTATATCCTCATACGCCAGAGGATTTGATGAGAATTGAGTACTCAAGGGAGAGAGTATGGGAATCCCAATATAGAATCCGCAATCGGGACTTCGTGCAGGATTCACCTTGTTCGCCTGGGGAATCCCATTCATAAAATAAAGGGAATTTTGGGTCTGGGCCCATGTATACAAACCCGCTCCAAAGAGCAGTACCAGACTAAAAGTGATCTTGTAGATTATTTTCATAACTCCCTGTTATTTATTCTAAGTTCAGCATAAAAGGAAATCTCAAAATCCAGTGTGTAATCGGAATAGAATTTAACGAACGGCACTCCAGATTCGGCTGTGACCATCCGCGCCTTGATCCATAAAAACTCTGTTTGCTCAAGAGTTCCAAGTTTTTCTGCTGGAAAATTAATGTTATGGGAAGTTTCACTGGCATTCAATAGTTTTCCTTCACCGTCCACCTCCGAGGATGCAAGGAATACCGGGTCACCGTTAAACAGAGAATCAAGAACGGTTTCTGAGATGTCCAGTAAATATACCTGTAAGCCCAGTTCAATGGGCACCTCATTAACAGTAGAGAGCTTAACTACCACATTTTTCACAAACGAGGTATCGACGCCCTCTTCCACCAGTGCAAACTCCATTGTGTCGCTCAGGCTATATTCCGTAAATGCAAGGTCCAGCGGCAAAAGGAATTCCATCTCTGTCATAAACCTGCTGGTATCGAGCAGGAAATGGCTTGGATTCTGCGAACCGACGTCTCCTGTCACTTTGTATGAAAGTGTATGGGGAGCAATATTTAATAAATCCTGAATATTGGAGGTCTGGTTGTTGATATAAAAGGCTCCATACGCCGTCTCGCCCAACATATCAATGGTAGGAGCCGGTATGATAAATGGATGCCCTGAATAAAATTCAAGTGTTTCCGTAGAACCATCCTCCGCGGTGCCTATGACACTGTCAAGTGCAAGTTCAAAAGGAATCCCCAGTGAGCTCTCCGTGTAAATGCTGATTCGAGGATCGGCAAGTTTCAGGTGTGTCAGCTCCGGAAAATCGGCATAGATGGGGATATCGATCACCCCACTTTCTGAAACTACATCGTCTGGATCCAAATAGCCAAACAGTTTGTAAAATTCCATATCCAGGAAGCTGGAATTGATTTCGCAAAAATCCCCCGGATTAACCGGGTTGCCACTGTTGATCATGGCAAAGTCATAATCCATCCTGAATATGCTGGAATCGCCCTGCTGATCTGCTTTCAGGAAATAGCCATCCAGGTCCACACTTTCCGACCAGGTAAAGTTGCCGGAAGGATCACTGATCGCAACGGTATAGGTATATGGGTCACCGTTACTGTCCCAGATATACTCACTGCTTATGGTTAGGATCCCTGCGTGCTGAAATGTACTTACGATTTCGGTCAAAAATTCACCCCCCTTAAATACAATACTGTCGAAGCGATTGTCCCCACTGGTTTCAAAGCCGAAGTATTTACTTTTGATAAAATGAATGGTATCACCTGGGGCGCTGCCTATGAACTCGGGATCACCCGCTATCTCCGTATCAAAATAGATTTGCGTGTAAAGCCCATCGATCATCAGGTGGAGCGTATCCACCATCACATTCACCAGGGTATCAACATAGCTTAGATAGATCAGACCATCCTCAAATTCGCCTACATAGCCAGATGAATCAAACTCAGCCACAATTTCTCCCATGCCCATGGATCCATGTATCAACGGAGCAACCAGGTTCGTATGAATTTCTATCTCATCTGACAACTTGTCCAGTTGAAATTGCTCTTTTTGACAGGAGTACAAAAAAAAGCCCCCAGCCATTATAAATATCGCGATATAGAATAAGGTAAGCCTCATGATTACTCAATTGAATAATTGTAAAGAAAATTGTTTTCACTTCCCACAATCAAATTGAACCTACTTTCCGAACCTTTAAAATACCCGATACTGAACCTGGTGGATCCCTTTAGAGGAAACCCTTCGTAGAGGGAGCCGTCCGAATTGATCAGGTATATTCTGTTCCTGGAACGATCGGTGATTCCGATTTTTATATCGGAAGCCGAAAATTTATATATATCAGGCCTTTCGCTGATACGCTCCTTCACTTTGTAACTGAACAAGCGTTTGCCATCTTGCATGACTACTTCCAGTTCATCACCATCCACAAAAATATATTCGGGAATTCCATCTCTGTTCATATCCTCCATGGAGAACAAGTGATTCGGTGACATCTCTCTGGATAACAGACTGGACACAGATCCATTCAGATAGATTGCTCTCACACTCCCTGAGGTATCCGTTGAGATCCATCTGGGTCGCTCCTCTCTTATATTCATATCGAGTATAAGTGGATTTTGCTGCGACAGAACAACTCGTTCCTTCAGCCTGATCCTTTCCCTACCCCGTCGATCAAGAAAATAGGTTCTGTTCTGATCAACAGCAACGATATAATCCTTATCGCCTACTCTGAAGTGCTGAAGTGCTGATGAAACCATCGATTCTGTTTTCCCAAATTTCCAACCGGTAATCATATTCCCCTCAATATCATACAGATAGATCTTTCGATCCTCTGTGGCTACGAAGAGGCGATAATTCCGGCTCTTATCATAGTCGAAAAGTGCCAGTGGATTGGTTGCATCGGACCTAAGAGAAATTGGGTAACGCTCCACATAGTTCCCGTTCCTGTCAAGCAAATGAATCTTCTTTGCTGTATTAAAGAGGTACTGTAGCTTGCCGTTCCTGTAAAAATCCACCTGCTGCACAGCTCCAAGTATGGGGCCATCCACAGCTTGCTTCCATAGAACCCTTCCCGTACTGTTTATCAAGTAGACCTTATTGGCCATGTCCTGGACAAAAATTTCCTTTTCCGAAGTGTTATGGTTTACAACCAGAGCCGGCTTGATCACAACAGCCGTATCCATCAGGCTCTCCCAAACTGTATGGGCCTTGTCCTTAATCTGCAGTGTATATTTGCCAGAGATGCTTTGATATATAAGATCTCCTTCGGTACTATACTGTACAACCACACCCGGGATTCGTCGAAAAAAGAGTTCCATCTTTTCCAGATAAGCTGACATCTTTTCATTCAGCATCTCTTTTCTATAGTCCATGAATGCGTATGGTCTGAAGAACAAGGTTACATTGCTGCGGTTGGAGAAGTGGGCTGAAATCTCTTTAAAAACTGGATCGTTAATAAAAGTCTTTTGAAGCACATTCTGGTAGATTACCCTGGAAAGGGCATCCACAGAGGGTCCAAAAATAAGGTAGTTTTCATATACAGTAAAGTACTTATTGAACAAACGACCTGTAGCGCATCCTTTGAAGAACTGGTCAGGTAGATTGTAAATGTTAAAGCTGGTCTGATTATCCAGCTGATACACATTTCGAAGTGACCGCATATCAAAAGCATGTACCTGGAGGTAAGTCTCTAGCCAACGCATAACCACCTCAGCCGTTTCGCTGCGACTTCTGGTCTCAATAACAAGAAACTCTTCAGAAGCATCCTTTGTCACTCCTTCGATAGCAAACCAGGCCATTTCATCAGCCAGGATCCGGGCCAGGTCATCCAGGGGGTCAATACCATATAGCGTGCTAATCCGTTCTGTTTCTTCTTCAATTTCCGGGCCTTTCCCCAATCCATCCAGATAAGAAATGGCCTCTTGCTTAAATTTTACCCTGTCGCTAATGCCCAGGTGTAGAAAATAGCTTGTTCCGGAAGGCAACATTTCATGCAACTCCATCTTCACTGGAGATTGATCCCTGAAGGCACCCAGGAATAGCGGAAGATCTGGATTGGCATGTGTCATGCCATTCAGAGTCATTGATTCTTGCTTTATATCCAGATCCAGTTCTCCCCAGGAAGAGAGTAAGGACAAGCCGTTCAGTAAGTTCCATGCAGATTCTTTGAGAAATGGGTAAAAAAGATCAGGAAGCCTGTTATAATTTAAATAAACGTTCGCATGTACATACTTTCCTTCTGTCTCCCTCACCTTTTGAAGTCCGGCTAAAGAAGTAAGATTAGTTTCGGCATGAATGGTTCTGATGGACTCCTCCACAAGCATGGATGAGGAGCTGATCAGGCACAATCCGTCCAAACAGGCAAAAGAGAACTTGCCGGGCACAAATCCGGGTCCGCCCGAAACATCATACACCACTTCTGTTTCATATTTTCGCTCATTGATCATGGCCCTTTTCTCCAGCAAGCTCAGCATCAAGTGTTCAAAATCATTATCGCTATGTGCAGAAGAATACTCCAGGTAAAAAAGCGGTATCAGCTGATCTTTGCCCACCTTGTGCAGGGAGAGGTTCACGCCCTCATCCAATAAGAGATCATTCAAGGGCTCAGAGGAACGAATCTGACCAAGTGTTGCATTCAAAATGGAATCCAATTCGCCCCTTTCGATAATGTTCACAAAATCAATCCAGATCCTGCTTTCTGGCAAAAATGATTCTGTCAGGTATTCAAAATCAATATCCTCCGCAAATAGAATGGCATCTTCTGGAATTGCTCCCTGAATCTCAACCGGTTCGATTTTATCGAACCTATTGAGCAGGAACACCGTGATAAGTCCCAAACAAACTACCGCAAATAGGCCACTGTATATTATACGTCTTGTCATTCAACTCCTGTTTGAACCAAAAATATGAATTTCATAGGCTGTATCTCGGGAAATTTACCAACACTGGAGATTGGTATAGTTTTTGATATAATAATGCGTATTTTCTCCATGGATGGTATATCGTATTATATTCATATTAAGTATATTAGCTGCTAGCGGGGTCTTGAAAGGTCAGCAAGTACAGGTTCTTAACTCCTCCGACCGGTCTCCCATTGAAAGTGTGGCAGTATTTAATGTCTCAAGAGAGAATGCCGCCATTACAGACTCTCTGGGTATGATAGATATCTCCATATTCCAGGACAGCGATACCCTGATCTTCCAGCACCCATCTTATCATTCATTAGAATCCTGCAGGTCAGATCTGAGCGACCAGTATGAAGTCTTTCTAAAAAGAAAAAGGATCCTGATTGATGAGTATGTTATATCTGCTTCCAAATACAGGGAGAGCAGCCTGATCATCCCTTACATGGTGGATGTACTGGAAGACAAAGTATTGATGGAGTCAACCGGACTCACAGCAGCCGATATTCTGGAAGAGACAGGAAATATACTGGTTCAGAGAACCCAGGGCGGAGGGGGTAGTCCCATCCTGCGGGGATTTGAAGCCAATAAGATTCTGCTTGTTATCGATGGAGTAAGGTTAAACAATGCCATTTACAGGAATGGCCATCTCCAGAATTCAATCACCATTGATAACTCTATTCTCGAACGGACAGAGGTAATTTTCGGACCCACATCCATTATGTATGGTAGTGATGCCCTTGGGGGCGTGGTCCATTACTATACAAAGGATCCTCAGATAGGCACTGACAGCACTACCCTTTTTGATACGCATGCTTATATGCAATATGCTTCGGCCATGAATGGCATTACAGGTCATCTCGATTTTGCAGTAGGGGGGGAAAGATGGGCCTCACTTACCAGCATTACCTATAAGGAATTAGGCGACATCAGGATGGGCGCCCGCAGAGATCCTACCCTGGGAAATTGGGGTGAATTGATGCACTATGTGGACCAGGTAGGTGGTGTGGATTCCACACTGACCAACCCTGATCCGCTTATTCAGCTTAATACAGGCTATAGCCAAATGGATATCCTACAGAAAATAAGGTACACTCCATCACAGTATGTGGACTGGATCCTGAATATGCAATACTCCACCTCATCGGATATTGACCGCCTCGATAAACTAAACGACTATAACGGAGATCAACTTAAATACGCTCAATATTACTATGGTCCCCAGAACAGATTCCTTGTCTCTTTGAAAAATGTGCTGAAGAAAGACAACCCGGTTTTCACCAATATGACAAGCCTGGTGGCATTTCAAAGCATTGATGAGGACCGCTACTCACGTAAATTCAGGAATGAAGACTTGCTGACCCAGCAGGAAGATGTCAAGGTATTCAGTCTGAACATCGACCTGTTAAAAATCTGGGGGGCCAAGCATAAATTGCACTATGGTGCAGAAGTAAACCACAACCAGGTGGATTCTGAGGCCTGGTATGCTAATATTCAGACAGGCAACAGACAGGTAGCCCAAACCCGTTACCCGAAGGGTGGAAGCCAGACCTGGAGTGCCTCGGTCTACACCAGCTATAAGTGGATCATGCATGAAAAACTTCTGCTCAACCTGGGGGCCAGGTACAACTATGGGGCACTGTACTCAGCCTTCAACAATCCGATGCTTCCCTATGAGGAAATCAGCATAAACCATGGAGCTCTATCGGGAAGTATGGGACTGGTCTACTCTCCATCGGACCGTTGGCGTTTGAACGCCATTCTTTCTTCTGGTTTCAGAAACCCCAATGTGGACGATTACGGGAAAGTGAGAGCAAAGGAGGACTATGTTACAGTTCCCAATCCTGATCTCTCTCCCGAGTATACATACAATGCAGAGATAGGAATCAACAGGTATATAGAAGATTATATAAAGATACAGCTGGTAGGCTTCTATACCTATCTGGACGATGCCATTGTCAGGACCGGCTTTCAGCTGAATGGGGAAGATTCTCTTTACTACGATGGTGATCAATACAGGATAACCGCCAATTACAATACGGGTGAGGCTTATATATATGGAGCCTCCATGGGCATAACTACCAACCTGAACAAGAACATTAGCCTGGCCGGAACCATCAACTATACCAAGGGATACAACCTGAGCGATGATGTCCCTCTAGGGCATATTCCTCCACTGTTTGGGCGCACCTCTCTCAGCTACCGGACAAGCAGGTTTTTCCTGGATACTTATTTCGTATACCAGGGCTGGAAACATACAGAAGATTTCTCGCCTTTCGGAGAGGATAATGAGGGGGAAGCTATGGAATATGGATTCCCCTCGTGGTGGACCGCCAATATCAAATTGGGTTATAATGCCGGCAAACATTTTGATTTTATGCTGGCAATAGAAAACCTGTTCGATCAGTTTTACAAACCTTATGCTGCAGGAGTGAGTTCCCCGGGTAGAAACTTTATACTTACAGCCAGGTTTACACTCTAAACCATTGCGCTGCTGCTCCACTTTAATTACTTTCATGCCATGCAAGCAATTGATCCAATCATTGAAGCGGGTTGGAAATCGGTCCTGTTGGATCAGTTCCAGTCCCCATATTTCAGAACACTTAAAGAGTTCCTGGTTGAGGAGAAAAAAATATATACCCTCTACCCCCCGGGCAGACTAATTTTTAATGCATTTCAGCGGACTCCTTTTGACCGGGTAAAGGTGGTGATCCTGGGGCAGGATCCCTATCACGGCAAAGGTCAGGCTCACGGATTGTGTTTTTCTGTTCCCCAGGGTATTCCCAAACCTCCCTCGCTGGTCAATATATTCAAGGAGCTGCAAGCTGATTTAAGTATAGCCATACCGAAACATGGCACCCTGGATAAATGGGCTGATCAGGGGGTTTTGCTTATCAATGCCACCCTGACAGTACGTGACAGCCAGGCAGGATCTCACCAGAAACATGGCTGGGAAACCTTTACGAACCGGGTTATTGAAGTCGTTTCACAGGAAAAAAGCGGAGTGGTCTTTCTACTCTGGGGTCGCTTTGCACAGGCCAAGGAATCCCTTATCGACAGCAGTAAACACCTAATCCTGAAATCGGCACACCCATCGCCACTCTCCGCATACAACGGATTTTTTGGTTGCAAGCACTTCTCCCTTACCAATGATTACCTTGAAAAGCAGGGGAAACCTGGGATTGATTGGGCACTATAGCGCTTTTGGCACGCATTTTGTTTTATACTTAGCGACAGTTCATCCATCATATCCCTGACAATACAGGGCCAGGTCCGTCTCAACAGGCGGACTTTTATTTTTTTATACCCCCCTTACTCATTCCGCACATTTATATCTTCAGGGTATCCCACTCGCAGCAATCTTCAGGATATATTAATAAATGGGAATGAGTATTCCCGGGAGTGAT
This sequence comes from Bacteroidota bacterium, assembly GCA_003648635.1. Lineage (GTDB taxonomy): Bacteria > Bacteroidota > Bacteroidia > Bacteroidales. The sequence goes on along the minus strand of QMPQ01000001.1, from coordinate 50,711 downwards.
AAAAATGGGGAGGCGGTGAACCTGATATTCTGATGAGCTCCTTGAAATAGAAAGGCTTCCCTTCTTCAACCTTCGTGATTTCGGGAGATTTCCTGTATAAGCCTTTACAAAAACCGAAGTATATGCTGTTGATGCCGCCTATAAAATTTTGCGCAGCAAAAGTCTTAAGCGGCGAAGCAGTATATACGAGGGTATATCCTAAAAGGGCTTATAACCGATAATTTCGCGGACCTCGCGAACGGTCTTCGATGCGCTTTCGCGGGCTTTCTCAGCTCCCATTTTCACCACTTTGCGCAGATAGTCTGAATCATTGTAGATGTCGTTGATTCGTTCGCGGATGGGGGTCGTGAAGTTGATCATGTCTTCGGCCAGCTGCTTTTTTAAGTCCCCGTAACGAATGGTGCAGTCATTGTAGCTATCCCTGAAATGTTTCACCGTATCCGGAGTGGATAGTGTCTCCAACAGGTAGAAAAGGTTAGCAATGGGTTCGGTCATGGGTGCATTGGGCTCCTGGGGGCCGGCATCAGTCACTGCGCGCATTACCTTCTTGCGGATAACCGCGGGCTCATCTGACAGGTAGATCCCGTTCCCCTCACTTTTACCCATCTTGCCTGTTCCATCCAGGCCAGGAATCTTTACCAGTTCCTCACCAAAATTATAGGGTTCGGGCAATGTGAAATACTCCACCCCATACATATGGTTGAATCGCCTGGCAAATTTTCTTGCCATCTCCAGGTTCTGCTCTTGGTCCTTACCCACAGGGACTTTGTCCGCATTGTGGATTATTATATCGGCACACATCAGCACCGGGTAAGTTAACAGTCCGGCATTGATGTTCTCCGGCTGTTTGCGAATCTTCTCTTTAAAGGTTGTGGTACGCTCCAGTTCGCCTACATAGGCATTCATATTCAATAAGAGATAGAGCTCCGAAATCTCCGGTACGTCGCTCTGAACATAAAGAGTGGCCACTTCCGGATCCAGTCCGGCCGCCAGGTATTCCGACAATACGGTCCTGATATTGTTATGGAGGTTTTCAGGTGTAGGATGCGTAGTCAGGGCATGATAATCGGCCACGAAAAAGAAACACCTGTTCTCGTGCTGCATCTTCACAAAATTCCTAATAGCTCCAAAATAATTCCCCAGGTGAAGTTTGCCGGTCGACCTGATTCCGCTTAATACTGTGTCCATCGTGCAAAACTATAAAATGTTATTGAAAAAACGTACTTTTGCCCCGATGACCACAACCCGCCAGCATAAAGTATCCAGGTTGCTTCAAAAAGAGCTTGGTGACTATTTCCAAAGACAGGGTTCTGCCCTTACAGGAGGAAAGATGATTACGGTCACAGTTGTCCGAATAAGCCCTGATCTCGGCGTAGCCAAGGTCTATCTGAGCGTCTTCCCGGGCGAAAATGCGAAGGAAGCTGTTCAGGCTATCTCTGACAAAGCAGGACTGGTAAGGAGCGAATTGGGTAACAAACTCCGAAACCAGTTAAGACACATTCCCGAATTCGCTTTTTTCCTCGACGATTCACTCGATTACATCGACCGCATCGAGGACCTTCTAAAAGATGAATAATGCAGTACGATCCCATCAAGCATAGTCTGGGTAAAGTATTTAACAGTACTCCTTTTTTAAGGAGGCTTTTTTACAGGCTGCTAGATTTGCTTCTATTGCGCTCCTGGCATATACGCAGGGAGTTAAAGAATTTGAAACTTACAGGATTCACTCCTGAACAGATTGCCGATGCAGGTTCCGGTTTCGGGCAATATGTCTATTTCCTGTCGATGCGCTACCCCGGAGCTCAGATCACCGGTCTGGATATAAAGCAGGAGCAGGTAGATGATTGTAATCGATTTTTCTCCGCTATCAAGCTAGATAATAAGGTAAGCTTTAAGTACGCCGATTTAACAAAGCTGGAGGAGCATGAGGAGTGGGACCTGGCACTTTCTGTTGATGTGATGGAGCATATAGAAGATGACCGAACCGTTTTCCGTCATCTTTACAAGGGCTTAAAACCGGGTGGCATACTCTTGATTTCTACTCCATCGGACCAGGGAGGATCGGATGTGCATCACGAACATGATGATTCCTTTATTGATGAACATGTCCGGGATGGTTATGGCGTAGAAGAGATTGATGAAAAACTAAGAGAAGCCGGTTTCGAAAATATTCAAATCAAGTACTCCTACGGCAGACCTGGTAAAATTTCCTGGAGACTCTCTATGAAGTATCCCATTTTGTTAGCCAATTTTAGTAAAATTTTTCTGCTGGTACTGCCTCTGTACTACCTGCTGGTCTACCCATTCTGCTATTTTTTAAATATGGCTGATGTAAGGGGTACGCACTCCACCGGAACCGGACTTATCGTGAAGTGTAAAAAGTGAACCTTCCCTTTTATATAGCAAAGCGGTATTTACTGGGGAAAAAATCCCAGAATGCCATCAATATTATCTCAGGTATCTCGGTTCTCGGTATCACTACAGGCACCATGGCCCTGGTAATTGTACTATCAGTTTTCAACGGTTTTGATTCAGTAGTTAAATCCCTCTATAACACCTTTGACCCGGATATTCAGATCTCTGCCAAAGAAGGTAAAACATTTACCCCTGATCCAGCCACTACTCAAGCCATTCGATCTCTTCCAGGAGTATCTGCTCTATCGGAGGTGATGGAAGAGAATGTTCTCCTACTTTATAGCGACAGGCAGCACATTGCTACCGTTAAAGGTGTTGATGAAGCTTTCATGGATGTCTCCGGTCTCGACTCCATGATCGTTGACGGAGAGATGAAACTGAAGGATCAGAACAGACCCTATGTCGTGGTGGGTCGTGGTGTGGCTTATAGCCTGGGAATCAGGCTTAGCTTTATTGATCCACTTTTCATCTATACCATCGACCGTACGGCCCGAATCAATATGTCACAACCCGAAGAATCGATCCGGAGAGATTTCATTTACCCCTCTGGTATATTTGAAATTGAACAGGACTTCGATTCCAGGTATATTATCTGTCCCATTGACTTTGTTAGAGAGCTCCTTTTGTATAAGGATGAAGTCACCTACCTGGAGGTAAAGCTGGATCCTCTATATCCCGAAGAGGAAGTCCTGGAGGAGATCCTGTCCCTGATGGGGGAAGATTTCCATGTGAAGAACAGGGAACAGCAGAATGAGATATTCTACCGGGTGATGAGGGCGGAAAAGTGGGCCATTTTTCTGATCCTGACCTTCATCCTGATAATCGCCTCATTTAATATAATTGGCTCCCTTTCCATGCTGATCATTGATAAGAAAAAGGACATTCTTACGCTGAGGAACATGGGTGCAGGAAACAGACTTATCAAACAAATTTTCCTGATGGAGGGGTGGCTAATCTCTATTCTGGGAAGTATAAGCGGACTTTTCCTGGGAACTGCCATCAGCTGGATCCAGCAGCGCTTTGGTGTCATCGAACTCACCGGAAGCGGTTCCTTTATTATAGATGCCTATCCTGTTCGAATTGAGGCGCTTGATATCTGTTTGATATGGATAACGGTACTCTTAATCGGGTTGATTGCTGCCCGGTACCCCGTACGGCAGATTTCGAAAAAATACCTGGCCGGCATCGAAAAGGGAAGCATTGTTTAAAACTTTGCATTTCTCCTATACTCAGAACTTCTAATTTTATGGCAATCTGGGAGCACTAAAAGATAGTGTTTGCAACCAATGACAGGCTATTCCAGTTTTATCTGGGTATAGCACGAATTAGAGTCCATATGAAAGCATACAGGTATTCCATACTACTTTTCCTATTCCTGGCATTTTCAATTATTCCACTGGCGGCGCAGAACCTTGAAATCAGAAATGTCACCACCGGTGCTACCTCCTGTTCGGATGGAACTGATGGCTGGATCTCTTTCGAGATTTATGGGGGAACCGCACCATACGAATGGTATATCTATGAGGGTATTGGTTTACCAGTCGATTTCGGGCTAGCCCCAACAAGTACTACCATTACCTCTGTGGGACGAAGAAAGTTAGATGTATTCCTGATTGGAGTCAAAGATGCAGATGAGACTTCTGTCTACATGATTGCCAATGTGGGGGGACCCGATTCCATGTCAATTACCTCCTATGGATACACCGATATTACCTGTAACAATGACAACGACGGTAGCATTACCGTAACTGCCACAGGCGAATCGAACAGTCCTGTATACACCCTTACAGGTCCAATTGGTGCCACCAACACTTCTGGATTCTTTAACAACCTGCCGGGAGGAAGCTATACGGTAACAGCAGGAGATGGAGGTGGCTGTGGCTCTACGGCTGTTACTCCTTCTATCATCATCAATAATCCAGACCCGGTTGATCTGAACCTCGATCTTGTGACCAATGTGGCTTGTAATGGAGATGCCACCGGGGCAATAGAGATTACCCCAACCGGAGGCACACCAGGTTTTACCTATGCCTGGACCGGGCCCAATGGCTTTACTTCAAATACCCAGGATATTTCTGGGCTTGCCATTGGACCCTACAACCTTACCCTTACGGATCTAAATGGATGTAGCAGAGATTATACCCCTGTGGCGACCATTACTGAAAATAGCCCTATTACTGGCACCTTTGTCCCCACCGACCTGAGCTGTGGTTTGCCCCTGCCCAGCAATGACGGGACCATCGATGCCACCATCTCGGGAGGTTCTGGACCTTATACCTATTTATGGTCTGGACCTAACGGATTTTCCGCCTTCACCCAGGATATCTCCGGACTGGCAGCTGGCTCCTATGTACTTGAAGTTACTGATAATGCAGGATGTGTTCAGATCATGGCTCCCCACACAGTTAATATGCCTGCAGAACTCACCGCCACCACCACCCAGACAGATATTACCTGCTTTGGAGATGGGGATGGGACCATTGATCTGACTGTGGCAGGTGGCACACCCCCCTATACCTATGCCTGGACCGGTCCATCCGGCTTTACCGGAAACACCCAGGATATCTCCGGACTGGAGGCGGGCGCTTATAGTGTCACAGTCACATATGCTGGTGGCTGTTCGGTACCATTTACAAACATTGCCACTATCGCAGAAACCCCCGAAATCCTGGTGAGCTCTGTAAAAACTGATATAAGCTGCGGCGGACTCAGCGATGGGACCATTGATATCACCATAAGCGGGGGCCTGGGCCCGTATACCTTTGCATGGACCGGCCCGTCTGGATTCACAGCTACAACTGAAGATATTAGCGGACTGGCAGCAGGAAGTTACAGTGTCACCGTAAGTGATGCCTTCCTTTGTTCTGTCTTATTTTCAAATCAGGAAACCATCCTTGAACCATCCTCTGTTGTAGCTACTTACGATACTCACCAGGATGTGCTTTGTAATGGTGATGCAAGCGGGACCATTGACATCGATGTAAGCGGAGGTATTGCACCTTATATATATGAATGGAGCAACAGTTCCGGAGTACCTGTCTCCAGCATTCAGGATCCTGTGGGATTACCCGCCGATACCTATTCCCTGGTAATCACCGATGCAAACGGCTGTATATTCAGCTTTGCAGATCTGGCTACCATATCAGAACCACCGCCTCTCACAGCCAGTTTGAGCAAAACTGATATTAGTTGCTTCGGTGCTGGAGATGGCACCATAACAGTTTTAGCTGCAGGAGGAGCCGGCGGCTACGAATTCTCAAGCGATGGTCTCTCTTACCAGGGTGGAGCCACCCTAGGTTCATTGACTCCCGGCTTATATACCATCTGGACCAGGGATGTCAACCTGTGTGTCATCACAGATACCATTACCATCGTGGAGCCCACAGAGATTCTGATCCAGAGTGAGACCGCCACTTACTTTTGTCCTGGAAATCTTCTGGGGACAATTTTCATTAACGGAGTTTCAGGAGGCACTGCACCCTATTCATACTCCATAAACAACGGAGCAGACTTCTATTCCACCAACCTATTCTCCAATCTGGCCCCCGGCAGCTACCAAACAGTAGTCAGAGATGCCACCGGATGTCTCGTGCCTGGTAATCTGAATGTTCTTGTGGAACCGGCACCATTTCAGATTACATCCTACGTCCAGGATGATATCACTTCCTGCTTTTATAGTGAGGAAGGAAGAATCCAAATTAGTGCAATAGGAGGAACCGGCACCGTTCGCTATTCCCTGAATGGAGATCCACCCGTCACAGCAGGCGATTTCCAGGACCTGCCCGGGGGTACCCATGTTATTACCCTGATAGATGGCAATTCGTGTACCCACGATACCACTGTTGTAATTCTAACGCCACCAGTGCTGTCCATAGATAATATCACGATCATCGATGTCACTGTTTGCGCTGGTAATACCAATGGAGGACTTGTTGTAACAGGATCGGGAGGGACTGGTCCTCGGGAATTCTCCCTGGATGACATAAGCTACCAGGCAACGGGAACATTCAATGGCCTGGCCGCAGGCGACTACACCGCCTGGATCAGGGATGCCAATGGTTGCACAGTTACCGCTCCTGCAAGCATAAGCGAGCCCGTTCCGGTGCTGGCCATGGTAACTAAAACTGATGCAAGCTATGGGAGTCTGGGTTCCATTAGCATATCAAATGTCACCGGAGGAACGACCCCCTATGAATATTCTATCAATGGCCTGGCGGGTCCCTTTACCGGTACAACAACATACACCGACCTGGCACCTGCCAGCTACCTTGTGATTGTCCGGGATGCAGATGGATGTACCTATGAAGAGATGGTACTGATTCTGGATGTACCTCCTCTGGACGTACTGGTCAATGTCTCCCATGTATCCTGTTTTGGAGCCAGTGACGGAAGCATTGAGTTTGTTCCTCAGGATGCAGAAGGAACGGTACAGTATTCCATCGATAACGGGGCCAATTTCCAATCTGATCCCTTATTTACTGATCTGCCCGGGAATATCACATACCTGCTTGTGGCCCTGGATGAGGCTGGCAAGCTCTTTACGGGTGCAGTCATCCTCACAGAACCTGCCGAAATACTCTTCAGCCATACTACGGATTCTGCTCACTGTAATGCATTCAGCGAAACAGGAGCCATCGATATAACGGTGTCTGGGGGAACGGGTACCTTTAGCTACCTCTGGTCCGATGGTAGTACTGCAGAGGACCGTTCCAACATTCTGGCCGGAGTTTATGGCTTGATCATTACCGATGGAATCAACTGTACAAGGATCGAATCTATCACCGTAAGCAGCGAAGTAACAGTGGATGCATATGCCGGAGCTGATGCTTCCATCTGTTCCGGAGCCTCCATTCAGCTACAGGGCGCCGGAGTCGGCATCCCCGTCTGGGATCCATCTCCATACCTTTCGGATGAGAACATTCTGGACCCGGTGGCCTCCGGAATGACTGCAACAAGCACTTTTGTGCTGACCATAACCGAGACCGCCAGCATCTACGGGTGCTACAACAAGGATTCGGTAACAGTGAACATCCATCCATTAATGGGCCTGGAGACAATCGAAGATACCTTTGTTATAGAGGGATATTCCATCCGGCTGGAAACTACAGGCGGGCCTTTCGAACAGTACAGATGGGAGCCCCAAACAGGACTCGATAACAGTACAGTTCCTGATCCCCTTGCCACTCCCGCAGTGCCAACCAGGTATTACGTTTTTGCCATCAATAGCGATGGTTGTGAGGAGGTGGACTCTGTATTCATTGATGTCATCGAAAATATACAGGGCTACAATGCATTTTCGCCCAATGGAGATGGAATCAATGACTATTTCGAAATTAGAAATGCGGAACGTTTCCCGGAAATGCTGGTTGAGGTATATAACAGGTGGGGACATAAACTCTATTCAAGCGTGGGTTATGACAGTGGAAAACGTTGGGATGGGACAGCACGTGGGAAAGAGGTGCCTTTGGGTACCTATTATTTTATTCTTGTCGCTTATCCGGGAGCCAAACCAATTTCCGGGAACGTAACAATAATCAGGTAGCATGAGAAGGATTACATACATCATATGCTTCATTATCATTGCTGGTTCAACCGGGTTGCAGGCTCAGCAAATGCCTCACTATACGCAGTACATGTTCAATGATTTTGTGCTCAACCCAGCCATTGCCGGTATACATGATTACTATCAGATCCGAACCAATCACAGGTTTCAGTGGGTGGGATTGCTGGATCCGCCCATGACCAATTCCATTTCCTTTTATGGTCCACATGCCACACTGCCTATGGGATATGGCGGGTATGTATATAGTGATGTCACCGGACCTACCAGCCGGACAGGAGTCACGGGATCCTATGCCTATAATATTGCTGTTACAGGTGATATGCGACTATCAATGGGCCTTTCTGCCGGGCTTATGCAGTATCGAGTCGATGGTACCCAGCTCAGTCCAGCTGATGTATCCGACCCCGCCATTCTCTCGGTAGTCAGTACTTCTTACCTGCCTGACGCAGGAATTGGCCTTTACCTATACTCCGAACAGTTCTATGTGGGCCTATCGATTGCCCAGCTTCTGAATAATAGTGTAAAGATCTTTGACAATAAGGATGGTGTGAACAGGCTGAAAACCCATATCAACCTGGTCGGAGCTTACCACTTCTGGATAGATGAAGATTGGCTCATCGAGCCCTCACTGATGATAAAAGGTACTGCACCGAAAGAACTCTCCTTCGATCTTACTGCAAAAGTTGAATGGCAAAGAATGCTATGGGGTGCTCTATCATACCGCTACAAGGATGCCATTGGAATCATGCTAGGTTATAGTTTCGATGAAACGCTTTTCTTTGGTTACGCCTATGACATTAGCATTTCCGACCTAAGTAATTACAGCACAGGATCGCATGAGATCATGATTGGGTATCGATTCAACGACATCAAGTAATGAATTCCAGACTCCAATATTCGGTTCTCCTCATCCTCCTGCTGACACTCTCTTTTACTGCCTGTAAGAAGGATCCCAGTATCAAGGGAAAAGAGTTTGTTGAACGTGAGGTGCTGGTCGATGTGCTGGTGGATATTCACCTGATGGATGGGGTAACCCAGGACAGGAGATTCGGCAGGAAATATGATGTGGACAGCATCGATATTTTAACACCTATCCTGGACAAGCACCTGGTAACCCGCCAGATGTTCGATACTACCATGTATGTTTACTCCCGGAACCCGGTACTGCTGGACCAGGTCTACAACGATGTGTTGATTAAGCTGAATGTGATGCTGGATGAAAATAACAAGGAGGACCCGGCTAGTATACCAGAATCGTCAGAAAAACCACAGTAAGACCCAGCAGAAACCCGCTAAGCACTTCTCCCCAGTGATCGCCCAGCGCAAGTCTTGAACTGCCCGTTAGGCCACCAGTAAGAAAGCTAAGCATAAGAAAACCCTGCAAGGGAGTTTCGTAAAGAAAAATCAGTGCAATAATCAAACCTGTCACACCCCCAATGGCTGCACTATGAATCGAGATTCTAAACCTCAGGTTCAGTACCAATACCAGTAAAAACGTCCCGGTCACAGATAGCACATAGGCATGAATCACCTGACTCAGTGGGAGCCTTTTGAAATAGACAAAGGTGATGATATAAAGTACCAGTATGATGATTTGTGGAACCAGTTGTTCTCCCTTTGTGGCTACCTGACCGTTTTTTATTACCAGGCTTCGGTATTGAAGAACCGGAAGCATCATTAAAGGAAAAACCAGTGTTCCAAGTGCCATCACAAACATAATAGCTCGCTTTGCAGCAGGATCAAGCAAGGAAAGATAGGTTCCCGAATTCAAAATAATAAGTAGGCCCAGTGTGGGCATAAGAAGTGGATGAAACAGGTAGGAGAAAAATGGGGCTGCTTTTTTCATAAGCTCCATTAAAGTTCCTTTCTCAACCGGGCTACTGGTAAGCTCAGCTGCTCCCTGTATTTGGCCACCGTCCGCCGCGCAATTTTGTATCCCTTCTCATTCAGAATTCCCATTAAGCGGTCATCGGTCAGCGGCTTTCGTTTCTCTTCGCTATTTATACAATCCTGAAGGATTTTTTTAATCTCCCGGGTAGAAACTTCCTCACCACTATCGGTCTGCATCCCCTCAGAAAAGAAATATTTCAATGCATAGATCCCGAAATGTGTCTGAATGTATTTGCTGTTCACTACCCTCGAGATGGTTGAGATATCTAGATTGGTCATATCGGCAATATCCTTCAGGATCATTGGACGCATCCTGATCTCATCTCCTTCGTAAAAATAGTCCTCCTGATATTCCAGGATCGCATTCATGGTCAGCAGCATGGTATTCTGCCGCTGCCGGATAGCATCTATAAACCACCTGGCAGAATCAAGCTTCTGCTTTACAAAAGTGATGGCATCCTTTTCTTCCTTACTGGCTGAAGCCTTGTTGGCGTTATAACTCTCAAACATATCAGAATAAGTCCTGCTCAACCTGAGTTCGGGCACATTATTCGAATTGAGATATAGTTGCAAGTCGCCTTCATTCTCTTCCAGGATAAAATCTGGAACGATCTGGTGAAAGGACTTGGACTGAGAATCTCCCATGGCTCCACCTGGCTTTGGGTTGAGCCGCAAAATCTCCTCCAGAGCAAGTTTCAATTCCTCCTCCGAAATATTCTGGCGCTGTATAATCTTGTCATAATGCTTATTGGTAAATTCCTCGAAATGATTTTTCAAAATAGAGTAAGCCATTGCAGTCACCGGTTGATCGAGGTCCTTGCGTTCTATCTGCAGCAACAGGCACTCCTGCAAGCTCCTTGCTCCCACACCAGCAGGGTCTAACTCCTGGATAATCATTAAAACTTCGTGCAGCGATTCATAGGAGGCCTCCAGGCCGGATGAAAAAGCCAGGTCGTCGGCAATGGCCTCCAGCTCTCGGCGCAGGTACGCGTCATCGTCAATGTTTCCAAGGATATATTCAGCCAGAACTTCCTGCTCTTCTGTGAGCTTTCTCAATCCAAGCTGACTCTTTAACTGTTCTCGAAAGGTTGATCCAAGCGAGAAAGGGATCTCCTCCCGCTTTTCATCTGCCGAATAGTTTTGCGCATTCAACCTGTAACTGGGAGTATCATCATCCTGCATATAGTCTTCCAGAGAAAACTCCTCAAGCTGATCTCCCGACTGCTCCTCTTTTATTTCTTCCGGCTCGCTAATTTCCCCCTCATCGCTTCCTTCCTCCAATACCGGGTTCTCTTCCAGTTCTTTCTTGATCCGTTGCTCCAGCTGAATGGCGGGTATCTCCAGCAGTTTGATCATTTGGATCTGCTGCGGTGACAGTTTTTGTAATAATTTCTGCTGAAGTCTTTGTTTGAGCATCTTTTCTAATTAAAACTCCGCACTCCTTGGTGTGCGCGGGAAGGGAATCACATCCCTGATATTACTCATACCTGTAATAAACATAATTAAGCGTTCAAATCCTAATCCAAAACCACTATGTTCAACAGTCCCAAATTTACGAGTTTCCAGGTACCACCACAATTCATCTTCAGGAATATCCATCTCTTTCATCCTGTTTTGCAACTTATCCAGTTCTTCCTCTCTTTGCGATCCGCCAATAATCTCTCCAATCTGTGGAAAAAGAACATCCATGGCCCGGACGGTACGTCCATCATCGTTCTGTTTCATATAGAACGCTTTGATATCCCTGGGATAATCGGTGAGTATTACCGGGCATTTAAAATGCTGCTCCACCAGGTATCTTTCATGCTCCGACTGCAGGTCCAGTCCCCACTCCACCGGAAACTCAAATTTTTTATCAGCCTTCATCAGGATTTCAACGGCCTCTGTATAACTCTTTCTTACAAAGTCATGCTCAAGGACAAACTTTAAACGTTCCAGCAAACCCTTATCGACCATTTTATTGAGGAATTCCAGGTCATCCATGCAATGCTCAAGAGTATACCTGATCAGGTACTTCAGAAAATCCTCAGCCAGGTCCATGTTATCATGAATATCATAAAAAGCCATTTCAGGCTCAATCATCCAGAATTCGGCCACATGACGGGGTGTGTTGGAATTCTCAGCACGGAAAGTAGGTCCAAAAGTATAAATGGACGAGAGTGCCAGGGCTCCAAGTTCACCCTCAAGCTGACCTGAGACCGTCAGGTTGGTTGGACGGGCAAAGAAATCCTGGTTGAAATCGATGTCTCCGTCTTCGGTTTCCGGAGTGTTTTTCAAATCAAGCGTAGTTACCTTAAACATGGCTCCGGCTCCCTCAGCATCTGAAGCGGTGATAATAGGGGTGTGCAAATTGAAAAATCCCTTATCGTTGTAGTACTTATGGATGGCATAAGCAAGTGCATGCCTGATCCGGAAAACTGCGCCAAAGGTATTGGTCCGAAATCTTAAATGTGCAATCTCCCGCAGAAATTCAAAGCTGTGTCCCTTTTTCTGCAAAGGATAAGCATCGGGGTCTGAGTCACCCAGTACCTCAATCTCTTTGGCCTGTATCTCCACGCTCTGGCCCTTACCCATGGATTCAACCAGTGTGCCGGTGACGCTGATGCTACAGCCGGTGGTTATCCTTTTCATTTCCTCTTCCGGAAATGAATTCAGATCAGCTACCACCTGGATACTATGGATAATGGTTCCGTCATTCACTGCAATAAAAGCTAGCTGATTATTTCCACGCCTGGTCCGAACCCAACCTTTCAGCAATACTTCTCTGTCTTTCTCTGTTGCACCAAGCAACTCCTTAACTGTCGATCTCTTCATTTCCTTTTATTTAATCAAGCTACAAAAATACAATTTTATCAAATTCGATTCGTTAACTTTATAATCTAAAAAGATTCTACTAAATTTACTTTCGACCAAAAAAAAAAGACCATGGAGCAAGAGCGAAAATCCATTATGGTTACCTGGGATTTTTCTGCTGTATCATACAATGCACTCAGGCATGCTATTAAGCTGGCTCACATTCTAAAAAACGACATCATTTTGTTTCATATTGTGAATGAGCCATCTGAAGAGGAGGGTGCCACTAAAAGAATGGCAGAGACAGCTGAGGAGATAAAGAAAGATCTTGGCGAAGACGTGGGGTATTTTGTACACTATGGTAATATCTTCAAGGAGATAGCAGATTATGCCTCAAAGGAGGAAAATAATATCAACTTTGTTGTGATGGGGACCCATGGAATGAAAGGGGGACAAAAACTCTTTGGTAGCTGGGCTCTGAAGGTCATTGCCGGTTCTACCGTTCCATTTATTGTTGTCCAGGATCAACCCCCGGATAAGGACAGATACACCGATATTGTATTTCCAATCGATTTCAAATCTGAAAACAAGGAAAAACTACAATGGGCCATCTTCCTGGGGAAATACCTGAATTCGAAAATCCACCTTTACAAAGCGCCCGTATTGGATAAGAATCTTCAGAAAAAGGTCAATGTTAATCTCAATTTTGCTATCCGCTTTTTGATCCAGAACAACATTGAGTATGAAATTCACTCATCCTCAAAATCGGGTTCCACTGGATACCAGAAGGATTTAGTAGCCTTCTGCAAAAAGATCAATGCCGACCTGATTCTGATCACCACCACCAAACATATCACCAAATTCGATTATATTTTTGGAGCGAAGGAACAGATGCTTATTGCCAACAGCGAAAAGATCCCGGTGATGTGTGTGAATCCCAAGTCCAATTTCGCCAAGGTGGGCCAGTTCATGTATGGTTAGAATCGTAGGCCCTTTAGATTTCGACCATTAACTATTAACCACTAACTATTTCCCTATGTCCATTGCAGTAAAAGAGATTTCCAAACGATACGGTTCTCAGCTGGCAGTGAACAAGGTCTCCTTTGAAGTTCATACCGGGGAGATTGTAGGATTCATAGGCCCCAACGGAGCAGGAAAGTCCACTACCATGAAGATGATTACCGGGACGCTTTCGCCCGACAGTGGATCGATACGAATCAATGATCTAAGTGCACTTGAACATCAGAGAGAGATCCGCGGAATGATCGGATACCTGCCAGAGAACAATCCCCTCTACCATGAAATGTATATCCGCGAATACCTCCAATACGTGGCTGGCTTATATAAGTTGAATGGGAAGGAGGCCAGGGAGCGGATCTCAATAGTTATTGAGATGACATCGCTCTCCCGTGAGGTGAGCAAAAAGATCGGTAATCTCTCAAAAGGATACAGACAAAGGGTAGGGCTGGCTCAGGCCCTGCTCCATGATCCGGAAATCCTCATTCTTGATGAACCTACCTCGGGACTGGATCCCAACCAGTTGGTGGAAATCCGTAATCTTGTCTCCAACATAGGAAAGGAGAAAACGGTGCTCCTCTCCACCCATATCCTTCAGGAGGTTGAAGCGATTTGCGACAGGGTCATTATCATAAATAATGGCGGGATTGTTGCAGACGATGATGCCCAGCGCCTGAAAGAGAAAGGTGCGGGCTTAACACAAACCATCCATATTGAACTGGATGAGGTCACTAAGCCAGAAATCTGGAAAAAACTTCTTTTTATAGATCACGTGAAATCCATTGGAAACAACCAGTTTTTACTGGAAACCCGCGAATTGCGCGATATCCGGGGCGACATTTTTAATTTTGCTGTCAGTCAGGGACTTACTATCCTGTCACTTTCCTTAAAGAAAAAGAGCCTTGAAGAGGTCTTCCGGGAATTAACAAGCCAATAAATATCTGTATTTCAAGTATTTCTCGATTAAACAAATTGGCATTGTATTTGTTTAATATTTTTATATTTTTACCCATTCATTTTGTTAACCAAACGAGACAGCATGAAATTTAGAGTATTGGCGATATTAATAGGAGTTCTATTTGCAGGTACACTGTCTGCCCAGACCCTCACAGACGTAATTAATGAATTTAATTCCGGTGTTGAAAAACTCAACGGCCAGGAATATGTAGTAGCACTTGAACACTTTAATCAGGTACTAACCATGGCTGAAGTAGTTGGCGATGAAGCTAACGATATGAAAGCACAGGCTGAAAAGCAAATTCCTGCAACATATTACAGGCAGGCTACCACCTTCATGAAAAGGAAACAATACGACAATGCAATTCCCTACCTGGAGAATACTGTAGAAACCGCAACCCTCTTCGGCAACAACGAAGAGATCAGTAAGAAAGCCACTGGTTATCTACCCCAACTGTATGTCAGAGAGGGGAACACGCAAAGGAAAAACAAATCATATGACGATGCCGTTGCATATTTTGATAAGGCATTAGCCATGAATCCTAATCTCTATCAGGCTTGTCAGGGTAAAGGAATGGTTTACCTCGAACAGGACGAAACCGAAGAGATGCTGAAGTGCTTCGCAAATGCCAAAGAGGGTGCCATGTCCAAGAATAATACCAAAGCCATCGAGCAGATAAATGGTGTCATTGACTCTTACTACAACAAATTCATTATGGAAGAAGTAGGTGCGATTGATCCTGAGGAGAATGACTATACTTACGTGGTGGAAGCCTGCGATAATGCACTTGCTGCAAATCCCAACAATCCTCGAGCCCTCTATAACCTGGCAATGGTATCTAACAAATCTGATCAATCGGAGAAAGCCATTGAATACGCTCAGAAAGCGCTACAATATGAAAAAGAGACTATCTGGCTCTCCGCCATCAATTTTGAACTTGGATCAGCCTATCAGAGTACAAAACAATACGATGAGGCTTGTGAAGCACTGCAGAAAGTGACAGAAGATCCTTTCCTGACCAGGGCCGAAAAGAAAATAGATATTGTAGGATGTGATTATTGATCCTATCGTAATATTCCTAAGAAAGCAGCGTTAATTACGCTGCTTTTTTTTGTCACATAAGCGAAAATTACTTCCTTTGTCGGGTCGATGTGGAGGAATTTGACTGATTGCAACCACGAAAAAAAATGCTAAAACAGGCGCCTTTCGACGATCAGTCACCTCTCTCATTTTTAAGGTGTTACATTTAACAATATACATTCATGGCATATTTATTTACTTCCGAGTCAGTTTCTGAAGGTCATCCCGATAAAGTATCTGATCAGATATCTGACGCATTGCTGGACGAATTTCTTGCATTCGATCCACAATCAAAAGTCGCATGTGAAACTCTGGTAACGACCGGACAGGTGGTGCTGGCCGGGGAGGTTCGAACCTCTACTTATATTGATGTTCAAAAAGTGGCCCGAGAGACCATTAAGAAAATCGGGTATACTAAAAGCGATTACCAGTTTGAATATAACTCCTGTGGAGTGATTACGCTTATCCATGAACAGAGTCACGATATCAACCGGGGTGTGGACAGGGAAGATCCCATGGAGCAGGGAGCTGGCGACCAGGGCATGATGTTCGGTTATGCCACCAACGAAACCGACAACTATATGCCGCTTCCCCTTGATCTGAGTCACAAACTGCTGATCGAGATGGCTGCTATACGCAGGGAAGAGAAAGTGATGACCTACCTCCGACCCGACTCAAAATCGCAGGTCACTATTGAGTATGACGATCAGGATAAACCCCTCAGGGTCCACACAATTGTGATTTCCACACAGCACGATGAGTTCGACAATGACGACGAACGGATGCTGAAGAAGATCAAATCTGATGTGAAAGATATTCTGATTCCCAGGGTGGTCAAACAACTTCCTGAGCGTCTGCAGTCGCTTTTCGATGATCAATTCATCCTTCATGTAAATCCCACCGGGAAGTTTGTAATTGGTGGTCCCCACGGAGACACCGGCTTAACCGGACGTAAAATCATTGTGGACACCTATGGAGGCAAAGGGGCCCATGGCGGTGGAGCCTTCTCCGGGAAAGACCCGTCAAAGGTGGACCGTTCAGCAGCATATGCTGCACGTCATATTGCCAAAAACATTGTAGCCGCAGGCATTGCCGAAGAGATCCTTGTACAGCTCTCTTATGCCATCGGGGTGGTTGAGCCCATCGGGGTTTTTGTAAATACTTACGGAAAATCAAACGTGGGACTCACAGATGGTGAGATTGCCAGGAAGATTGAAGAGGTATATGACCTGAGACCAGCTGCCATTGAACAGGGACTGAAGCTGCGCTTTCCCATCTATCTGGAGACAGCTTCCTATGGTCATATGGGTCGTACACCACAGATGGTCACCAAAACTTTCAACTCTCCATACTGGGAAGAAAAGACCCTCGAAGTTGAGCTCTTCACCTGGGAGAAGCTGGACTACGTAGACAGGTTCAAGAAGGCCTTCAACGTTTCTTAAACATATATTCAAGGTTCTGTTCATTGGAATATTGTATATAGCTTTATTCCACGAAAACGAACACTCTAACATTAATATATGTTTTCAGGGATTGTTGAAGAGGCCGCCACAGTGGTCCGTCTAGAAAAAGAGCAGGAGAATCTGCATATTACCATGCAGTGCTCCTTTACCGATGAGTTGAAAATTGATCAGAGCATCTCACATAACGGAGTCTGTCTTACGGTAGTCCGTATTGAAGAAGGTAACTACACGGTTACCGCTATTCTGGAAACCCTTCAGAAAACGAACCTGGGATTGCTCCAGGTGGGCGATAAGGTAAACCTGGAGCGCAGCACGCGACTCGATTCCAGGCTTGATGGGCATATGGTACAGGGCCATGTGGATCTGACCGCCACCTGCACAAAGGTGAAGGAAGCCGAAGGCAGTTGGTACTTTACCTTCTCATATGAACCCAAAGGAGAGGAGCATATAACCGTGGAGAAAGGTTCCATATCTGTGAACGGAGTAAGCCTGACCGTGGTGAACTCACAGGAATCAACATTCCAGGTAGCCATTATTCCATTTACCTATGATGTAAGCAATTTTCATCAGTTCAAAGTAGGAACTGTAGTTAATCTCGAATTTGACATTATTGGAAAATATATCGCTAAGATCCTGAAGGCTCAGTTAAAAAAATAAACCTATGCAGACAGTTCTTATCCTGGGCGCAGGACTTTCCTCTACCTCACTAATAAAATATTTCCTCGACCACTCGCACAATCAATGGAAGATCCGTGTGGGAGATATCAAACTTGAAAATGCTGTTGAACGGGTAAATGGCCATGCAAACGGAGAGACATTTCGCTTCGATGTTCATGATCCTGATCAACGCAGGCAAGAGATTAAGCAGGCAAGCATAGTGATTAGCATGCTTCCGGCCAGAATGCACCACCTGGTGGCCGAATGCTGCGTAGAACTGGCCAAGGATATGGTCACTGCCTCCTACCTCTCTCCCGCCATCAGGGCCCTGGACGGTGAAGCCAGGAAGAAGGGAATTGTGCTAATGAATGAATGTGGTGTGGATCCGGGGATCGACCATATGTCGGCCATGCAGATGATCCATAAAATCAGGGAAGAGGGAATCGAGCTGCAGGCATTTGAATCCAGCACGGGTGGTCTGGTTGCCCCGGGTTATGAAAACAACCCCTGGCGATATAAATTCACCTGGAACCCAAGAAATGTTGTACTTGCAGGACACGATGGTGCGCGTTTCCTTCACAATGGGAAATTCAAGTATATCCCCTATCATAAAGTATTTAGTCGTATCGAGACAATTAAGGTTCCGGAGCTGGGTGAGTTTGAAGTATATGGGAACAGGGATTCACTTACATACAGGGATACCTACGGGCTTCATAATCTGAAGACCATGTTCCGGGGGACCATTCGCCGGCCGGGATTTTGTGAGGCCTGGGACACCTTTGTACAGCTGGGAGCCACCGACGACACCTATATCATGGAAGATACCGAGGAGATGACCTATAGAGAGTTCATCAACAGCTTCATGGCCTTTCGAACTGATATTCCTGTAGATCAGAAGCTCTCAAATTATCTGGGGCTTGATAAAGACTCTGAGATGATGGGCAGGCTGAAGTGGCTGGGGATCTTCGATGATACCAAAGTCGGTGTTGCCGGACTTAGTCCTGCCAAGGTCCTTCAAAAGATTCTGGAGGAAAAATGGCATTTGGAGCCGGATGACAAAGATATGATCGTGATGCAGCACCAGTTCGATTTTGAAAAGGAGGGAATCCGGAAAAAAAGATACTCCACCATGGTCTGCATAGGTGAGGACACCGTACGTACTGCCATGTCCCTAACCGTGGGTCTGCCCCTGGCCATGGTGGCAAAAAGGATTCTTGAAGGAGAATACAAGGAGAAAGGTGTTCAGCTTCCCATCCAGGCAGAGATCTACAACCCGGTACTGGAAGAGTTAAAAGAATACGGTATCCGTTTTGTGGAAGCGGAGATCAACATTTCAGACACAAACCTGCAAATCTGAAAGCTACAGCCAGATTAAATGATGCGGCCGTCCTTCATGGTAATAATACGATCAGCCATTTCGGCCAGGCCATGATCGTGGGTTACAATTACCAGGGTTTTCTGAAACTTATCTCGTAAGGTCATAAAGAGTTTATGTAACTCTTGCTTGTTTTCCGTATCCAGGTTGCCTGATGGTTCATCGGCAAGGATCACTTCCGGGTCATTGATCAACGCCCTGGCCACTGCTACCCGCTGTTGTTCCCCTCCAGAAAGCTCCGATGGCTTATGATCAAGACGGTCCTCCAGTCCAAGAAAATCAAGCAGCTCCCTGGCCTGTTCCTCCACCTCTTTCCTTGGCCTGTTAGCAATGAATCCAGGAATGCATACATTCTCATGGGCATTGAATTCCGGGAGGAGCTGGTGAAACTGGAACACAAAACCAATATGCATGTTTCTGAAACGGGCAAGCTTGCTTCCTGTAAGCTGATCGGTCCGGATCCCGTTCATGGTAATATCCCCGGCATCCTGCCTGCTGAGCGTTCC
This sequence comes from Bacteroidota bacterium, assembly GCA_003648635.1. GTDB lineage: Bacteria > Bacteroidota > Bacteroidia > Bacteroidales. The sequence goes on along the minus strand of QMPQ01000001.1, from coordinate 30,994 downwards.
GAGAATCTGTAGCAATGTGGTTTTACCTGCACCCGAGGGCCCCACCACAGAGACCACCTCTCCAGCAGCAACCTCAAGACTAATCCCTTTTAAAACCTGCAGGTTTCCATATGATTTGGTGATTTCAGTGGCCTTGATCATTCTTTCAAAATAAGAAATAAATATACACTAGATAGATAACAATCATTAAACTACCCTCCCACCGGGTAATACGTGAACGGGAGGCTGGCAGCATCAACAACAAAAAAAGCAGGGAGATTCCTAACATCCAGGGGATATCAAACCCGGCAATCTCCGTACTAACACTTATGGGGCTTACCAGGCTGGTAAAACCCAGAACCGAAAGGATGTTCATGATATTGGAACCGATGATGTTTCCTACTGAGATATCAGTCTCTTTCTTCAGTGCAGCAATAACACTAGTAGCTACTTCTGGAATACTGGTTCCTACAGCTACCATGGTGATAGAGACCACTCTTTTTGACATGCCCATCTTTTCTGCAACCAGGGCAGCATTTTCCACAAGCAAATCAGCACCAAAAGCAAGTCCTACAATTGATACAAGTAATAAGATCCCAGCAACTCCCCACTTCATATGACCCTGGTCAATCTCTTGCTCCACCACCCGTTTTGCACTCCTGGCGCGAAGCACAGAATAAAGGATGTAAAGTCCGAGCAAGACTACAAAGATGACTCCTTCCAGCCTGGAGATCCATCCATTCATGGCAAAAATGTAGAGAAGCAGGGAGACCGCCATCATGATGGGCCAGTCGCGCTTCACAGAGGAGGCTGGCACCGGGATGGGGAAAATAAGAGCAGTAATGGCCAGGACCAGGAGGATATTGGAAATGTTGCTTCCAACCACGTTACCCATGACAATCTCCGGGTAACCCGAAAATGCGGCCTGAAGACTCACAAGCAACTCTGGAGCCGAAGTTCCAAATGCCACCACGGTGAGCCCGATTATCATTCGGGGAATCTTTAAGCGTCGGGAGATGGCCACACTGCTATCCACCAGGAACTTGCCGCTGACAAAGAGTAGTGCAAGTCCGACAAACAGTAAGAGGTAAACTTTTGCCATTGGTATGGGGGGCTCGTGCGCTAACCGATATCCAGATTCTTCTTTACACCCTTCGCTACTTTATTGGCATCCTTGGTCAAATTCTTGCCGATCTCATTGGCATCCTTGGTGAGATTCTTGCCTATATCAGTGGCATCTTTGGTCAGGCTCTTCTTAATATCATTAACATCTTTGGTCAGGTTCTTCTTGATCTCCTTAAAATCATCCATCACCTCCGGTGTGCTGTTTTCAAATTCCCGTTTGATATCATCGGTGGCTTTTCTGAACTCTTTCATCCCCTTGCCAAATGTCCTGGCCAGCTTGGGAATCTCCTTGGATCCAAACAACAACAATGCGATCAATACAGCAAATATGATCTCCTGCCCGCTAATAAATAATATAGTCCCAAACATCCTTGCTAAGATTTACGCAAATATAGCAATTCCGGAGCATTTTGTTCGTCGCTGAACCTGATACTTCGTACCAACTTAGGCTTCCTTACAATAATCTCCTCCATTAGAAAGAGAAACCTTTAAACAAATTCAGCGGGAAAGTTTCCCGCTGAAACTTAAAAAGGCTGTCTCTTTCGGGACAGCCTTCTGGACGTAAATGGAACTTCGATATGCTTGCTCCTAATGTGTCATAAACGATAAGGTATAGCTTCCTTCTGCTTTGTCAGCAGATACTTTATATTTCCAGGCTCCCACGTATTTGCTTCTCTCCTCTTTATGGATGGACATGTTCTGGGTAAAGGAGATCTCAGCAGAGGAAGTGATGGACAGATCCTTGAAGACTTTACCCCCGGGGTACAGAACTTTGATATTGATCTTTCCTGAGCGCGCCTTCCCGTTGATTGTGCACCTGATATGCGTAGTGCTTTCATTCACATCAAATTCACCCTCGGATGAATCAGTCTCTCCATTAAAGCTGTTTCTAATTGTAAGCTGACTCTGGTTTTCCTGGCCGCCAGAGTAAATAAAATAGGATGGCTCGTCCGGGAACCCGGTACCGGTAGAGTAGACTCGAGCTGAACTCCTGGACCTGGAGGCTTCCCTGGCCTGCTCAGCATAGGCCCGCTCCAACTCAATGGTCTTGAGTTGCTGTTCTTTCATTTGCTGACGCTGAAATTCAATCTGCTCCTGCTTGGCTTTCATCTCCGCATCCTTGGCTTTCTTTTCTTCTTTTGTCTGGGCCATGGCCACGGATCCCAACAGTACAAACAGCAGGGAGAGAGAGAGCATCCTAAATATGGACTGTGTTTTCATATGGCTGTATTTATCTGGTTTCTAAAACAAAAATAGGGCGTCAGGCCGTGCATCTTGGTTAATACAGTGTTAATGATAGGTTAACGATGCAGGAAAGGGCTTATCTTAGCTGTACCATTGTCGCATGAAGAGCCGTTTTCTCATAGGATTGTCCGCCCTTGCACTGCTTGTGCTTATCGCAGTGCAGTATGTAATTATCACCGAGACCTACCGTACCAAAAAGGAGCAATTCGATACCCGCTTTGGAAATCTGGTAAAAGAGGGCATGTCCAAATTCAATAGCATGGATTACAATTTTGACTTCGATTCCGTGTTATTCCTTTTGGACGACAAGGCCGTTGCATTTATGTTCTCCGAACCCGATTCTCTATCCCAAACACCCGGAGAGATTTTCCATGAGATCCTGAACCAGTACAGGGATCCCGAGTATTTTCTCCGGGACTATATCAGCAAAGCCGGAGTAGATCCTAAGTTTACCTACCACCTGCAAGTGGATGAGCTCTACCTGGTGGATATTAACTTCCGGCAACAGGTCTATCCAAATGGTATTCAGCTGCCACGAGCCCCTGCAAGTGCCTTGCTGGCTGGCAACTTCACCCATGAGCGGAATTTTTTCAATATCTCCTATGGTATCTATATCGATTTTGTGAACCGGTCAAAACTGATCCTGAGAGAGATGTGGCTGATCCTGGTCCTGGACCTATGTACCCTGATCCTGGTATTTACTGTTTTTATCCTGACCCTCAGAAATATGCTACGGCAAAAACGTTTGTCGGAGATGAAGAGCGACTTTATCAACAACATGACCCATGAGCTTAAAACTCCCCTCTCCACCATTTCAGTAGCTTCCAGCTCCCTGGGTAACCGGACGATCATTGAGAGCCCGGAAAGAGTGGAAGAGCTTTCAGGGCTAATCAAGAGACAGAACAAACACCTTTCGGAACTCATCGACCGAATCCTGGACATCAACATCTGGGAGAAGGACCAGGTGAAATTAAAACCCGAACACCTGATGCTGGAGAATTGGACCAGGCAACTGGTTAAGGGATTTTTGCTGGAACAGGGTAAAGAAGCCCCGGAAATTTTGCTTGATATCCACTTAATTAATGAAACCCATATGCTTGATGAAGTTCATATGGCCACCGTCCTGAACAATCTCTTCTCCAATGCCGTTCGTTATGGCAACACTCCCTGTAAAATCAAGCTGGAGGTAAAAGACAGGGATCAATGTTTATGGATCAGTGTAACGGATAACGGACCAGGCATCAAGAAAGAGGATTTGAAGCACCTCTTTGAAAAATTCTACAGGGGGGCTGAGGCCAAACAACGGGTGGTCAGAGGTTTGGGCCTTGGACTCTATTATGTTAAACAGATTGTGGAGGCACACGGGGGAAACATCTCAGTTCAGAGCAAACCCGGAGAAGGCACCACTTTTCATATTAAAATTCCAACAGATGATGGACCTGTTACTTGTTGAAGATGACATAGACCTCCAGAAAGTACTGGCACAATACCTGGAGCTTTCAGGTTTTAATGTATATACTGCCAACCATGGCAAACATGGCTTAAAGGTTTTCCAGGAGAACCATGTGGATCTTTGTATCCTGGATGTCATGATGCCAGTCATGGACGGATTTACACTGGCCGGAGAGATCCGTAAGCTTGATGCTGCCATGCCGGTGGTCTTCCTAACGGCCAAGAACCAGAAAGAGGATCGGTTGAAGGGATTGAAAATCGGTGCGGACGACTACATCACCAAGCCCTTTGAAGCAGAAGAGCTGGTGCTCAGATTGAATAATATTCTAAAGAGGGCCGGGAAAGAGGATGCAAGCACTTTTAATATCGGATGCCTCAATATTAAATATGGTGAGCTATTGATTGAAGACGGAAAGAATTCCTTTAGCCTGACCCCAAGGGAATCGGAACTCCTGAAATATCTGATCGAAAATCAGAATACCGTAGTAAAACGGGAGGATATTCTGGAAGAGCTCTGGGGACAAAACGACTATTTCCTGGGCCGTTCCATGGATGTGTTTATATCCAGACTAAGAAAATATATTCAAGCCGAGCCCAGCGTGTCCCTGGAAACAAAAAGGGGTGTGGGCTTTGTCTTTAAAATCAGCTCCCACACCCCTCAATAAGGTATAATCTAAATATCTATTTTCTTACAGCACCTTTAAGTATACGTGTTGTTTCATCTCCTTTTACAGTATCATATACCACCGGTGTTGCAATAAACAGTGATGAATAGGTACCTACTATCACACCAAGCATGAGTGCAAATGCAAAGCCTCTGATCACATCCCCTCCAAAAACAAAGATGGCCAGCAGTACAAAGAAGGTACTCAATGAGGTACTGAATGTACGACTCAGCGTGCTGTTCAGGGCAGTATTAATGATATCTTTGCGCTCCCGCTTCTTCTGCAGTCCCACATATTCCCTGATCCGGTCAAATACCACCACGGTATCATTTATGGAATAACCCACCACGGTAAGTATGGCTGCTATAAATGATTGATCCAGCTCCAGCGAGAATGGCATTATTCCATCCAGTATGGAAAAGAGTCCGAGCACAATCAGCACATCATGCATCAGTGCTGCCAGGGCACCAAGACCAAACTGCCAGTTGCGGAACCTGGCCAGGATGTAGAGGAAGATGATCAGCAAGGAAGCAACAATCACAAGTATTGCGGTCCGCTTAATATCATCGGCAATGGTAGGACCTACCTTGTGCGAGCTGATAATATAGTCCTGTCCATTGATAAACTCATCCAGTGTGGCATCATCATCCAGGAAAGGCTGAAGTCCCTCAAACATCTGTGCCTTGATAATGGAATCCACTTCAGGACGATCATCATCAATCAGGTATTTAGTTGTTACCCTGATATTTGACCCATAGGTAATCACCGTAGGAGTCAATCCAAAGGCCGCCGTCAGTTGATCCTGCACATCGGTGGTCTCCACCTCCTGGTTAAAGACAATCACATAGTTGCGTCCACCCGTAAAATCCACACCTGTGTTCAGCCCTTTGGTGGCCAGTGAAGCAATACCTCCCGCAATAATCAAACCTGAGATAATATAGAAGATCTTTCGTTTTCCAAGGAAATCGATCTTGGTATTTTTAAATGCATTCCTGGAAACCTTGGTATCGAAAGTGATATTAGTTCCTTTGGCCAGCATACGCTCATACATCAGCCTGGTCAGGATAATAGCACTGAACAGAGAGGTCAGGATACCTATAACCAGGGTGGTCGCAAAACCTTTGATGGGACCGGTTCCGAAAAAGAAGAGGATCAAACCTGTCAGGAAGGTGGTAATCTGTGCATCAAAAATAGCCGAATAGGCATTCCTGTATCCATCCTTGATGGCTGTCTTCAGGTTCTTCCCGGCCGCAAGCTCTTCCCGGATCCGTTCATAAATCAGCACATTCGCATCCACCGACATACCAATGGTCAGCACAATACCGGCAATACCTGGTAGAGTAAGTACCGCCTGAAGCGATGCAAGCACTCCCATCAGGAAGAACATATTGGCAATCAAAGCAATATCTGCCACCATACCGGCCCTGCGACTATAGTAAAATAACATATAGGCCAGTACCACCACAAAGGCAATTAAAAATGAATTTAGTCCATCCTTAACAGATTTGGCCCCCAGTGAGGGTCCAATCACTTCGCTGGACTCAATACGTGCACGGGCCGGCATTTTACCGGACTTCAGGATATTGGCAAGGTCATCTGCATCGGTCTGAGAGAAATCACCGGATATGGAAGAACTTCCACCCTTGATCTCCTCCGATACGTTGGGAGCAGAATAGACAAGTCCGTCCAATACAATGGCAATGGCCTGGTTCACATTCTCCCTGGTCACATTGGCCCATTTTTTAGCTCCTTCAGAGTTCATGTTCATACTAACATTAAACTCGCCGGTGTAAGGATCGGTACCTACCCTGGCATCGGTCACATATTTGCCTTCCATCACCGGCTGGTTATTCCTGGTAGACTTCAGCGAGTGCAGCCTGATAAAATTTTGCTCTTCGCCCTGGGGCTGAAAGTGCCATGCAAATTTCAAATCGGATGGGAAGAGCTGCCTGATCTGGGGAATGGCCAGGTAAGCGTTCACCTTGGCAGTATCTTTTAAAAGTACAACACCTACCGTCGATCCGGGAATAAAATTCCTAGCATTATCCAGGTAGGGTGTTAAAACAGCAATCAGGGGGTTTTCACGGTAAAATTGGGTTTCCTGATCATCAAAGACCTGGGTGGTATCCAGGTCGGTCAACAGATCCAGTCCCAAGGTATCAAGCAGAAGATCATCTTCGGCAGCCAGTAGGTCCTCTTCTGCCTGGGCCTCCTCTTCAATAGTGGCTTCTCCTGCTTCAACATCAGCAATCTCCTCAGTGATCCCGTCTTCTCTCAAAATGTCAGCCAGTGTACGGTTGGCCTGATCCAGGTAGTTCCATACTTCAGAGGCCTGGTAGGTGGTCCAGAACTCCAGATTGGCAGTTCCGGTGAGCAATTTGGCTACCCTTTCCGGTTCTTTAACACCAGGAAGCTCCACCAGGATCCTGCCCTGACGCTCCAGCTTCTGAATATTGAGCTGAACAACACCGAAACGGTCAATCCTGTTACGCAATACATTATAGGAATTATCAATGGCATCTTCTGCCTCTACCTTTAAAAAGGTGACTACTTCATCGTTGGTAGTATTGAAATCTATATCACCGCGGGTCTCAGGGGTCATAAAGAACTGGGCCAGTTGTCCCCCTGGATTCAATTCCTCAAAGGCCTCAGCGAACAGGTTGACAAAGTCGCTCTGGCTATCTTTTTTCTTCTCATGAGCAAGTGCCATGGTCTCGATGAACACCGGATCTGTCAGAAATTGATTTGCAGCCAGGGAGCGGATTATATCTTCAACCGCGATCTCCAGAATGACGTTCATTCCACCTTTAAGGTCTAGGCCAAGGTTGACCTCTCTTTCTTTACACTCCAGGTAGGTATATTTCTTAAACAGTACATTATATACTACTTCACCTTTCATAGAATCCAGGTAGGATCGTTCAATACGGACATCACCGTTGGCTATATCCCTGGCATCACGCTCCACCTTCTGTGAAAACACGGTAAACAGAAGCTGATAAACACTAACCAGCGCCAGAACAGTCGTAAAAAACCTGATAGCACCTTTATTTTGCATTTTTAACTAGTTTATTAGTAGTTATTTGATTGTCTTTTTCGAATAGGCCGCAAATATAGCACTATTTTTTTGCACTTCGGAGGGTAGCCATAAAAAAAATGCGTAATCAGCAAGGAAGCCAATTACGCATTTCTTAAAACTTATTTCTTTGAGAACCTGATGCTTAGACCTATTCCTCGAAGAGTTTCATGTCGTCAAGTACTTTCATCACCTTTTTCACACTTTCGACAGAGGATGTAAGCAACTTTTTCTCGTCGGCATTCAGACTGATCTCAATGATCTCTTCTACGCCGCCTTTACCCAGTTTTACAGGGACTCCGAGGTAGAGCTTTTTCTGTCCGTATTCCCCATCCAGATAGGCACAAACAGGGAAGATCCTTTTCTGGTCATCCACAATGGCCTCCACCATCTGAGATACGGCAGCACCAGGAGCATACCAGGCCGAAGTACCAATCAGGCTAACCAGCTCGCCTCCCCCTTTACGGGTCCGCTCTACAATTTTTTCAATAACTGCCGGACCCAGTAACTCGGTTACCGGGATTCCACTAACAGAGGTATACCTGGGAAGAGGGACCATGGTGTCGCCGTGTCCTCCCAGCAACATGGCATGAATATCGATGGGAGATACTTCCAGGGCAGTGGACAAAAAAGCCTTGTAGCGGCCTGTATCCAGGATACCCGCCATTCCAAATACTTTATGCGGGTCCTTGTTAGCTGCCAGAAATGCAGCATAGGTCATCACGTCAAGGGGATTCGAAACCACGATAATAATGGCATCGGGTGAATACTTGATCGCCTTTTCTGTAACCTCCTTCACAATATTCGCATTCGTCTTGATCAGGTCGTCACGCGACATTCCTGGCTTCCTTGGAATACCAGATGTGATTACAATGATTCCCGAACCTTTAGTTTTCAGGTAATCATTGGTGGATCCGGTAACCCGGGTGTTGAAATGATTGATTGAGGAAGTCTGCCAGATATCCAGCGCTTTTCCTTCGGCCAGTCCTTCTTTAATATCAAGAAGAACCACCTCGTTGGCCAGATCCTTATGGGCAATAACGTTGGCGCATGTGGCACCCACATTTCCGGCACCGATTACAGTGATCTTGTTCATAGTTTAGGGTTTTAATATTAGACGTTGTAGTAACATTTAGGTTTATTATTTGATGTAATAGAGCATGGGCGGCTCTATTCCTTGACATTGGGTAGTAAATATAGTAAATTGAGGGTGAACCTCTTCTTTTACGCACCATGAAAATCGATCTGTCAAAATACCTGGATAATTGGTACAAGGAGGATTCTGCTAAAAACATCTTTCCGGGGCCGGTTGTGACCCTGTCGAGAGAGGTGGGATGCCCGGCCAAAAAAATAGCTGCCGACCTAAGCGAAAAGTTGAATACTTTGAAAAGGAAGCATTCGAAAGATCATCCATGGCGATGGATCGACAAGGAGATTATGATGGAATCAGCGAAAGAGCTCGAGGTGGATTCAAGCCAGATCCAGCATATCTTTGATTACAAAAAAAGGGGGGTTCTTGAAGATTTGCTACTTGCTCAATCCAAGGACTATTACAAATCGGATATGAAGATCCGGACCACCATTGCCAAGGTGATCAGGAATTTTGCAAATGCCGGCAATGCTATTATCGTAGGAAGAGGCGGTGTGGCCATCACCAGGGATATTCCCCGATCGCTTCACATCTACCTGGAAGCACCTCTGGAGTGGCGGGCCCTGCGGGTAGCTGACAAGCACAATTATACCATTGACCAGGCCCGGTCTTATGCACAAAACATCGATAAAAAAAGATCCACATTCAGAGATTTCTTTCAGGGGAAAGGCAACGATTATACTCGTTTTGATATCAAATTAAACTGTATGACTCTGGAACCGAACGAGTTAATTGATATCATCATTGGTGCCATAAGATCCCGTTCCATGATATGAAAGATTTCTTAAATTTACCCTAACCAACTCAATTCCATTCTATGTTTCGACTTGTTTTTCGAGCCCTTATCCTTAGCTTCTTTCTATATGCTTGCAATCCCTCAGGCTCCCAGTCAGGCGAGTCCGATTTTATCGCCGATTCCGAATATCCTTCTTCCTTTTTTCAGGGGGGGGAGATCGTATATGCCCTGAAAATCCCTACAGATATAGTCAACTTTTTTGAAGAGACAGGAACCGGATTCGATCCTGATATTAGCTGTCCGCTCGAAAAGATCCCCTTGTATGAAAACCCGGAACATATTGCTCTTTTGCTGGGGGTTCTGGGAGTAGACCTCAGCTACTGCGCCCTGTTTGGAAGGATAAGTGAATCGGCAGAGTATTACAGCCATATTGAAATACTTGCCGACAAACTCGACCTTCCCCGGGAAATTTTTGAAGATTCCCCCGGAGAACAACGATCTAACCTGGAGAATCCTGACTCCCTGAAAAAGCAGATCTACGAAATCTATATGGAGATGGACAATCATTTCCAGGAGAGCGAACAGCTATCACTTGCATCCCTCTCCTTATTGGGAGGCTGGCTGGAGACAATGTACATCGGGGTTATTATTTATAAAGAGAAAACAGTCCAGGAGATGGGTGATCGTATTCTTCAGCAGAAATTCTCTCTGAACAGCCTGTCAGGAATACTCGCTAATCAGCAAGAATCTTTAATGGTGCGACGCTATATGCACACCGTAAATAAGCTCAAGCAAGTATACGACCGAGTGGATATCCGTTATGAAAGCGAAGGCTTTGAAATGGACGATAATGCACAGGTCTTCCATGCAAACGTGGCAGAGATTAGCTACAAGCCGGAGGATCTGGATGAAATCTGCAGAATCATTATGCAATTACGAGCGGATATGCTCCCCATGATTAACCGCTAGGAGATACATCTTCCCTAGGATACCAATACCTTACCTGTCATTTCTTCCGGCTGCTCCACTCCCATGATGTGCAGAAGAGTCGGAGCCACATCAGCCAGGATTCCTTCACCAACACTCGAGTAGTTTTCTGTAACCATGATACAAGGTACCGGGTTCAGGGAATGAGCTGTATTGGGTGAGCCATCAGCATTCACCGCATTATCGGCATTTCCATGATCGGCAATGATCATGACATCATAGCCCTTATTTCTGGCTGCCTTCACCACCTCACCAACACATTGATCCACGGTGCTTACTGCTTTTTCAATGGATGCATAGACGCCGGTATGGCCCACCATATCGCCATTGGCAAAATTGAGACAGATAAAATCCGGACCGTTCTCATTGATATCCTTAATCACCGCATCTTTCACCTTGAAGGCACTCATTTCAGGCTGAAGATCGTAGGTGGCTACCTTTGGTGAGGGAACCAGGATCCGGTTCTCATTTGTAAATTCCGCTTCCCTTCCTCCCGAGAAGAAAAAGGTCACATGGGCATACTTTTCTGTTTCGGCAATACGAAGCTGCTTCAAGCCGGCTTCTGAGAGCACTTCGCCCATTGTGTTGCTTACATTGTCCTTATCGTAAATTATGTGCAGTCCCTCGAATTTGGCATCGTAAGGAGTCATGGTGCAATAATGCATAGGAATGGTATGCATATCATACTCCGGCATTTCCTTCTGGGTAAGAGCAATGGTCAGCTCTTTGGCCCGGTCGTTCCTGAAATTGATAAAGACCACCACATCGCCATCCTGGAGAGTCCCCAGGGGCTTGTTCTCCTCATCCACTATTACGATAGGCTTAACAAACTCATCTGTCACACCATTGTCATAAGATTGCTGGAGAGCTGTCAGCACATCAGTAGCTGCTCTGCCCTTTCCGTGCACCAGCAGATCGTATGCTTCCTTGATCCGCTCCCAGCGATTATCCCGGTCCATGGCATAAAACCTTCCTATGAAGGAGGCCACTTTGCCGTTTGACGTGGCAAGATGTTTGCTCAGGTTCTCCATATATCCCTTTCCGCTCTGGGGATCGGTATCGCGACCATCACCAAAAGCATGCACAAAAACATCCTTGATCCCGTAATCGCCAGTCATGTCGCAAAGCTTGTAAAGGTGCTTGTCCAGCGAATGGACTCCTCCATCAGATAACAAGCCCATAAAATGTACCTGCTTCTGATTGTCCCGTGCATAACTGAAAGCCTCAACCAATGCAGGATTCTCGCCAATGGATCCATCCTTCACGGCCATATTAATCTTCACCAGGTCCTGATACACCACTCTACCCGCACCAATATTGAGGTGTCCCACCTCCGAATTACCCATCTGTCCGTCTGGCAATCCTACATTCTCTCCTGAGGCATGAAGTTGGGAAAAAGGATACTCCTTCTCAAGTCTGTCCATATTTGGGGTAGCTACGTGACTAATTACATCGGCTTTGTCGCCTTTTCCAAGACCCCAGCCATCGAGAATCATCAGGAGTGTTTTCTTAGTGCTCATATCTTATGCTATTTAATCGCACAAAGATAGTTGATTTTCTATCAAGCCAGTTCATTGAATTTATAAGCTTGAATTCTTAATTTTATTTGCAATTGAGTTCAACGTTTTTGTGAGACCATTCCACAAACCAAAAAAACATGAAATTTAAAAAACAACTAAGTCTATTGGTCCTGGTACTTTCCTTTTTATCACTGTTTTCTTGCAACAGTATAAAAACAGATAAGGAAGAGAATCCATCGGTGATGCTATGGTATGATAAACCTGCCACGAACTGGTCTGAAGCACTTCCCCTTGGAAATGGTCGTTTGGGAGCTATGGTATATGGAGGTATTGAAAAAGAAGTCATTCAGTTTAATGAAGAAACACTTTGGACAGGACAGCCCCATGATTATGCACATGAGGGTGCCCATGAAGTATTGAGTGAACTCCGTCACTTGCTATGGGAAGGAAAACAAGAAAAGGCTCACAGACTGGGTAATGAGCGATTTATGTCGCAACCTTTTGGTCAGTTTTGTTATCAGCCATTTGGAAATGTAGTGCTAGATTTCCAAAAGCATAAAAATACAACCTCTTATAAAAGGCAACTGGATTTAGAGGATGCTATTTCATCGGTGGTTTATGAAACGGAAGGCACGATATTTACACGTGAGGTTTTTGCATCAGAACCGAATCAGGCTCTTGTAATACATATCGAAGCATCAAACAGGGGCGAATTAGATTTTACGATCGGTTTAGATTCTCCACACGAAAAATATGAGGTATTAGTAGAAGACGATGAAGTTATTCTAAAAGGAAAAGCGAATAATTATCCTAAGATCTTAGATGCGCAGCTTAAGCCTTATCCTGAAAGCAAACTCACCTTTGAAGCACGCTTAAAGGTAGTAAACGAGGGGGGAGAATTGGTAAAAGATGGAAATACAATCAAAGTCATTAACGCCGATAATGCCACTTTGTATCTAGTCGCCGCAAGCAGTTTTGTCAACTATCAGGATATCAGCGGAAACCCTGCAGAACTTTGTGAAAAGTACCTCAGCAAGCTAAATGGCATATCATATAAAACACTAAAAGATAATCACATAAGAGATTTTCGCGCATTATTTAATCGGGTTGAACTTGATTTGGGGAAATCAGATATTTCAATGCGTCCAACCAATGAACGATTGACCTCTTTTAAGCAAGATGAAGATCCGAATATGGTTTCCCTGTTATATCAATATGGAAGGTATTTGTTGATTTCGTCATCGCGGGCAGGTACGCAACCCGCCAATTTACAGGGAATTTGGAACGACAAGCTAGCGCCCCCCTGGGATAGCAAATACACCATCAATATTAATACCGAAATGAATTACTGGCTAGCCGAGATGACTAATCTTTCAGAGTTAACTGAACCACTGACTCTGATGATAGAAGAGCTGGCGATCACCGGACAAAAAACTGCGAAAGAACATTATATGCTGGATGGTTGGGTCACGCATCATAATACAGATATTTGGCGAGGTGCTGCACCCATTAATAATGCAAATCATGGCCTTTGGCCTACTGGCGGAGCGTGGTTAAGTCAGAATTTGTGGTGGCATTATCAATATACCAATGACAAAGAATTTTTAAAAAACACAGCCTATCCTATTCTAAAAGAGGCATCAAGGTTTTTTGTCGGATACCTGGTTCCCGATCCCAATAATCCAGAATGGCTGGTAAGTGGTCCAAGTAATAGCCCTGAGATAGGTGGATTGGTAATGGCCCCGACGATGGATCATCAGATTATCAGAAATCTGTTTGCCAACACCGTTGAGGCTGCCGAAATACTTGGCGTGGATGCTGAGTTCATTGAAATAGTCAAGGAGAAACGAGCTAAGATCGCGCCCAATTTAATTGGTAAACACGGGCAATTACAAGAATGGCTCATTGACAAGGACGATCCTGAAAACGAGCACCGTCATGTGTCTCATCTATGGGGGCTACATCCGGGCAATGAAATTCATCCTTCAACAACTCCCGCTTTAGCCGAAGCATGTAAAGTGACCCTTTCACATCGGGGCGACGGTGGTACCGGATGGTCCAGGGCTTGGAAAATCAATTTCTGGGCAAGACTTTTAGATGGAGATCATTCATTTTTATTGCTTCGGAATTTAATGGTGCCATCCATTACTCAAGGTGTTGAAATGAAAGATAAGGGCGGCTTATATCTGAACTTGTTTGATGCGCATCCTCCTTTCCAGATAGATGGGAATTTTGGTGCTACTTCTGGAATTACCGAAATGCTGTTACAATCGCATTTGCGGGATGAAAACGGCGACTACTTTCAGGATATCCTTCCTGCTCTTCCCTCAGCTCTTTCCAATGGAAGTATTTCAGGTATTTTGGGTAGAGGTGCTTTTGAGATATCCATTGAATGGGAAAATGAAACATTGATATCCGTAGAAGTTAAATCTCTTGCAGGAAACAAATTGAATTTGAGGTACAATGGGAAACTTATTTCCCAGGAGACAACAAAAGGAGAAATATTATCATTTATCCCCACTGATTTTAAAGACTTGCTTAACTTGTAGATATATAGCAAAGCAAAGTAATATGATAGAAAACACCAGGTTACCAGGAAATTTGATCACTGTCATTGGTTCTGAAAGCAAAGATTTCGCTGTGAAGGCAGGACGTGCTCAGCCGCGCAGGAATTCATATGCACTAATTATATTTGGAGCTTTCTGGACTGCGTTTACCAGTATCTTTGTAGTTGTCTTTTTGGGTCCACTATTTCTTGGAAATGAAGTCCACTTTGAAGCGAATGGAGTACCTACCGTTGCAAGTCCTGACAATTTAGGACCTATCATGTTACCAGCGCTCATTATTGGTTTGTTTGTACTCATTGGACTTGCTATGTTAGGAGGAGGTATACGCTCACTATTCAGAAAAGGCGGCTATTTCGTTGGCACTTCAACCAGGTTAATACATTCCTACAAGGGTAAGATCAGATCCATTGATTGGGAACAATTCTCAGGCGATATAGAGCTAAGTGGGGATACCCCTACAGGCAGTATTGCCTTACAGATGAGAACGGGCAGAATGGTAAGTAAAAAAAATGGTCCGGACAGGTATGTCCCCGATCTTATCCACATTACAAAAATTCCCTATGTGTTTGAAATTGAGAAAATTTGCAGGCGCAGAATTAAAGAAAATGATCCGACACCAGCCCTAAGGTGACAATAGCATACCTTTCCATTATAATAATTGAAAAAATACTGTGCCAAAAAAACCATCATGAAAAACGTTAAATATATCCTGATCGGTGTGGCCGTAATAATTATAATTGGGCATATCTCAGTTACAGATTTTGGAGATTTAAGCTGGTCAAACAACGCCGGAAGCTATCTCGGCATTTTCGCAATGATTTTACTGGTCATTGTCATGGTAATCTCTCTTTTGGAAAAAAAGAAATAACTAGGCATATGAAATCCATATTAGTTTTCTTATTTGCCTTTGCTTTGACAGGATCACTAACAAAATCGTATATTTCGCACTCCAATTGACTAAATAAAATCCAATGAAAAGACTCATTACTCATCTGTTCCTGGTGACACTATTCTGCTTTTTCTTAATGCAAAATTCCTGTACGAGCTCGGGTATCCCGGATAAGGATGAAGTAAGAATGAAAGTGGGCCAGCTATTTCTTCTTGCTTTTACTGGAGAAGAGGCTGACATTGTTTTGCCTTTTATCGCTGAGCGAGGAATCGGGGGACTATACCTGAGTAATGAAAATCTTAGGGAGCCAAAGCAATCGGCCCTCTTGATGAATGAGTTGCAGGCTGCCGCCATGAACGGAATCTCCAAACAGCCGCTTTTGACAGCCTGTGATCAGGAAGGTGCATGGGGGATTATGGTTCCATATTCCACTACCGGGCCTGGCAACATGGCTCTGGGTGCGTCTCCTGTGGCCAATACGGAGGAGATGTATTCCATATTTGCCAAAGAGCTAACATCGATCGGGGTTGTTTGTAATCTTTGTCCGGCAGCAGATGTGAATTCAAATCCGCTGAATCCCATCATTGGAACACGTTCCTTCGGTGAGAATCCCCAGGCTGTTGCCGACCGTGTTAAGGCAGCCATTACAGGGCTTCATAGTAATGGCATCATCGCCGTTGCGAAGCACTTTCCCGGACATGGCAACACCAGCACAGATTCCCACAAAGGAATTCCCAGGGTAACCCGTTCCCTGGAGGAGATTGAATCCATCGATTTACTCCCATTTAAAGTGGCAATAGATGCCGGTGTGGACCTGGTAATGACTTCACACATCATATTTGATGCACTGGACCCTGAACATCCTGCCACCCTTTCTTCGCTTATCCTCATCGATTACCTGAGGGATAAACTTGGTTTTAAAGGAGTGGTGATTACAGATTCGTTCAATATGGGATCGATTCAAAAGAGTTACGACCCACCTGAGGCTGCTATTCTTACCATATTAGCCGGAGCTGATATGATCATGCTTGCAGAAGAGCGTTACGGAGAGGACGTAGGCGATTATATTAAATCCCAGAATGAAATGATCGACAGGGTAGAACAGGCTGTCATAGAGGGAAGGATCCCCATGGAACGTCTCAACGAGGCCTACAATCGTATTATCTCCCTGAAGGAAAAATACAAACTTACAGAGAAACTAACTGTAGACGCTGCATCTGCTTCTTCTTTTGTGGGCAATCCGGAGCATAAGGCGGCTGCCCTAAGAGTGGCTGAATCTTCGTTGTACATGGCCTATGACAAGCGCTCTTCAGTACCACTAAAGCCGGGGAGTTCTGTATCGGTCGTTAGGCTTACTAAGGAGAATGTGGAAGAGATTATCACAATCGCTGCCGGAATCGGTCCCAATTATTATACGGCCTATGCAGACTTTGTAAGCGAAATGATCGCGGCCGGATTTGATGTAAGTGAATACAACTATGAAGATGAGATTCCTGGTGAGGATGTTATTATATGCGTTAGTGAAAACTATCCCTTCCCTGGCGCCTCGCTGGACCTGGAAGAGCAGCGAAGAAGGCTGGCTGTCGTGAAGGAGAACACTAAAGCACCCCTTATCAATGTAGCCCTGAAAGATCCCTACGATGCTCTGATTGTGCAGCCTGACACTTATATAAGTGCCATAGGATCAAATATTTCCAATGTAAAAGCAATGGTGAATTTGTTATCTGGAAAGATTGAAGCCAAAGGCAAGCTACCGGTGACTCCGGTGGCTCCTTAATATACCGTGTTTATTCTTTGCCTAAAGTTTGAGGATAATTTTCCTGCGTGTGAGCAGAGCAGCAGCACCCAGTGTTAAGAGGGAGAAAAGAATCGATCGCATGATACCTAAAGCGCCCTTGTTGAAGGCTTCACCCACGTAACCTACAGTGAATATGCCATAGAATAAATAGGGCAAGATGTAAGTAAGTAAGGGATTAATACCTGCCGGCTTTAAAAAGTTTGCCCATCGGGAATAGCCTTTCACATCAACCAACCAATATATCAGAGGGAACAGGAAGCAACAGATGGCAACACTATAAAGCGCCCAGGATGGGGTGGCATATATCTTGGAGATACCCCCCACCGGTGCCAGGAAAAAACCGGCTACCATGAAGAATAAGGCGGTGATCAACATGCCAGTAATTCGTTGCTTATGGGTTTTGCTGCTGCCCTTTTGAAGGAACAACAAGGTGAAAACGATACCCGCAAGGGTCATCGAAGCATGGGTCAGGTGAAACACCTGGGAATCGAACCAGGAGAGGAAAGGTGGCAAATGGAAGGCTTCGCTCTGGAGACCAGTTACCATAATAACAAATAGTGCAAGCATCCCGACAAGTGCCCCAATGCTGTTTTTAAAAAGAAGAAAAGCAAGCACGGATAGAAGATAGGCCCAGCCGATCAGTCCCAATATACCCCAGTAACTGATCTTCATACCAATTAACACTTCACCCTCGCCTTTGGGATAAAGTAGAGCCAGGACAAGTAGAACTACAATTCCCAGTGCCTGCAGACCAGTATAAAGTTTCTTCCTGGCTCCATCCGCTTTAGGATACTTGTTCCAGACTAATATTGCACTGAGATATAGTAATATATCCCACCACCTCTTTGAAATGAGCGCTGATCCTTCGGGCCACTCCCAGGAATTGACCATAAACAGGCCAAGGAAAATCAATCCCGCGGTCCGAATAAAGACATGCTTCCCAATTTGAAGAGAGCTCTCGCCTCTGGCCAGGCGTACGCCCATGGCCAGGGGTATGGATATGCCTACAATGAACAGAAAGGCAGGGAACACCACATCCACAAAAGTCATGGTATTGGCGTCGGCACTGGCATGTTTCAGCCAGGAGGGAATTCCGGTTACCGGCATCAGGTCATTAACAAATACCATAAGGAAGATGGTGAGTCCGCGGCTTACGTCAATGGATAGAATTCTGTTCTTGTTCATGGGGCTGAGTTATAAAACAAATATCGTAAAATGCATGAATCCTGACAATTCTTAAGAGCCTTACCCGGAATGCATGCCAACAGTCAATTTGGAAGAATAGATGGATATCAAGCAAATAATCACTATATTTCATTGCCGATGCATGGCATAACTCCCTGGTAATCAATCATGAATATTGATAATTTTCATATTGCATCACAGAAACCAAAAATCTATGAAAAAGGGGATTCTATCATTTGGACAGACGACCACATTTCTAAGAAGCTATTAGAGATACACCTGAATCCAGATATTGATTCAGCAAGTCGAATGCCGGAGAGTATAAACCGAACTGTTGAGTTTATAAAAACCTTTTGCACAGAATCCTCCATGTCCATTCTTGATTTGGGTTGTGGCCCCGGAATTTATTTGGAGAAGCTGGCAGCGTTAGGACATGCGTGTACAGGTGTCGATTTTTCAAAAAACTCTATCTCTTATGCTAAAAAGACAGCTAAAGAAAAGGGTCTTGAAATCAACTACATATGTCAGAATTACCTTGAACTTGATTTTGAAAATCAATTTGACCTTATCATACTTATCTATACCGATCTGGGAGTTTTATTGCCTGAAGAAAGGGAGGGCTTACTTGATAATATCCATGGGGCTTTAAAGCCCCATGGAGTCTTTATTTTTGATCTTTTAAACGATACAAATGTTGAACAGAAGTTTCAGGAACAACAAAACTGGACCTTTGAATACAGTGGTTTTTGGAAGTCAACACCTTATATGGAACTAGTAAATGGCTTTCATTATCCGGATGAAAAAGTATTCCTAAAGCAGCATACTATAATCGATGAGTCAGATCAGGTAGACACGTATCGCTTCTGGACACATTATTTTAATTGTGAAGAAGTAATTGCTTTGCTCTCTACCCGAGGATTTATATTGACCGAGTGTTTTGAAAACATCCTACCTGCAACAGATATCTGGAATGGGGAAAATGTAACGTTTTTTAAAACTCAGAAATAACAATTGCATCGAGAGAGAATAAGTGGTAATTTGCCTATCAATTTGACTCAAGCCCTAAATTCACAAAGACTCATCATGAAAAAATTCGCCATTTACGCCATAGGGATTCTTTTCCTTATGCTGGTTTCTTGTACCTCAAGCGGGGAGAAAACAGATTTCTCAATCGACTATGAGAAGTATACTCTTGATAATGGACTGGATGTGATACTGCATATCGATAAGTCCGATCCCATCGCCTCAGTAGCTATCCAGTATCATGTTGGTTCGAACCGTGAAAACACGGGACGCACAGGTTTCGCCCACCTGTTCGAGCACATGATGTTCCAACAATCGGAAAATGTGGGTGAGGACCAGTTCTTTAAAAAGATCCAGGCTGCCGGTGGAACACTCAATGGTGGAACCAATTCCGACGGAACAGTATATTATGAAATTGTGCCGAAGAACGCTTTGGAAATGGCCTTGTGGCTGGAGTCGGATCGTATGGGCTATCTGATCAATACAGTGACCCTATCTGCATTTGCCAACCAGCAAAATGTGGTTCAGAACGAAAAGAGACAGATGGTAGATAACCGGCCCTATGGTCATAACTCCTGGGTAATGGATAGAAACCTGTACCCTGAGGGTCATCCATACAGCTGGCAGGTGATTGGTGAGATGGAGGACCTCTTTAATGCCACCGTGGAAGATGTAAAGGAGTTTCACGCTACCTTCTATGGGCCCAACAATGCTACCCTTGTGATAGCCGGAGACATCAACCTTGAGGAAACCCGGGCACTGGTAGAGAAATACTTTAGTGAAATTCCAGGCGGTGATCCCATGCAGGACATGGAACCCATGCTGGTCACTTTGAATGAGACCAAAAAACTATACCACGAAGACAACTTTGCCAAGACTCCCAGACTTACCATGGCCTGGCCCACTGTGGAGCAATATACAAAAGATGCCTATGCACTGAATTTCCTTGGTCAGCTGCTTTCCAGCGGAAAGAAGTCCCCCATGTACAAGGTTCTCGTTAAGGAGAAAAAACTTACCTCCAGAGCTTCTGCCTACAACCGTTCCAGGGAACTTGCAGGTAGTTTCAGGGTCACCATCAATGCCAATGCGGATATAAGCCTTGCCGATGTGGAAGACGCCATATTCGAATCTTTGGAGCTATTTGAAGAAGAAGGCATTACAGAAAACGACATGGAGCGGATCAAAGCTGGTCTTGAGACCGGTTTCTATAACAGCATCAGTTCCATCCTTGGAAAGGGATTTCAAATGGCACGCTATAATGAGTATGCCGGATCACCTTCCTTTATCGAAGAAGATATTGCCAACATTCAGGCCGTTACAATCGAAGATGTCCTACGTGTTTATGAAAGCTATGTCAAAGACAAACCTTTTGTTTCCACCAGCTTTGTACCCAAAGGATCCATGGGTCTTGTGGCTGTAAACTCTGTAAAAGCAGAAGTGGTGGAAGAAAGTATCACCGATGCCACCGAGGTCACACAGGAGGAGACAGAAGAGGAGGAGATTGTCCTTACCCCCTCTTCCTTCGACCGTTCTGTAGAGCCAGAGATGGGACCCGATCCAGTCGTAGTTCCCCCGGAGATATGGAGTGATGAATTGTCCAATGGAATTAATGTCTATGGAATCGCTTATGATGAAGTGCCCCTGGTCAATTATTCCCTGGTCATCAAAGGAGGACACCTGCTGGATCAACCCGAACTGCCAGGAGTCGCCTATCTTGTTGCTGAGTTATTGACTGAGGGTACTGCCACCAAAACACCCGAAGAACTTGAAGAGGCCATTGACATGCTGGGTGCCAGCATAAATGTTTATGGAGGCGAGCAATCCATATCCATTAACGTTAATACTCTTGCCAGAAATTTTGAAAGCACTGTGGCCCTGGTGGAAGAAATCCTTCTGGAACCCCGGTGGGATGAGGAGCAATTTGAGCTGGCTAAAAGCAGGGTTACCAATAACATCAAACGAAACGTTGCCAATCCCAACTACCTGGCCTATATTACTTTCAATAAGCTGGCATTTGGAGAAGAAAATCCGATGGCTGTTCCTTCCTACGGAACCCTTGAGAGCATCGAGGCCATCACCATGGAAGATTTGCAAAATTACTATGAAAACAATTTAAGTCCATCCCTGGCATCACTGCATATGGTCGGACCTATTCCTTTGGTGGATATTAAAGCTGCCTTTGAAAGTATTAACACCCGATGGGAATCAAAGGATGTTGTCCTTCCCGAGTTCGAAATTCCGGGAAATCCCGATTCACCGGTAATCTATTTTGTAGATGTTCCAGGAGCCAAACAATCTGTTATTCAGATTGGGAACCTGGCCTTAACGCGGTCACACTCCGATTATGATGCTGTACAAACCATGAATTACAAGCTGGGTGGTTCCTTCAGTAGCTTCCTGAATCTGATACTACGAGAAGAAAAGGGATTTACTTATGGTGCCCGCTCAAGTTTTAGCGGAAATAACATTTATGGTACATTCCAGGCCAGCTCAAGCGTTCGCTCCAATGCTACTCTGGAATCCATGGAGATCTTTACGGAGGAGATGAACAAGTACCGTGAAGGGATCTCAAAGGAGGATCTTGACTTTACCAAGGATGCACTTCTGAAATCAAATGCCCGTCAGTTTGAAAACATGAGGTCCTTGCTAGGGATGCTGGAAAGTATAAGCAACTATAACCTTCCCTTTGATTACCTCACCTTACAACAGGAGGTTACTGGATCCATGACCCTTGAAGAACACAAAAGTTTGGCACAGAAGTATATTCAACCACAAAACATGTATTACGTGGTGGTTGGAGATGCCGCCACCCAACTTGAGCCTTTGAAGAGCCTGGGAATTGGGGATCCCGTTCTGGTGGAAAAATAGCATTCCTTCTAATAAAAGATATAAGCTTTTGAAGGGGATAGTGGGTATAGTATTCGTAAGGAGTACCTATACCCCTATTTCTATATGCCAAAAACAAACGAGCCATGCAGATTTCATCCGAACAAATGCAGGATGTACTTTTCAAACTGTTTACGAAAAATAAATTTCCAGAAGAAAAAGCCAGGTCCCTAGCTAAAGTATTTACAGAAAGCACATTAGACGGTGTAAATTCCCATGGAATCAACCGTGTCCCGCTTTTTATCAAATATGTGGAAAATGGTATAGTAAAAATTGATGCTGAAGCCAAAAAAGTGGAAACTTTTGGTAGCATAGAAAGATGGGATGGTGGGCTTGGCCCGGGTATTCTCAATGCAATGAAGTGCACAAACCGAGCAATTGAACTGGCAAAACTTCATGGAATGGGAATGGTGGCCTTGCGTAACACAAATCACTGGATGAGAGGTGGTTCGTATGGATGGCATGCAGCAGAGGCCGGTTGCATTTCCATACTTTTTACAAATACACAAGCAAACATGCCTCCCTGGGGTGGTAAGGACAGCCGATTAGGTAACAATCCGCTTGTTGTTTCAATACCAAGAGAGCAAGGCCATATAGTCCTGGATATGGCAATGTCTCAATTTGCCTTTGGAAAGATCAATGAGTACAAGCTGAAAGGTGAAAAACTTCCATACCATGGAGGCTGGGATGATAACAACGAATTATCCAATGATCCTGAAAAAATCCTCTTAAATGAACGTGGACTACCTATTGGGTATTGGAAAGGTTCTGCTCTTTCAATGATTTTAGATATGCTGGCTACCCTGTTGGCAGCTGGAGATTCTACTTATAAAATAGGTTTGAAGGGCTATGAAACGGGGATTTCTCAGGTGTATCTCTGTATATACCCTGAAATATTTAAAGATAATGCTCTACAAGAAAAACTCATTAATGAAATTATTGATTATGCCCATGATGTAGAACCCATGCATCCTGGAGATAAAACTTACTATCCCGGAGAGCGAACTTTGCAAACCAGAGCAAAGAATCTGAAAATGGGAATTACTGTAAGTGAGGAAGTCTGGCAACAGGTAATGGAATTACTGGGCTAAGAAAATTATTATCAACTTTACAGCCGGCTAAACACAAGAATAATGACGTACCAGGACTTGGGGTATAATGACACGCTTGAAAGGTATAGAATCGAAGAAAATTTAGATTCGTTTGAAGTTGGTCGGGTCATATCTGAACACAAAGAAAGATACGTTGTCAAGACCCCTGAAAATGAGTACGATTCTGAACTTTTAGGTAATTTAAGATTTACAGCGGAAAGCAGATCTGACTTTCCTGCTGTTGGAGATTGGGTTTCATTTTCCGAATATGATGAAGGCAAAGCCTTGATTCATGCTATTTATCCTCGCTATTCTATCATAGAGAGACAGGCAGTTGGTAAATCAGGAGAGATACAGATAATTGCAACGAACATTGATTGTGGTTTAATTGTTCAGGCGGTTGACAGAGACTTTAATTTAAATAGATTAGAACGCTACTTAACCATTTGCAATGTATCTAATGTTGAACCTCTTGTTGTGCTTAGCAAAATAGATTTGATCAGCAAATCTGAATTGGAGTCTCATATTGATCAGATTAGTCAGCGAATCAAAGATGTCCCTATTATTTCTGTAAGCAAGGAAGCCTCTGGGTACACTCCATTGGACTCTGTTATAAAAGAAGGGAAGACCTATTGCCTGCTAGGTTCTTCCGGAGTTGGTAAATCTACACTCCTGAATAGTCTTTCAGGCAAGCAGCAAATGGAAACAGGCGAAATAAGTTCCAGCGTTAACAAAGGAAGGCATATCACTAGCCACCGCGAATTAATTGTATTGGATAGTGGAGGCATCTTAATAGATAATCCAGGAATGCGAGAAGTCGGGATTGCTGACACAAGTGGCGGATTAGAAACAACATTCGAAACCATTCTGAGATATGCACAGAATTGCAGATTTCAGGATTGCACACACATGCATGAGAAGGATTGTGCTATTCTGGCAGCAGTCGAAAACGGAGAAATCGATAAAGATTCCTACTCCAACTTTCAAAAAATGGAAAAGGAAAAAATGCATTTTGACTCCGACCTTTTGGAGAGAAAAAAGAAGGATAAGGACTTTGGAAAAATGGTTAAGCAGGTCAAAAAACAAAGAAAAAATAATAAGTATTAAATGAAAAAATCGATACTGATAATCTTCACTATTATATGCTTAGTCTTCGAATATGGTCTGACACAATCAAGCAATTTATATGAAATTGGTACAAAGGATAGCCTCTATTCAAAGACGCTTGAGGAACAAAGAGTATTCTGGGTGCAGCTCCCTGAGAGCTATAACCAGGAAAGCAAACAGCTTTACCCTGTCGTCTATGTATTGGACGGAGCAGTTCATTTGCAAGCTGTATCAACAGTACTAAGTTATAATTGGGGTGGATTCATGCCCGAAATGATCATTGTAGGGATTTCAAACTGGGAAAACAGGACACGCGATTTAACAACTTCAGAAATTCAAACACGCCGAGGGGCTACATATAATCAAGAAACAGGCGGTGCTGAAAATTTCACACTTTTTATTGAAAAAGAGTTGATCCCTCATATTGAAGCCAACTATCCTGCAACTAACTACAGAACTTTGATTGGACATTCTTATGCTGGCCTGTTTGCTATCAATATGCTAATGAATCATTCTGCGGTTTTTGACAATTATTTAGCCATAGACCCGAGCCTGGATTGGGACGATCAGAAACTACTTAAGCAATCGAATGAGATATTGAGCACCCGGGATTACAATGGGTTTTCCCTGTTCATGTCCCTTAGCGGACAACTCCACATGCAAAACAGCGAAATCACTATTGAAAACGTAATGCAGGATAGCAGTGATTATACACTGTTTGCACGTTCAAATATTGAATTCTCCAATTACGTGAAGGAGAACGATAATAATGGCTTGAGTTACAAATGGAAATTCTATGAACGAGACCTTCATGGCACTGTTTCACTACCATCCATTTTAGATGGCCTGATATTTCTCTTCAATTGGTATCCCATTGAAAACACCGACAAGTTCAATTCTCCTGACACTCCTAAGGATGAATTGATCCAGATTATCAGAAAGCGGGAAAAGAAGCTCAAAGATCATTTTGGATACTTTGTCCCTCCATTTGATGAAGAGCTACTAATCATGCTGGGCTATATGAACCTTGAATGGGGCGAAACTCAAAAATCCCTTGCCTTTTTTCAACTAGCCCTTGAATACTACCCGGATAGCGAAGAGGCTTTGCAAAATATAGAAGAACTCAATGAGAAAAAAGAAGTAGAATGATCGCCAGGACACCTGAACCTCCGTACTATGCAGTGATATTCACTTCTACCCGAACTGAAGGCGATCATGGTTATGCCGCTATGTCCGACCGGATGATAGAACTGGCAGAGAAACAGCCTGGCTTCCTGGGGGTGGAACATGCCCGGGAGGACCTTGGTATTACTGTGTCCTATTGGAAGGATCTGGAGTCCATAAATAATTGGAAACACCACGCCGAACATTCTATCGCCAGACAAAAAGGCCGCCAGGAGTGGTATAAAGATTATAAAGTGAGGATTTCCAGAGTGGAACGAGATTATGAATTCAAGAAATCATGAAAAAAACAATTTTATTACCCATCCTGCTGCTTGTGATTGCCTGTGATTTTCAAAATAATTCGGGGAATGACAAATTATGGATCGTATCAGCTCCTGCTGGAGATGAAATCACAAAAATTGATAAGGACGGGCAAACGGTGATCCCCAATGGAAGATACATTGCTCCTGCCGGAATAAGTATCCTCACTGCACCACACCCCTACGGATTAACACTGAGTCCAAATGGAAATATTGCGGTAACCGCCAATTCAGGGACCAGTCCATTATCCATCACAATTGTTCGTAATATCTTAGCAAAGCATCCGGAAGTTCAACAAATTCCGCCCGGACCCTCCACCGAGGAAGGTGTATTAGCGTCTGTGTTTATGGGTCTTGCGATATCCCCGGACAATCAAATAGTATATGTTTCAGGAGGGCAGGAGAATAAAATATTTCTGTTTGATGTCTCTTCAGGTGAGGCGAGGGGAACTATAGATTGTTCCGACATTTCGGGAAACACTGACTATTCCCACGGATATATTGGCGATCTGAAATTATCTAAAGATGGAAGAACTCTGTATGCGGTGGATCAGATAGGATTCAGAATGGTCATCCTCGATACCAGGGCCAAAAAAATAAAGCATTCGGTTGCAGTGGGGCGCTATCCATTTGGAATCTGTCTGTCCCCCGATGAAAAAAGAGCCTATGTGGCAAACGTAGGAATGTTTGAGTATGCCATAATAAAAGATGGTCCAGGGAAAAAATCTAAGCTTAAGTCCATTGATTATCCCGCTTTTGCTTATGGTTCAAAAGAGATGTTGGAGGGAATTGAAAATGATACCCTGTTTGTCCCCGCCCTGGGAGATCCAAATACAATCGAATCTTTCTCCGTATTCACTGTGAATTTGGAAGATTCAAATAATCCTTCGGTTGTAGCCAAAATAAAGACTGGACATCTGGTGGGAACACTGGTGGAAGGTATTCCGGCGGTAGGAGGCTCCAGTCCAAACTCCATTGTAGCCACAGATCAATATGTATTTGTTAGCAATGGAACCAATGATAATATCTCTGTTATTTCTATCGAGAAAGATACTGTTGTTTCTACCATCTATCTTAAGCCAGATGACCGGATGAAGCAATTTCGGGGAGTTATTCCTTTTGGCCTTGCCCTGAGCCCGGACCAGGAGCGCCTCTATGTTGCCGAATCAGGAATAAATGCAATTGCAGTTATTAATGTTTCAAATTTGAAGGTCCTGGGACATATCCCCTCCGGGTGGTTTCCATCAAAAGTTGAGGTGAGCAAGGATGGGGAAAAGTTAATCATTGCCAATGCCAAAGGATTTGGAAGTGGCCCTAATGGAGGGAAGGCATTTGAACAGGGACCGGAGGGTAGCTATATCGGATCCCTGATGAAAGGGACTGTTCAGGTTGTAGATATTCCGGATGAGAAGAAGCTAAAAGAGATGACAGAACTGGTTATCTCAAACAACTTCAAATTCACCTTATCCAATGACCCAGTCTTTGATAGCAGGAAGGACAATCCCATTCCACTATATCCTGGCGAAAAAGAGAGCCCTATTAAGCATATTGTCTTCATTTCTAAAGAAAACAGAACCTATGATGAAGTATTTGGCCAGATAGAAAAAGGCAATGGAGACTCGTCAATAACACGATATGGCAGGAATGCTACATTTTCAAATAGAGATAAAACGAAATCTATTTCAGGAACTACTGTTATGCCCAACCATCTGGCTTTAGCAAAGCAGTTTGCGATGGCCGACAATTTTTATGTGGATGCAGACGTCTCAGCGGATGGTCACCGGTGGTTGGTGAATACTTACCCCAATGAGTGGTGTGAAACAGCTACTGCAGCCAGTTATGGAGGGAACCGGGATTTTAAGATTGACTCAAAAGCACCGGGGGTATTTGCAATGAATGGAGCAGCAGGCGCAATCTATCCGGAAGATTATAACGAGGCAGGGTCCATGTGGGATCATCTGGAACGCCATAGCGTTGATTTCTATAATTTTGGATTCAGCATTATGTTTGAACCTGCACTCTATAAAGCTGAATATAAATATTCCGGCATTCAGCAATACATTAATTTCCCCATGCCTCAACCCCTGTATGATAGAACTTCCAGGATGTACCCCACGTATAATATGGCCATTCCGGATCAATTCAGGATAGACCAGTTTATTAAAGAGTTTGAGAATAAATGGATGAAAGGACAGGATAGCTTGCCTGCATTTATCACTGTGATTATCCCCAATGACCACGGGGCGGACGATCGGCCTGAAGCCGGATATCCCTTTCGGGAAAGCTATATGGCCGATAATGATTTAGCCGTGGGACGCATTGTGGAATATCTTTCAAGAACACCCTATTGGGAAAATATGTTGATTGTAATTACAGAAGATGATGCTCAAAATGGGGTAGATCACATTGATGCACATCGCAGTATTCTTATGATGATTTCACCTTGGGTGAAAAGAGATTATGTTAGCCACGTTCACTATAGTTTCGGAAGTCTGTTTAAATCGTTCTGGAATATCTTAGGCTTACCTTACTTAAATCAATACGATGCAGGAGCAAATGATATTAGTAACTTCTTCACCTCTACGCCAGATTATGCTCCTTACGATGCCTTAGCGGTTGATCAACGCATTTTTGATCCTCAAAAAGCATTGGATCCATTTGATGAAAAATTTAACTGGGAAGCGATGGAGGAATCTCCGCAGATTGATAATGTGGAGGATATGTACCGGGAAAGTAAAGAGCAGGATGAATACCGCTTAGAAAACAGAGAAAAGAACCAATAAGACATACCATGAATTATAAAAATTTGCTGCCTGTACTCTTACTTTTTCTCGCAATACAGGCCAATGCACAACTAAGTGAAAGTCAATCTCAAGCAATAGATAGCCTCTTCCTTGAATGGAACAAACCCTTTCGTCCGGGTGGAGCCATAGGGATCATGCAAGATGGAAAGACCGTATTTTCCAAAGCTTATGGACTTGCCAGCATGGAATACTTAGTTCCTAATACCGCCGGAACCATATTTAATACGGCGTCGGTATCGAAACAGTTTACGGCCATGGGAATTATTGTGCTTCATCAGCAGGGTAAGCTATCGGTAGATGATGATATTCGGATTTACCTCCCCGAATTGCCTGATTTTGGAGAGACAATTACCATCAGGCATATGCTTCACCACACCAGTGGACTTCGGAGTCTTCATGCCATGCTTGGATTGGCCGGATGGAGAGGTGATGATTCCAGGACCAATGAGGATCTCAATCGCTTCATGCTAAATCAAAGTGACCTGAACTTCAAGCCGGGAGATGAATATAATTATTGCAATACGGGCTATATGCTTATGGTAAATATTATTGAAAAAGCGACCGGGGAGAAGTTTCCGGACTGGATGAAACATACAGTGTTCGAACCCTTAGGGATGACCAATACTTATGTGGAAGATAACTACAGCCGGATTGTAGCTAATAATGCAACATCTTATTACCAGGTGGAGGAGAATAAGTTTGAAAGAGCAGTAGAATACTGGGGCTATATAGGTTCTGGAAATATGCACTCAACAACCAGCGATTTACTTAGATGGCTAAGCAATTTTCATGATCCTCAACCCGACTGGGAAGCTCATTTCCAGATGATGCAAACAGTAGATCCCCTGAATAATGGTGAAAAGAATAATTATGCTTTTGGAGTGGTGACTGGATCAGTCAATAGCCATAGAACTATTGGTCATAGTGGATCCATTGGTGGTTTCAGATCAAACATTATTACTTATCCTGACGAAGAGCTAAGCATCGCTATTCTGACTAATTTTTCGTCATCTTCTGTCGGTCAGAAATCCAATGCCATTTCTAATATTTTAATGGGGGAGCCTGTTGAAGAGAAGCCCGTCGAAGTCCGTGATCCTGTGAAAACCATCAAATTATCGAACAAAACACTGGCAGCATATGAAGGCTCCTACTGGCACGAAAAGGAGAATATTGCCAGAAAAATATACCTGAAAAATGACACCCTCAGGTATTATAGGTCAGCTAGTAGTGAAAACCCCCTTGTTCCTGTTGGAAAGGACGAATTCCAAATGGCGGATGTAAGCGATGTGGTCAGCGTTAAATTTGAAATTAAGGGGCCAGACCGAAATATGATTGTAACTGTTGGTGATGGTCAGCCAGGCATATTCAATGGTTTTGATCCCACGGAACCCTCCAAAGAAGAACTGGAATCATACACCGGAGAATTCTATAGTCAGGAACTGGAAACTACCTATAAGATCTATTTGAAGAATGATTCCCTGTTCTATCATCATGCCAGACACGGAGACCATGAAATGAAGATTCTTAAAAAAGATGTATTGGAAGGTGAATGGCCACTGTCTAATTCCAAATATAAGAGAAATGAAGAGGATCAGGTTACCGGAATCCGGGTCTCCAATGGAAGAGTAAAGAACCTTTGGTTTGAAAAACTGAAATAGAAGATCTCTGGTCAATTACTGGCTGCTTGCGGTCCATGTCATATCCGGATCGAGGGGGAAGATGGGCCTGCGAACCTGGAGGTACTCCATTTTTTCCAGGGTCTGATTTGCAAAACCTGGTGTCAGAGCCATGATTGCCCGTGGGGCGATATCCCTTAAACCCTGAAACAGGTAGCCCTCTTTGACAACAACTATTTTGAAAGCAAGCGGATCGATACCTACAGCCTGGAAATGAACAGGATCGGTAAAGGCCCTGTGTTCGCTCAACAATACAAGTATAACATCATCTACCTGCATCACCACATCGTACTTTTCACTATTCGCATCTCCTTTGGGCAGACTCAACACAGTGCCAGATATGGAAAGTGGCCTGCTAAACACATAATCAATTTTACCGCCAATAGTTAGTTCCATCTCAGCTCCTACTCCGGCTTTCACACACAACTCCACTGCCTCCGGATCATAGATACCAGCCAGAACGGCATTTGATACCTGGTGTGCCAGCAATCGTTCGAGGACCAGGGTACCATCACCTGCTGCACCTGCCGTAATATTATCTCCCGAGTCTGT